>CAMOPD010000023.1 GCA_946622085.1 uncultured Prevotellaceae bacterium | reverse complement strand
GCACGGTGGTGTCGAGCGTGGCGAAGAGCTTGTTTTCGGCAAACACGTCGCTCTTGGCCAGCAGGTTCATGATGGTCGACTTGCCCACGTTGGTATATCCCACCAGGGCCACGCGGATGAGCCGTCCGCGGTTCTTGCGCTGCGTGGTTTTCTGCTTGTCTATCTCCACGAGTCGCTCTTTGAGCAGCGAGATGCGCTGGCGTATGATGCGCTGGTCCATCTCGAGCTGCGTCTCGCCCGGTCCGCGCAGTCCCACGCTTCCTTTTCCTCCGCCCGAGCCCGAGCCTCCGCCCTGGCGTTCCAGGTGAGTCCACAGGCGTTGCAGCCGGGGCAGCATGTAGCGATATTGCGCCAGCTCCACCTGCGTCTTGGCGTTGGCCGTCTGGGCGCGCATGGCAAAGATGTCGAGGATGAGGCTGGTGCGGTCCAGTATCTTGGTCTTCAGCGCCGCCTCAATGTTGCGTATCTGCTTGGCCGAGAGCTCGTCGTCGAAGATCACCATGCCCACCTCGCGCTCGGCGTCTTCCTCGTCCTTGATGTATTGCTTGATTTCTTCCAGCTTGCCCTTGCCCACATACGACGTCTGGTTGGGGCTGTTGGCCCGTTGCGTGAATCGCTTCACGGTGACAGCTCCAGCCGTGTCGGCAAGGAATTCCAGTTCGTCAAGATATTCCTTCGTCTTGGCCTCGTCTTGCTGGGGCGTGATGAGTCCCACCAGCACCGCCGTTTCGGCCTTGACTTCGGAAATGACAAATTCTTTCATTTTTCGTAATACTAGTATTTCTAATTTGCAAAGATACTAATTCGTGGCTGAAAACGCAAATTATGAAAACATTTTTTATTTCCGTTTTTTTGCGGTGCCCGACTTCTTTTCGGCCATGAGGGCATGAGCCGCGGCGCATGAGCCGGTAAATTCTTTGAATTTTCTTTACAGTCGGGCCGGCGGGCGCTCTGGGCCTTTTCGTGAGCGCCGTGCTTACTCGTCGTAAATGGCGTGCTTACGGGGCGTGAGTGGCGTGCTTACTCATCGTGAGTGGCGTGCTTACTGCGACGATTGATTTTCAGCCATTTGCGAGCGCGGGAAATTCGTTCTGAAAAATCTTTACAAACGCGGCTCCCCGCCCCGCCTTTTTGAGGGCATGGAGGTTGAAAACGTTTGCGTAGTTTTTCCGCATTTTTTAGTAGCTTTATTTGATTTATATCAATTCTCATGCTATCTTTGCACACAGATAAACTGATGTGGATTTTCAAGATTTACATGCTACATAAACACAAACTGCTAAAACATTCAAGAATAGTACGAAAGAAATTGCCTCGATGTGAATCGGGGCTTTTTTGTGCCCTTTTGCTTCCTCAGTAGCGTCGGCAGGCCTTTCGGCAGCCTCCTTCGGGCCTGCTCATGCTCGGAAAAGGCCAATTTTATTTGGCTTTTCGCTCGCTTATGCGTATCTTTGCATCACGAAATCAAAACACATAAAAGGCAATAACGAGATGACTCCAAGAGAACAACGCAATGAGCGGCTGGCCCTGAAACTGACGAAGAATCTGGAGCGCCGCCACTACCAAGTGCACTATTGCAAGCGCAGCGAGGACATTATCAATAAGGTGAAGGAACTCATTCCCGAAGGCAGCACCGTCAGCTGGGGAGGCTCCATGAGCATTCGCGACTCGGGCGTCACCCGCATGCTGAAGGCCGGCAACTACCAGGTGTTCGACCGCGACGACGTGACATCGGCCGAAGACAAGCTGCGCATCTACCGCAAGGCGTTCGAGTGCGACTACTATCTGGCCTCCGTTAATGCCATGAGCGAGGACGGCCTGCTGGTGAATATCGACGGCAACGGCAATCGCGTGGCTGCCATCACGTGGGGGCCTGCCCACGTGATTCTCGTCGTAGGGCTCAACAAAGTATGCCAGGACTTGGATGCTGCCGTCAAGCGTGCCCGCTCGGAGGCCGCGCCCGTTAATATGGCCCGCTTTGACTTCCCGACGCCCTGCCAGGCCGATGGCACCTGCCACAACTGTCTCTCGCGCGACAGCATTTGCAACTACATATCCATTCAGCGCATGTCCCATCCGGCAGGCCGCCACATCGTCATCCTCACCGACGAGGAATTGGGGTACTAAGGGCGCGGCGTACGTTTTTTTTCGTGGGTACGTGGGCACGAGATTAGTATCGGGCGCTCAAATCATATCTCGCACCCACGCACCTACGCACCCTCGCCCCTACGAAAACCCACACCGAAAGAAAATAAGAAAGATAAAAGATGGTTGTTTGTATAGCAGAGAAACCCAGCGTAGCGCGCGACATTGCGCGCATCATCGGGGCA
The DNA here is from genome assembly GCA_946622085.1 of uncultured Prevotellaceae bacterium. Lineage (GTDB taxonomy): Bacteria > Bacteroidota > Bacteroidia > Bacteroidales > Bacteroidaceae > Prevotella. The sequence continues at coordinate 17,130 of CAMOPD010000023.1, read as the reverse complement.
ACACATCAGCACGAAGGCTACATGGAAGGCAACGGCTACCAGGTGACGTGGACGTTCGGCCATCTGTGCACCCTCAAGGAACCCCACGACTACACGCCCCTCTGGAAGAGATGGAGCCTGAGCGCACTGCCCATGATTCCGCAGCGCTTCGGCATCAAGCTCATCGAGGATGTCAGCATCAAGAAGCAGTTCTCCATCATTGAGCGGCTCATGCAGGCCGCCGAAGGCATCGTGAACTGCGGAGATGCCGGCCAGGAGGGCGAGCTCATTCAGCGCTGGGTGATGCAGAAGGCCGGAGCCACCTGCCCCGTGAAGCGCCTCTGGATATCGTCGATGACCGACGAGGCCATCCGCGAGGGCTTTGCCCAGCTGAAAGACCAGCAGGAGTATCAGCCGCTCTATCTGGCCGGACTCTCGCGCGCCATAGGCGACTGGATCCTGGGCATGAACGCCACGCGACTCTACACCCTGAAGTACGGGCAAAACCGGCAGGTGCTCTCCATAGGGCGCGTGCAGACGCCCACGCTGGCGCTCATCGTCAACCGTCAGAAGGAGATCGACAACTTCAAGCCCGAAGCCTACTGGGTGCTCTCCACCATCTATCGCGACACACTCTTCACCGCCACCAAGGGCAAGTTCACCAGCAAGGAGGAAGGCGAGAAGAGCTTTCAGCTCATCAAGGGCAAGCCCTTCATCGTGACCAAGGTGGAGAAGAAAAACGGCCGCGAGCAGCCCCGCCAGCTCTACGACCTCACCTCGCTCCAGGTGGATTGCAACCGCAAGTTCGGCATGAGCGCCGAACTGACCCTCAACACCATTCAGGCGCTCTACGAACGCAAGCTGACCACCTATCCACGCGTCGACACCCAATATCTCTCCGACGACATCTATCCCAAATGCCCGCAAATCATGAACGGGCTCTTCCAGACCAAGACGGCCGGAAAGGCCGTCTATGCCGACCTCGTGCGCCCTCTCGGCGGCAAGGCGCTGCCCAAGTCAAAGCGCGTCTTCGACACGTCGAAGGTCACCGACCACCACGCCATCATCCCCACGGGCGTCATTCCCCAAAACCTCAGCGACATGGAGCGACGCGTCTACGACCTGGTGGCACGCCGGTTCATCGCGGCCTTCTATCCCGACTGCAAATTCTCCACTACCACCGTGCTGGGCGAAGTAGACAAGATTGAACTCAAGGCCACCGGAAAGGAAATCCTCGACCCGGGCTGGCGCGCGGTCTATGCCAAGGACGTCCAGCAGAAAGACGACGAAGAGGATGGCGCACAACGGGAAGACGAGGAAAAGACGCTGCCCACCTTCGTCAAAGGCGAGAGCGGCGACCACGAGCCCACCTTGACGGAGAAGTGGACCACGCCACCACCTTATTATACCGAGGCATCGCTGCTGCGCGCCATGGAGACGGCCGGAAAGTTTGTCGAGGACGAAACGCTGCGCGCCGCCATGAAGGAAAATGGCATCGGGCGCCCCTCGTCGAGGGCGGGCATCATCGAAACGCTCTTCAAGCGCCACTACATACGCCGCGAGCGCAAGCGACTCGTGGCCACGCCCACGGGCATCGAGCTCATCGACATGATCAAGGAGGAACTGCTCAAGAGCTGCGAACTCACGGGCATCTGGGAGAAGAAACTGCGCGACATTGAGCACCGGAAATACGACCCCGCCCAGTTCATCGAGGAGCTGAAGGAGCAAATCAATACCATCGTGCGCGATGTGCTCGCTGACAATTCCAGTCGGCACATCGCACTGACCACCGACGCCGACGTGAAAAAGGCACGCAAGCGCACGCCGGCAAAGAAAAAAACGCCCCCGCAGCTGCCCGCCGACGACAGCATCATCGGCCAGCCTTGTCCGCTCTGTGGCAAGGGAACAATCGTCAAGGGGCGCGCCGCCTACGGGTGCTCCAACTGGAAAAACGGCTGCAAATTCGTCATTCCATTTGCCAAAGAATAATAATTCGCGCCCTTTTCCGTTTATTTATCAATGCGCATCAAACTTTTCCTGTTGTTGTCGGTTCTGGTGCTCTGCGGTTGTGGCGGAGCAGAGCAGAACATGAAGCGGGGCGAACGACATCTCGCCCTGGGCGAATATTTTGATGCGGCCAACGAATTCAAGCAAGCTTACTCCAAGACTCCACCCAAAGAGCGCACGCTGCGCGGGCAGCGTGCCGCCCGTCAGGCGCTGTGCTTTGAGCGCATAGGCCAGACGCAGAAGGCCATAGCCGCCTATCGGAACGTCATACGCTACAAGCAAGACGACGTTCAGACGCATCTCTCCATGGCGCGCCTGCTGCTCAAGAGCGGCAGCTACAAGGAGGCGGCGCGCGAGTTCCAGCTCGTGCTCGACTCCCTGCCCCACGACGTGCTGGCGCAAAACGGGCTGAAGTCGGCCCAAATGGCGCCCCAATGGAAGAAAGACGGCTCGCGCTACACGGTGAAGCGCATGGAGATGTTCAATTCGCGGCGCGCCGATTTCAGCCCCATGCTGTGCGGCGATGAGTACAATCAGCTCTTCTTCACTTCCACCCGCAACGAGGCTCAGGGCGACGAGCTGAGCGGCATCACCGGCACCAAGAATGGCGACATCTTCTATTCGCAGAAAGACGACAAGGGCCGCTGGCAAAGGCCGCAGACCATTGAGTCGGGGCTCAATACCGAATTCGACGAGGGTGCCTGCTGCTTCTCGCCCGACCAGCGCGTGATGTATCTCACGCAGTGCACCACCGATGCCTCCTATCCCCGCTACGCCCAGATCATGACATCCAACCGAAGCGACGCTGCCTGGGGCAAGCCCTCACCGCTCGAAGTATCCAAAGACACGCTTTCCAGCTATGCCCATCCGGCTGTCTCGCCCGACGGGCTGTGGCTCTACTTCACCTCCGACATGCCCGGCGGTCTGGGCGGACTCGACATCTGGCGCGTGAGGCTGACGAGCAGTGGACTGGGGGGCGTGGAAAACCTGGGCGAGCCCATCAATACGCCCGGCAACGAGGAGTTTCCCACCTTCCGCCCCAACGGCGACCTCTACTTCTCGAGCGACGGCCATCCTGGCATGGGCGGCCTCGACATCTTCATTGCCAAGGCCGACAACTTCGGCCGCGTGACGCTCGAGCATCCCGGCTATCCGCTCAATTCGCAGGGCGACGACTTCGGCATGACCTTCGAGGGGCTGCACAACCGCGGATTCTTCAGCTCCAACCGAGGCGACGGCCGCGGCAGCGACCACATCTTCAGCTTCGAAAATCCGGAAATCATACAGACCGTCAAAGGCTGGGTATACGAGCAGGAAGCCTATGAACTGCCTGCCGCTCAGGTCTACATGGTGGGCAGCGACGGCACCAACCGCAAGCTCAGCGTCAAGGGCGACGGCTCCTTCGAGCAGGAGGTAGAGCCGGGCGTGGAATATCTGTTCCTCGCCACGTGTAAGGGCTTCCTCAACCACCAGGAAGAGCTCTCCGTTGTCGACCTGGGCGAATCGAAGGAGCACGTGCTGCAATTCCCGCTGGCCAGCATCACGGCCCCCGTGCTCATCGACAATATCTTCTACGACTTCGACAAGGCCACGCTCCGACCCGAGTCGACCATCGCGCTCGACGAACTGGTGAAGATGCTCAACGACAATCCCCACATCACCATCGAGCTCAGCGCTCACAGCGACTGCCGCGGCAGCGCCGACTACAACCGCAGGCTGGCCCAGCGCCGTGCCGAGTCGGTGGTGAACTATCTGATAGCCCACGGCATTGCTGCCGACAGGCTGACGCCTGTAGGCTATGGCGAGGATAAGCCGAAGACCATCCGAAAAAAACTTACTGAGAAATATGCCTGGCTGAAGGAGAAAGACGTGCTCTCCGAAGAATTTATTGGCAAACTTGCCGACAAGGAGAAGCAGGAAACTTGCCATCAGCTGAACCGCCGCACCGAGTTCAGGGTGCTCCGTACCACCTATGGCATGTTCGACGAGAACGGCCGCCTGAAAGAGCTGCCCAAGCCCAAGCCTGCGCAGCAGCAACAAGCCGGTGAAGACGACTTCTTCATCATCAATTGAAGGCTCCTATTGCACCCTTTCCAGCATCTTCATCGTTCCATAGACCATGCTCACCATGATGGCGAACATCGATAGAACCATGGCCACGGGGCTCACGAAGAAGATGTCGGCTGCGGGCAGCGTCTTGGCCAGCATCCTGAGGGTGCTCATCACGACGTCCCATCCGCGTATGCTCACGAAGAACGCCACGCCCAGGGCGCAGCAGAATATCGTCCAGAGCCGGTTCAGCCGGTAGGCCCGCCCAGGCAGATGGCGCATCACGCGGCGCGAGAAGCCATGGTCGGCCACGTCGTGCCGTTGTCCGGCCATGAATTGCTCCACCAGCAGTTCGTCGTCGCGAGTCAGTTCCAGCAGTTCGTCGTTATTTTCTTTCATATCCATTTTGTTTCAAGTAGTTAGCGAGTTTTTGCTTTCCGCGGGCCAGGTGCGATTTCACGGTGTTGGCGCCGATGCCCGTCACTTCAGAGATTTTGTCAATAGGCAGCCCCTCAATGAGTTGCAGCGTGATGCAGGTGCGCTCTTCCTCCTTCAGAATCTTCATGGCCTCATGCAGGTCGAGTTTCTCGGCTGTCGAGTCGTGGCGGGTGCTGAGCGCGTGCACGGCCTTCTGTTCCATGTCTTCGGTAGGCTTTTGCGCCCGTTTGTAGTCGTAGAATGTGTTGTAGGCTATGCGATAGAGCCAAGTGGAGAATCCCGAGAGCCCCTGAAACTTGGCAATGTTGGTGTATGCTTTGATGAAGGTGTCTTGCGCCAGGTCGTCGCTCAGCTGGGTGTCTCCCAGCGTGAGGTTGAGGAAGAACCGGCGCACCGGCGACTGATATTTCCTCACAAGCTGGTCGAATGCCCGCTTGTTGTGAAACACAGCCACCTGGGTGACAAGAGTGATGTCGCTGATAGCCTTCATCCGCTGATTAGGGTTTGTCCTTTTTTAGCTTCTTTTTGTTCAATGTACTAGTTTAGAGGAGAGAGGAGAGAGAAATGTATTGTGCGCTTAGGGCTTCTCCCCTTTGGGAAGATGGGAGAGGGGCTCAGATGCTATTCTCTCTCCTCTCTCCAATCACGACGCCTCAGTATTTGGGCGGGATGATGATCCAGAGCACCGGGTAGAGAATCACTCCGCAGAACACGGTGCAGAGCGTCAGCACGGCGTAGCCTACGCGTACCACGGTGGGGTCGATGTCGAGATATTCTGCTATACCTGCGCATACGCCGCCAATGATGCGGTCGTTGGAGCGCGTCAGTCGTTTGTTGTCCATAGTCTTTATGTGTTTAGAATGTTTCCTGTTCATTATCTTTCAGCCCATTCTCCTTGCGGTCTCGCCATCCTATGAAGGCCTGTCCGCCGCCATAGAAGGCCACGAGCCATCCAATGCCTACCAGCGGGTCGGCTCCCAGGCAGTAGAACAGCGCCACGAGTCCCAGTCCCAGCGCCACGTGGCGTATGCCGCGCCGCCAGAGGTCGCTCTCGGCCACCGTCTGTTGTCTGAGCAGCTCTTCGGGAATCTGCTGCCCGTTCTCCATGGCCTTTTCGGCCAGTCGGTAGCGGCGGTTGCGGTTTCTCACGATGAGCCATACAATCACGACGATGGCGATAATCGGTCCCAGCAGCACCAGCAAAACCACTACAACCGCAAGGATGGCCACTACGATGCCGAAGCCGCCGCCCAGCAGTCCGGTCAGCCAGCCGAAGATGTCGTTGATGGTCTGGCTGTCGTCGCCACCAATGTCAATGGTGTAGCCGCCGTTGCCGGTCGTCGCTACCGTGGTGGTGTCTACCGTGGTGGTGTCAGAGTAGGCCACGACGCCCTCGCTGCCTTCGTTGGCTGAGGAGTCGTTGACGGTCGTCGTCGTTGCCGTGATGTCATCGTGGTGCCGATGCTTCTGCCCCGAGGCCTGCGCAGTGGTGCTCAGTGTCAGGGCCAGGGCCAATGCTATGATACTTCTTTTCATGTCGTCTTTCCTTTTTGGTTGTTTGTTCGTTCGTCTTGTTTCTGTCGGTTAGACGCATTGGTGCAGATTTTAGTTGCAAAGTTACGAAAAAAACTTCTTTTCTTCTCCCCATGTCTGTATAGATGTAATTATTTGTGCAAATTATCTGTAGCAATTCCCAATGGTTGCGTCGTCCAAAGATACAGACCCCACCCCTGACCCCACACCTTGAGGGGAGGGGTCAGGGGTGGGGTCTGTATCTGTGAAACGGCGCTAAGAGGTACCCAGGGCGTCCTACCCTTCGCTTTGGCCGCAAGACTGTAAGTCTGTTTCCCCCTGACACCCACATTATATATATAATAAGGTGGGGCAACAATTCTATGGGCAGACGTATCACCATCGGCCCGCGTCCCGCCCATCAGGCAGCATTTCCCCGTTTCTGCCTGTCGGCTTTCCCAGAAAACCGGGAGGACGCCGCTTTCTGCATCCGGTCAGCGAGCTTCCAACCCGTGAATGGCCTGTTTGCTGTCTGTTGACTGGAGTCAACGCACCTGTTGACTTAAGTCAACGCACCTGTTGACTGGAGTCAACAGATCTATTGACTTAAGTCAACAGACAGCAATCGTGCTGCTCACTGGTTGAGGGCTCCCTTCTTTTCGTTGCTGCCCTCCCTGCCGAGGCAATATTTTGCGGCGAAAAGAATGGTGTTTTCATTTTTTTTCCTTACTTTTGTGTGCAGAATGAAGATGCGCTTGTTTTTGGCCGTAGCAATGGTCGGCATGCTCAGTCTTGCCGGCTGTAGGCGCGACGATGTTGCTCCGCAGAGCAATGCCATGTATTATTGGCGAACGGTGTTTCAGCTCGACAGCACGGAGCGCGCTTTCCTTCACGCCCATCGCGTGGAGCGGCTCTATGTGAGGTTCTTCGATGTGGTGTGCGACCGCCCGTCGGGGCTAAGACCCGAGGCCACCATCAGTTTCCGCGACTCGGTGCCTGCGGGCCTGGAGGTGGTGCCCACGGTGTTTGTGGTGGAGAACTGCCTGCGCGCCGACACGACGGGCCTGGCCCACAAGCTGGTAAAGAGGGTGGTGCAGATGTGCCGCACCAACGACGTGAGCCATGTGCGCGAGGTGCAGATAGACTGCGACTGGACGGCGCGCTCGCGACAGGCGTGCTACGCTCTCCTGGAGCACATACGCCAGGAGCTGCGCGCCCATGGGCTGGGACTCTCGGCCACCATCCGCCTGCATCAGCTCTCGATGGCGCCGCCACCCGTTGACCGCGGCGTGCTCATGGTCTATAATACGAGCAGCCCCCAACAGCTCACCGACCACAACCCCGTGCTCGACATGCGCGACGTGGAGCCCTATCTGAAGCGCCTGCGCCGCTACAACCTGCCCCTCTCGGCCGCCTATCCGCTGTTTCAGTGGAGGCTCTTCTTCAGCCAGGGCAAGTTCCAGGAGGTGGTCTATGGCCAGCCCCCCACCAAGCGCTTCGTGGGCGACACGCTCGTCACGTGGCAATGCCCCGCCGACGAGATAAGCCGCGTGCGCAATGCCATCAACCGGCAGCGCAGCGACATAGGCAGCGAGCTCATCCTGTATCATCTTGACCACAATCAAATCAATCATTATAATCCTGAGGACTATGAAAAGATTTTCAATCGTTAGCTTGTTATTGGCATTGGCCCTGCGCGGAATGGCCTGCATCAGTCCCACCACGCACCATTACTTCGTGTTCAGCGTCTACAACCGCTCGCTGATGAGCGACCGGCTGGGCGAAATGGCCAACCGCAACTGGGTGGAATACACCAAGGGCGCGGTGAACGAGTGGGAGGGCTATGAGCCCAACAAAGTGATGGAGTATGCCCGTAAGCAGGGCGACACCGAGATGATGGCCTATCTGAAGCTGCTCAATCAGTATCTCGACATCTGCGGCTGGCAGCAGGACAAGTGGGAGTATCCTTCGAAGGAGGAGGTGCTCAAGCAGGCTGCCAACCTGAAGCGCATCAAGCAGCAGGCCCTGCTGAAGACCAAGTCGAAGCTGCGCAGCCAGAACGCGCTGCTCGTGATGCGCTGCAACATGCAGCTGGAGCAGTATGCCGACAACCTGGAGTTCTGGAAGGAGATGGAGCCTAAGCTGCCCAACTCGGTATACAAGGAAATGATGAAGGGCCTCTATGCCAACGCCCTGCTGCAGACCAAGAAGTTCTCGCAGGCCATGGAGGTGTATGGCGAGATGGGCGACATGGTGAGCATGAACTGGTGTCTGCAGGACATGATCAACCTCAACGGCATCAAGTCGGTCTATATCACCTCGCCCAATTCGGCCGCGCTGCCCTTCATGGTGCAGAAGTTTGTCAACATAGCCCAGGACACGCAAGACCCCGAAATCTATGAGCTGCACACACCCAAAGAGGTGGACCCCACCTATCGCAAGGAGGTGATGCAGTTCATCAGCTTTGCCAACGAGGTGGCCTCCGGCGGTCGCACGCAGACGCCCCTGCTCTGGAAGTCGGCTGCTGCCTGGCTGCAATATCTCTATGGCGACGCCGCCACGGCCAAGCGCTTCATCGACGAGGCCAAGGACATGGCCGGCACGGAGCGCATGAAGGACAATGCGCGCGTCATAAGCTTCTTCATCAACACGTCGCTCATGAAGAACTCCAAGCAGACCGACAACTTCATTGCCGACGAGCTGCAGTGGCTCGAGGAGAAGGACAAAGAGGAGAAAGGCCAGTTTGACGAAGACCACTCCTACTTCGGTGGCCACTACGAAGAGATGATCGACCGCGCCGTGTATACCCATCTCATCAACCTCTACGACGGCTGGGGACGCCCCCACGTGGCGACGGCACTGCTCGACATCTTCAGCAACAAACAGCATAACTGGGCCTCCAGCTTCTTCTGGCGGTTCAACTCGCAGAGTGCCGACAAGATGGCCGACTTCCTGAAATACGCCCTGGGCAAACGCAAGAGCCCCAAGCTGGAGAACTGGCTCTTTGAGCGCGTGGAAATCAATCAGGACTACCTCAACGATGCCATCGGCACGAAATACCTGGCCGAGGGCAATTATGCCAAGGCGCTGGAATACCTGCAGAAGGTGCCCCTGAACTATCTCGACACGCAGAACATCAAATACTATGCGGCCAACCGACGCTTCGACATAGAGCCATGGATGACCGTGCAGCGCGAGACCGACGAGGACATCGACGACAACTACCACCTGACCACCAACCAGAAGATAGACTTCATTAAGGAGGTGCAGCAGCTCATGGCCAAGCTCAGCGTGGGCGACGAGCAGTCGCGTGCGCAGGCTGCCTACGACCTGGGCGTGCGCTTCTATCAAGCCAGCTACAAGGGCGAATGCTGGTATATCACCCACTATGGGCAGAGCATTCTCGACACGGCCGAGGTGAACGAGGTGGACTATGTGAGCCGCGCCGTGGAATATCTCAACAAGGCCAAGCTCACCAGCGACGTGGCCCTGCGCGAGAAGGCGCTCTTCGGCTTGGCCTTCGTGCCGCTGGAGCCCTGGTGTGAGTATTATTGGAACAGCGACTTTTCGGAGCAGCTCGCCCGACCGCTGACCAAGAACCGCCAGTACAAGGCACTCATGGAGCTGAACAACTTCTACAAGTCGCACGCGAAGAGCGAGTTCGCCTCCAACTGCGACGTGCTGAAGCAATTCCTCGACCAGATATAAGTGGGCGAGTTGTCTCTGGAGGGAGCGCGTGGGGAAATGAGTGATGAGTAGTGAGGAATGAGAGAGCCCCTCTCCCGTCTCCCCAAAGGGGAGAAGACCGAAGCGCCAAACGCTATTCTCTCTCCTCTCTCCTCTCTCCTCTAAAAAAACTCCACGAGAAAAATAGTAAATCCCTAAATCATCATTATAATACCATGATCAACCAACAACTACTACAGCCCGAGAGCATTGTCGTCATCGGCGGCTCAAACAATGTGCACAAGCCGGGCGGTGCCATCGTGAGAAATCTCATTAGCGGAGGCTATCAAGGCACGCTGCGCATCGTGAACCCAAAGGAAGACGAAGTGCAGGGCATCAAAGCCTTCCACGACGCCAAGGAGGTGCCGCCCACCGACCTGGCCATCCTCGTGGTGGCTGCCAAGTTCTGTCCCGACTACGTGGAATTCCTGGCCAAGGAGAAGCAGGTGCGTGCGTTCATCATCATCTCTGCCGGATTCGGCGAGGAGACCAAGGCCGGCGCAGCCCTGGAGCAGCGCATCCTCGACAGTTGCGAGAAGTATGGCGCAGCGCTCATCGGCCCCAACTGCATCGGACTGCTCAACCGCTGGCACCACAGCGTGTTCACCAAACCTATTCCCAACCTCAACCCGCGCGGCGTCGACTTCATCAGCGGCTCGGGAGCCACGGCCGTGTTCATTCTCGAGTCGGCAGTCATCAAGGGCCTGCAGTTCAACAGCGTGTGGTCCATCGGCAACGGCAAGCAGATAGGCATTGAAGACGTGCTGCAGTACATGGACGAGAACTTCGACCCCCAGACCAGTTCCCACGTGAAGCTGCTCTACATCGAAAACATCTCCAACCCCGACAAGCTGCTCTTCCATGCCAGCTCGCTCATCCGCAAGGGATGCCGCATTGCCGCCATCAAGGCCGGGTCGAGCGAGAGCGGCAGCCGCGCCGCCTCGAGCCACACCGGCGCCATTGCCAGTAGCGACTCGGCCGTCGAGGCCCTCTTCCGCAAGGCCGGCATCGTGCGCTGCTTCTCGCGCGAAGAGCTCACCACCGTGGGCTGCATCTTCACCCTGCCCAAGATGACGGGCAAGAACGTGGCCATCGTCACCCATGCCGGAGGTCCGGGCGTGATGCTCACCGACGCACTCTCCAAGGGCGGTATGAACGTTCCGCCCATCAGCGGCAGTGCTGCCGAGGAACTCAAGTCGCAGCTCTTCCCTGGCTCTTCGGTGGCCAACCCCATCGACATCCTGGCCACGGGAACGCCCGAGCAACTGGGCATCGCCATCGACTATTGCGACAAGCACTTCGACAACATCGATGCCATCATGGTCATCTTCGGCACTCCGGGACTCGTGCAGCTCTACGAGGCCTACGACGTGCTCCACAAGAAGATTCTCGAGAGCCGCAAGCCCATCTTCCCCATTCTGCCCAGCCTGCACACGGCAGGCCCCGAAGTGGAGGAATTCCTGAAGAAGGGCCACGTGAACTTCAGCGACGAGGTGACGCTGGCCACGGCCCTCTCGCAAATCATGAAGACTCCACTGCCGGCTCCGCCCGAGATAGAGCTCTTCGGAGTAGACGTGCCCCGCATAAGGGAAATCATTTCCGGCATCAAGGGCAACGGATACATAGAACCCCACCTGGTGCACCAGCTGCTCGCCTCGGCCGGCATTCCCATGGTGCCCGAGATGGTGGCCGCCAACAAGGAAGAGCTCATCGACTTTGCCCGCAAGGTGGGCTATCCCGTGGTGGCCAAGGTCGTTGGCCCCGTCCATAAGAGCGATGTGGGCGGCGTGGCCCTCAACATACGCACCGAGGAGCACCTGGCGCTCGAGTTCGACCGCATGATGAAGATCAAGGATGCCCATGCCGTGATGGTGCAGAAGATGCTCAGCGGCACCGAGCTGTTCATCGGTGCCAAGTATGAGCCCCGCTTCGGCCATACCGTGCTCTGCGGACTGGGCGGCATCTTCGTCGAAGTGCTCAAGGACGTCTCCTCCGGTCTGGCCCCGCTCAGCTATGCCGAAGCCTACTCCATGATCCATTCGCTCCGAGGATATAAGATAATAAAAGGTACGCGCGGGCAACAAGGCATCAACGAGCAGAAATACGCCGAAATCATTGTGCGTCTTTCCACCCTCCTCCGCTTTGCCACCGAAATCAAGGAAATGGACATCAACCCGCTGCTCGCCGACGAGCGCGACGTCATCGCCGTGGATGCCCGTATACTGATAGAAAAGAATTAAGTTTTTTAGAGGAGAGAGGAGAGAGGAAAGAGGAGAGAGAATAGCATCTGAGCCCCTCTCTCGTCTCCCCAAAGGGGAGAAGACCTAAGCGCCCAATACATTTCTCTCTCCTCTCTCCTCTCTCCTCTATAAATAACAAAGCATCTATCCACAATGGAAATGTTCAGCCACAAGCTGCTGAACAGCATCCTCATTGTGCTCGATGTCGGCACGCAACGTGCGGTCGCCAAAGGCGCGTAGCTGGGCTATGATGCCGTCAATCATGGCAGGCGAGAAGACGCCTTGCTCCTCGAAGATGCTGCGCTGACGTTCCAGACAGTCGGCCGATGCCGCACAACTGTCGGGCAACTGGGCCAACTGTGCCAGCCGGTCGGCGTTGGCAGCGTCGTGAATATTCACGTTCACGTAGGTCTGCTCGGCCACTTTGAGTGCGTTCTCCATTTCAAACCCATGCCTGCAAGCCACACACAGACCCGCCAGCAGCTGATAGAGGTCGGCCGAACCGTCGGGCGAGCGCATCTCCACCGTCTGCTTGTTCAGTTCTTCCTTTCTGATGCCTGTAGCCTGGCTCTCCTGGGGATTGGCCTTCTGCATCATGTCGGTGCCGGCATTCCATCCCAGCGGCACGCGCACCAGCACGCTGCGGTTGCGGTCGCCCCAGCAGACGTTGGTGGGTGCTTCCTGGTGGGGCACTAAGCGGAAGTAGCTTGTGGGATTCTTGTTGCCGAAGGCGGTGATGGCGGGTGCCACGTCCATCATGCCCGCAATCATTCTGCGTGCCTCCTGGCTCAGGATGCCATCGGTGAGCATCATGTTGCGCCCGTCCTTCATCAGGCGCATGTGGATGTGCAGTCCTGACCCCGCTTTGCCCGTTGTGATCTTGGGGGCAAACGTCACGTTCAGCCCTTCCTCGTAGGCCAGGTTGCGGATGACCCATTTGGCCAGCATCAGCTGGTCAGCTGCCTGCTCTACGGGCACGGGCAGGAATTCTATCTCGTTCTGTTCGTACACCAGGCCGTTCATTTTGAAGTTGCCCACCTCCGAGTGTCCGTATTTTATTTGACCTCCGGTTCTGGCAATGTAGTGCATGCATCGGGTGCGGAAATCGTTGGTCTTGGCGTAGGGCGCACTCTCGTGATAGCCGTGCTGGTCGGTGGCGGGGAACACGTCTTCGTCGGGCGAGATGACGTAGTACTCCAGTTCCCCCATGGCGTGAAACTCCATGCCGGTGGTTCTCCTGAAGGCCTGGGCTGCTTTGGCCAGCGTGTGCTCAGGCGCACTGGCCAGCGGTTGTCCGTCTTTGTCGAAGAAGGCGCAGAGCATGGTCAGCGTGGGAATGTCGGCAAAGGGGTCGACGAACGCCGTTGCAAAACGCGGAAGCACATACAGGTCGCTGCTGCCCGCCTCGATGAACGAGAAGAGGCTCGACCCGTCGACCCGCTCCCCGCAGGTGAGAATGGTGTCGAGATAGGCCAGATTGTTGATGACAAAGTTCAGCGTCTTCAGTCGGCCGTCACCGCCCGGATACATGAAGTTGACCATCTTGATGCCGTTCTCTTCAATGAAGCGGATGATGTCGGCTTTGGTGAAGCACTGGGGTGATTTCTGCAGGAATGCCACCACTTGATTGGCATTCATTTTGATTTCTTCGTTTTCCATAGTTTTTCTGTTTTGGTAAGTTGTCTTGATGTTGTGCAAAGATACGCAAAAAACGAATCGGAGCAATGGTTTTAGCCTGATTTTTGCCTTTTGTGTAATCTTGTGTAATGAAAAACTTGCTTCTTTTTGCTTACTTTTCTACTTTTGCACCGTTCGAACACCCAAACCACATGTTAAACCAAATTAAAAAACTGACATTACAATGATGAAACGAAACATGAGTCTTACTATTGTATTGATGGCCATGGCCACCAGTTTTGCCAACGCAGCTCTCGTGAACCATGCTGAGACAGTTTTCGGCTCAGCCATGCACTTCTCGCTTGCGCTGAGTGATGGCGACCAACCCTACGACGTGGTGGAGAAGATGCCGCAGTTTCCCGGCGGTCAGGCTGAGCTTTTCAAGTTTATCAGCGAAAACATGAAATATCCTGTTGACGCCCAGAAAAAGAAGATTCAGGGAAGGGTTATCCTCAGCTTTGTGGTGAACGAAGATGGCAGCATCAGCGATGTGCATGTCGTGAGGAAAGTCTATCCCAGTCTTGATGCCGAAGCCATTCGCGTGGTGAAGATGATGCCGAAATGGCAGCCGGGCTATCAGGATGGCAAGGCCGTCAAGGTGAAGTATGTCATCCCCATGACGTTCAAGCTCGACTGAAAATGGTGCGCGGGTGTAGATTCCTGACCATCATAAGAAGTTTTTCTAACTAACCTGTTCTAATGACCAATCCGAATATACTTTTATTCTCTCTCGCCCTGGTGGTTGCGGGCTGTTCGAATGAACGGCCACGCAACGCCATTCTCTTGCAGGCTGAGCAGGAAGTGAACAGCCACCCCGTGCACACCGTGGAAATGATCTACAAGCTGGAAGCCGACACCATGGGCGAGGCCGACCGTTCGCTCTGCCACTTGCTCACCGTTGAGGCTCTGCACAAGGCGGGTGTCATGGTGGCGAGCGACTCGCTGCTGGAGCAGAGCCGGCAGTTCTTTGCAGCGCATGGCGACCGCAAACGGTGCCTGCGCGCTACGCTTCATCAGGGCATCTCGTACTATGAGGACAGGCGCTATCCCGAGGCGGTGAAGTTGCTGAAGGAGGCCGAGCAGATGGTGCGGTCGAGGGATGAAGCTCCCCTGCGCCACGATGTGTTCGAGGCCTTGGGGCGCATCAATGCTGAAGCCGACAACTGGCGGGTGGCCGTTGACTATATGCGGCGGGCGCTGGCTGCAGCCCGGCAGGTGGATAATGCCAACTGGCAGGCCACGGCTCTCACTCAGCTGGCCGAACTCTATGGGCGGCATGGCGACGTGAAGCGACAGAACGCCTACGCTCAGCAGACCGAACCGCTGCTGCGACGCGTCGACAAGCGCGTCAAGGCCATGGTGCTCACCAGCCTGGCGGCCATGAACCTGCGCGTGGGCTACGACCTGACGGCACGCCAACAGTTGGAAGAGGCCTACAAAATGGTTCCTCAGGAACTGACCGTGAAGCTCTTGGGCGACCTGTGCCACAAGATGGGACGCAAGGCTGAGGCGGCAGACTACTGGTATATGGCTCTCAATGGCTTCGATCTGGACTTGCAAGTGGAAGTATACGAGAAGCTCATTGCCCATTTCAAGGAGATGCACCAGGCCGACCGTGCCCTCGACCTGAGTCAGAGAGAAGTGCGCGTGCTTCAGATGAAGAATGAGCGAGGAGGAACGGCCAGCGTGGTGGAGATGCAACGCGACTTTGACAACCATGCCTCCACGCAGCGCCTCTATAGGCGCATCATTGCGCTGCTTCTGGCGGCCATGGTGCTCATGGTGGCCGTGCTGGTGCTCGGATGGTATCATCGTAGGCGTGTAGGCCGTCTCTCCCGCCTCATCGAGAACCTTAATTCGCGCTACAATGCCGACCTGAACAGCTATCAGCAGACGCGGGCCGAGTTGGCCCAGCTGCAGCACGAACGGCAGGCCGACGAACTGCTCATTGCCGAAAAGCAACGGCAGATAAGCATGCTCGAAGGGAAACTGGCCGACTATCAGGAAGACCGCCAACCGCCAGAGCGATGGAATGTGGACGGCAATCTGCTCAATGCCGAGACCGTGGTGAGGCTGCACGCACTGGCAGCCAAAGGCAAACTGCCCGAACCCGCCGACTGGCAGCAGCTACGACTGCTCATGCCCGCCTTCACGGCATTGCTCGAAGAACACCATCTCAACGGCAAGGAAATGCACGTGTGCCAGCTCATCAAGCTGCGCTTCATACCGTCGGAGATGGCCGCTCTCACAGCCTCGTCGCCACAAGCGGTGACCAACATGCGCGTCAGACTCATGGAGAAACTGTTCGGCCAGAAAGGCGGCGCCCGCGATTTCGACCGGCGAATAAGGGAAATAGAAACCAATCAACCATCTTAACGCAATGAAAATCCTTGCATTCTTGTTGCTCCTGTTGTTGCCCATGTCTATGCATGCCGACGACGGGAATCGGGCCGACGAGGCCCTCGGCTGTCTGGAACGCGGCAACTGCTGCATGGCCGACTTCGACTTGCTTCATGCCATGGAGTGGTATGAGCGCTCGCTGCAGCTCCATGCCACCTGCGAAGCCCTTCGTCGGCTGGCCGACTGCCACTATCAGCGCGGCGATTACCGACAGGCGCTGCTCGCACTGAGCAGCATCAGCGATGACAGTCTGCGCCATGCCGACATGCGGCTCAAATACCATTGCTTTGCCCGCCAGAAGCAGATGGACTCGCTCTTCGTCTGGGGCGGCAGAATCATCGAGACTTTCCCTCTCGATGCAGAGGTCGTGGCCGACGTGGCGTCGAAATACAACGAGGCTGGCCATTCGGAGCAAGCCCTGAAACTCACGATGCAATACCATCAGCTCGACTCGGCCAATGTCTACGTAGAACGGCAGATGGGCTATGCCCAATATCTCTGTGGGCAGTATGCCGAGGCCATCAGCACCTATGAGCGGCTGGCAGAGCGGGGCGACAGCAGCGTCATCGTGCTCTTCCCCCTCGGCATGTGCTACTATATGAGTCACGACCGCCCCAATGCCTATCGCGTGCTTCGCCATGCTGCCAGTGCCACGGGCCATGCCAATGCCACCTGCCTGGCCAAACTCGGCATTGTGGCCACGCAGATGGGGCACGACGACGAGGGCGTCGGCTATCTGCAGCAGGCTGCCAAGCTGTTCTTGCCCGACGACGAGGTGATGGCTCTCATCTTCGAGACCATGGGCGACGCCTGCCTGCGCATGGGCAACATGCAGGCCGGCGTGGATGCCTATCTGCAGTGCTTGGCCCATCATCCCGACAAGCTCTATTACGTCTACTATGAGTTGGCTCAGGGTTATGGCGCGCTCAAGGATGCGGCCAATGAGCGCAAATACTATAGGCTCTTCCTCAGCGAAACCGCCAAGCTGAAGTCTACCGAAGGGCTGGAAGAAGCTATGGCCTTTGCAAGGGCAAAGGCAAAATGAAAGGGGTATCACAGATTACACACCGATGAAGCGGATTCCCCGATGGCGCTAAATGAA
>CAMOPD010000022.1 GCA_946622085.1 uncultured Prevotellaceae bacterium | reverse complement strand
ACAATTGAGGCAGTTTGATTTAACGATAAACAAACGCAAAGAGCAACAACAGCAACTGAATGAACGCATTAACCACTTGCAGACACAGATGGCAGAAAACGAAAGTGAGATTGCTCATCTTGCCCACCTAAACTCTAAAATACAGAAAACAGCTAACCATAATTTGGGGATAGGCAAGAAAATCTTCGATTTCATCGAGACAGGAGGACACATGAAGTACATCTCCATTGCTGACGAACAGAGCTTCGTTGACTATTATGCGTTCACCTATCCCAACGACTACCTAAGCATCACGTCGCCTTTCGCATCACTCACTCTACGCCATACTACTTATCTCATTCTATCAAAATTAGGACACAGCGATGCCGACATTCAGCGCATCCTTTTCGTTCAACCAAGCACCATACGCAACTATCGGTTGCGCATGAATCGCAACCGAAAGGAAAGATAAAAACAATTATCAGCGTCGCACTTTTCACCTCACGAGCAACCCTCTTATTAAACACAAGTTCTTGCAAATCAAGGACATAAGGTGCCTTATAATGGTGCGACGCACACTAAAAAAAGTCCCGAAAAGATTTGATTAAATTACAAAAGAAAGCTACATTTGCCGAAAAAAGATATGAAGAAAAAAAAGTTACTTTTTATTTATGCAAACACAATTATCACTATTTTAACATGCAGTTTTGTCACCTCTTGCGACCGTTCCGAAACACCGCACTTTCCTTCAAAGAAGATGGATAGAGGGCATTTATATGTTAAATCTCCAAGGAAATCATTTGGGACTATTCGTAAAGACCAAAAAGCATGTTGCATTTTTGAAATTAAGAATACTGGGAAAATTCCTGTAACAATTTCAAAGATAGATGTTTCTTGTGGATGTATTAAAACTGAGTTGGATAAAAAGACGATTTTGCCTGATATGGCAAACAATCTTACTGTAACCATAAATCCTCAAAAATTTGATGGGTACATGAATAAGGTCATATATGTCAATTCTGATGCAGATAATTCGCTCTTACTTTTAAGAGTAAAAGGAATGATATCAAATAACTGAAACGCCAAAGCCGAAAAGCGCATAATAAAGTAGGCATCATTATAATCTATACAATTATGAAAAAGTTATTTTTTATTACTGGGGTTGCTATCTATTCTTTAATCCATATCTCATGTACAAACGAAGAAAACTTTGTTTATAGCTGCAATGAAGATCTCAACAATTGGGCAAAAGAAAACATTCTTGAAATACAGAAAATGACTAGAAAAGAATGGAAAGCACTCGAAGAAGAGAAAAAAAAGCCAGCTTATGCTGCTTTCACCAAACAGCAACGAATCACTTTTTGGGAAGAGAAGTTTAAAGAGCTAAAAACTCTCAATTGGTCTGAAGAAGAATGGAAACATATTGAAAAGCTGCAAGAGTTCACAAAAAATCATCATGAGTTCTTTTCTGGCAAAAAACTGACAGACGATCAATCAGATGAATTACACGCATTTTGCTACAGTTGGTGTAAAGAAGCTATGGACAGATTTGGATGGTCAGAACTTTTATGCGCTGCAATTGTTGCTTCGGGAGAAGAAGTAAAGAGTAAAAACGAACCTATGTCAAAAGGATCAAATGATCCTATTATTATTGATGATCCAGATCGCACACCGAATTGTTCGTGTCATGCTGGAAATATATTGTTTACTACGTGTTTTAATGGAGAAGTTTGTGAAGAAACAGATTGTATTGGTTCCAGCCCTGGTTGCGGTTTCATCTTATGGGAGGATTGTAATGGCTTGTGTATATACTAATAATACTATAAAATATGAATAGAAGACACCTTTATCCTTTCTTCTCCTCCTTGCTATTGCTCTTGATTTCATGTTGGCCAGCAGCATGGGCCGTCTATGCCGAAGGATGGGCCCAAACCATGTGCTATTCTGCCCTTACGGTTTATTTCCTGATGAAATACGCGCCTACGCCCAAGTCGAGTGTGCCAGTCATTTTTGCCATCATCTTGGGAAGAATCACTTTAGAGTTTTTTAGAGTCTTCGAGTTCCACGAAACGCTCTTCTCTCTGTTTGTCCCTTTCATTGCCATTCTAAGCATCGTTCTTGCAGCTGTCTGCTTTTACGAAAAACGCTGGTCGGTTGTCGCCTTGTCAATGGCCATCATGACCATCGTCAATGTGATAGCCCATCATGAATGGCTGGAATATTTCCACGGTCAATAACAAATACATGACAAAGATATGAAAATCAGGCTTCTCATTTCGTTCTTCGCATCAATGATGCTCTATACTCTGCTGCTTCTTACAGCCACTTGGCCCATGTTGTGCACCGTATGGGTGCAGTGCATTTGCTTCATAGCACTAACGAGTATTCTGCTGGGTAGATACGCCAAACAACCGTCTCAGTTTGCCTGCATCACGGGAGCTGTTTTAGCAGGACGGCTTATGATTGAATTGCCGTTAAATGTTTCCATCTTCCTCGACAATAAATATTTGCTTTTCGTCCCGCTCGCTGTGATACTGGCAGTTTGCCTGACGGGACTATGCTTTAGGGAGAAACGCTATACTGTGGTCATCTTGTCGATGGTTCTGCTCGTTCTATTCAACACGCTGGTTTTTCATTCGTGGTATAAATGTTTCCACCACATGAGCTGAGAAAAGGGCCGGGCGGCATCAATAGACCAGCAACGACATGTTCTGAAAACAGAAGATGACGCGCTGACAACGGGAAAAGAAGTCCATGCCCAGGCGATTGTCGTAAGGAATATCTACGACGGTGGCAGAAGGCAGTGTGAAAGTGAGACGCCCCACCTGCAGGTCGAACTGCTCGAAACGGTATTCATGGCAGGCTGTAGTGCCGTTTACTCCGGCGAAGAAGATTGCCCGCTTGGGGCAATAAGCCTCTATCCACTCTTGGTGGCTCAACAGATAGTCGGTCCCAAGCACGGTGTGGGAAGCTCCGAAATCGGGAATCAGCCTCAACTCTTCTTCATGATGCCGCACCTTGACAAGCAGTTCGTTGGCCAGGTCATCATACTCCAGATTGGGCTCGGCCGTGACGGGCGGCTCGACAAGGGTCATCACATGATGGCGGAAGTCGATTTCTGTGCTGCCAAGCGCCTCGAGCAACGGCAATCCGAGCAGTGCCTGAAGATGGGAGAGGCTCCGGTCGATGCTGTCGTTGCCTGTAGAGACATCGGCAACGACGAAAGGCACATGGCGGAACACGACGCCACCCAGGCGCAGTTCGTCGGCCATGGCCAGCTCGCCCTCACCGCTCCCCTCGCCCTGGAACGGCACTTTCAGACCGAGCGGCTTCAGCCGCAGGGAGTCGGCCAAGGCTGGCGAGAGCAGGTTGATGCCCGACCCCGAATCGAAAGTCAGGCGCACGGGCCGCCCATTGAGCACCGCGTCGATGCGCATCACCACGGCCTGAGCCTCACCACTGGCAAGCGTGTCGAGCGTGAAAGGAAAAGACGCGCCCTGCCTGCGCCGCCCCTGATAGGGCTTCTCGCGTGAGAAGGCATCATAGATGAGAGAATATTCACGAAGCGTTTCCACATAAGGAGCCTGCCGGTTTCGCTTGATGTAGCGCTTCAACGTCCTGGCAGCCTTCTTGTCCTTACCCTGCCGGTGGAAGCGCTTCGCTTCGCCCAAAAGCCTAAAAACAACGGTTTCCCCCTCGCCTGACGAAGAGGAAACCGTTCTGTCAGTTGCCTGCTGGGCCGACATCAAGCCGGCACACATCAGCAATAAGCCTGCTGCGCAAAGGCGCTTGGCACAGGAAAGCATCATAACCATATCAGCGCACTCCGCCGCCACTGCCGCCGCCGGAGAAGCCGCCTCCGCCGCCCCACGACGAGAAGCCTCCGCCGCCCGACGACCGGGCTGCACGTGCTTCCTGGCGGGCTGCGAAGCTCTCTATCTGGCGCGTGCCGTTCATGGCCGCATTCGAGAGGTTGGGCACCAGGATAACCGTACTCTGGGCCATCTCCTCGGCCACCTGGTCGAGCTTGAAGAACTCCGGATTGATGGTCTTCATGTCCTTGCGCACCTGGTCGGCAATGCCGAAGAGCGAGGCAAAGATGAGATAGTCCTTCCAGAGGGCCACCTCCTGCACATGGCGCTCGTCGATGATGGTGAAGTCCTTCAGATACTTCTTCAGCCCCACGGTCTGGCGCATCTGCTCAAACTCCTTCTCGCACTGGCTGAGGCTGACCGACGTCTTGAGCTGTTTCACAAACGGCTGCAGCCCCTTGGCATTGCGCTCCATGTAGCGTTCGAGCTCGCGCGGCTGCAGTATCTGGTCTTCGCCGGCAGCCTTCTTGAAGATGTCGAAGAGCTTGTGCTCCAGCTTGTCGTCGAGTGCCGACCCCGTGAGCTCATGGTCCTTGCCGATGGCCAGATATTGCTTCACCTTGCCAGTCTTGGGATTGGAAACCGACGTCAGCGTCAGCTCGCCCCGATAGACCATGCGCAGCACGTAGGCACTGAGCAGATTCTTCACGCTCGCATCGTCGTATCCGGCCGCTTCGCACACGGCGTGCGTGTGCTGCAGATTCCCCTTGTAGGGAATGTCGCGATACCAATTCAGGTCCTGCTCCAGGCGCTTGCGGAACTTGCGTTTCTTCCACCACATGTAGACCATCGACAATGCGGGCACGAAGAACGTGAGCATCATGATGAAACCATAGAACAGCACCTCAAGGTTGTCCCATAGCTTCTGCCAGAATGTACGGTTGTCTTCGTAGCCTATATAGTCGCTGCCTTCAAAGGCCTTGTTTTGCAACTGCTCGAAGCTGCCCTCGCGCACGTCGTCGGGCTGGAACATGCCCTTGGGGAAGCGCACCATGGCAATCAGGGCGCTCTCGGAAGTGAAGTCTTCGCTCGACTCGGCCACCACGCAGCTGTCTTCTATCATGATGGTGCCGTGATAGCGGAAGCCCCACACCTTGACGCTGTCCGACGTGAACGGCGTGCCAGGCTTCGAGATGGTCAGCTTCACATGGCTTGGCAGCGGACTCACGTTTTCGGCCACAAACATATAGTTGAAGCCGTCGGCATCGTCGTAGCCCTTCACCAGTCGGGTCAGTGTGTACGACGTAGTATAGACGCGCGCTCCTTCTTCGCCCAGTCCCCAGCACAGCTCGTAGCCATCGCGCTTATAGACGATGCCGCATTTGCCCGCCTTCCAGCTACGGCCACGGTCAACGTCCCACTCGCCCACATGGCTGTACTTGAGTCCCGTCTCATCGGTCACCTCCAGGTCCTTCACCTCGCTGCCGTTCAGATTGCCCACGACGATGTAGCACTCCGTGCCCTCGTCGTCAATCATCATGGTGCGGCGCTCGGTGATGCGCGCATCGCCATTGTCCGCCAGCTCCACCGAGATGTTCAGATCGGTGAGCCGGGGACGGGCCGACACGTCGGCCGACACCAGGAGCAAAGCCAAGAAGGCCAGCCCCCAGCGCAGCTGTTTAAGCCTGGCTCTGCTCATTCTTGTTTCCAAAAGCCTCGTCAAGATTCGGGTAGGCCGACTTCTTCTCCTCGTCTACCTTCAGATATTCACGCTCACCGAAGTGCAGCATATTAGCCACAAAAGATGACGGCCACTGGCGAACCATGCGGTTCATCTTCGTGGCTGTGTCGTTGTAGACCATACGGCTCTGGCGCACCAGCTCCTCATACTTGTTGATGCCGTCCATCGTCTTGTTATATTGCTCGTTGGCTTTCAGCTCTGGATAGGCCTCGTGCACCACCATCAGCCGGCCCAGAATGTCGCTGATGGCACCCTGCTGATCGTTGAACTGCTGCGGCGTGCTGACGGGAGCTGCCTGACGACGGGCCTCGATGGCCTTGATGATAGTCTCCGACTCATGCTTGCTGTATTGAGCGGTCATCTTGGCCAATGCCAGCACGGCATCCCAACGGGAATTAAGCTGCACGGCAATCTGACTGAAAGCGTTCTTACAGAGCTCGTCCAGACGAACCAACTCTCGCTGGGTGTTGAAGATGTAAAAGGCTATACCAGCGATAATGACAATGATAATGATTAATGCTGTTAACATAATTGTAATTGGTATTAAAAGTTAATAATAATGTTCGGGCGGGCGCGCATACATAATTATGAATAGAAAGAGTACGCAACATAATGCAAAGATACGATTTTTATTGAAACGAGCAACTAAATTGACAAATAAAATGCGAATTTGTAAATATTTGCACCCCCAAAAAGAGGAAACCGACAACTCAGGCCGCCTTTAAGTGACAAGTTTCAAACTGACGGCCCAAGCGGCTTCCGTGTCATCGGAGAAAGCACACCAATAATGCGCATGACCCAGAATAAAGGCGTCTCGCCGCCGCGGAAAAACCATCGAAGCGGCAAGATAAAACTAAAATCACGGCGTGATTTTATGGAATCACGGCGTGATTCCATGGAATCGTGACGTGATTCCATGGAATCGTGTCGTGATTTTAGTTTTTGCAGCCCGCTCGCTGATCTTTATCGGGCTCATGCAAATGATTTTCTGGCTTCGCCGCTTTTTTCTTCGGTAAACGCTTAGGACAGCTCGCCGGCAACACGCAGAACGCCCCAACCGCACTCGCATAGAGAAAACACGACGCTTGGACGAACAAGCACGTTGTTTTTCCCTATGCGAGGAAACAGGGGAGGGCGTTTTGAAAAGCTGTTCCAATGATGAAAAAAACCGCTTCACGCAATTGAGTGAAGCGGACAGCGAGAAAAGGAGAACGCAAAAAGCAGGGACGACATCACTGCCAGCAAAAGCCGGCTCTACGACTTGCGATATTCCGACGGACTCATGCCGACGTGCTCCTTGAAGAATTTTCCCATGAACGACTGGCTGGGGAAATGCAGCTCCTGGGCTATCTCCTTGATGCTCTTGGTGGTGTTCTTCAGCAAGACGCGGGCTTCGAGCGTCACGTAGTTGTCTATCCACTCATTGGGCGAGCGGCGGCTCACCTGCTTGATGGTCTCGGAAAGATATTTGGGCGACATGCAGAGCTGTTCGGCATACCACCCCACGCGCCGCTCGTGGCGGAAATGATCCTCAACAAGCCTGATGAAACGGGTGAAAATGGCCTCCGAGCGGCTCTTCCTCCGGTCGCTCACCTGCTGAGTGCAATAGATGACGTTGCTCAGGTCGTAGAACATGGCCAGCATGAGCGTGCGCACCAAGTCGCGCCGGAAGTGATTGTCCACGGCGGCTATGCGGTCTTTCAGTGTGTAGAAATAGCGCTGGAAGATGTCGGCTTCGTGCTGGGAAAGCGCCACTACGGGATGGGTGCGGGCAAAGAGAAACATGGACGACATGTTGCTCACGTTCTGCATGATTTCATTGAAGAAGTCGGCCGACACCATGATGCAGAGACCCTCGAGGTCGGGACTCGCCATGAAGTTGTCGAGCACGTGGCGCTCCGAAATGATGAGCACGTCGTTGCGCTTCACCATTTGCTCCTGCGTGTCGATGGTGTACTGGGCGCGCCCCTTCAGACAAAGGGCAATGACCTTCATGTCCATGCGCCGTGGCTCACTGGGAATGGGAGCATCTTTCAACTGGTCCATCAGCAGGATGTCGTTTTCAATAAACCCGCTGTTACCGAGCAACTTGGCGCGCTCGATGCCTACTTCGAGAATGGGTTTCTTTTCCATTTTTCCTTTCTTTTTGCACAAAGATAGTCATTTTCCAGACAAAGCAAGCAAAAACAGGGGAAAAAGAGGATAACGAGGGTATGAAAAAACTGAGGAATACCTCCGGGAAACCAACAGAAGGATTCTTCACGACGAATGAAACGGAACTAACAAATACGGGAAACCTATTTCCGCGCGCAAAGAATCCTTGAAAACCGTGCAATCCGTTGCGGGGAAAGAAGTCTGTGGTGAGGAATGGTGAAGCAGCTGCGGTCAGTCGTCGTCGTGTTCGTCCAGGAAGACGATGGGCTCATCGTCATAGGCCGACAAATGGCCAGCGGGAAAAGGCCGCGCGCCGAGCTCTGCCAGCGGACGAATGAGTATGGCCTCCACCAAGTCGACATTGTTGGCGGAGAAACGGGCAGGCCCTTCGATGCGCACCGTGCCCGACTCGCCAATGGCAAAGCGCTGGAGTGCCTGCTCCCCGTCGCGGCCATTGCAGACGTAGACATGGCGGTTGACGCGCAGCGTGTCGCCGGCCTTCATGCCCGTGAGCGACACGCTCACACGCCCCTCGAACGCCAGTCCGCAACGATAGGTGCACACACGACTCTGCGTGGTGTCGGCCTCCATCATGCTGCAAGTGAAGCTGCGCACTTCGTAAGGCGTTTTCCCGATGAAATCGGCCATTCTGAAGGATGGACTCACATTTTTCTGCTCTTTGGCCGGTTGCCACAATGCCATGGCAGCGGGTTTCTTGATGTGGTAGCGGCCGTCCACTTCCTCATGTCCATCGGCAAATGTCCGGGCGTGGGCATAGGTGCAGAGCCAACTGCCGTCGGTGGTCAATGCAAACCGGCGACGGCCCATTTCGGCCACCAGCGTGAGCGATAGTTGTTTGGGGCTGCTGCACGTGGGCGAGAACCACACTCGCAGACTGTTGAAGCCCTGGCGCAGGAAGGGCTTCACGTCGTAGCTCACCACGTGCAACGTGTCTTCACCCTGTTGGGCAAAAGGCTCCAACAGGCGGGTAGTGACGTTGAGTTCGTTGATGAAGAGCTGGAAATGCCCGCTGGACGCCACTTCCACGCGGGCTTTTCCGGGCTTGGCGCTCAGCGAGAAGCCTCGGCTGAACCACACCTGGTCGGTGTCGCTCTGCCAGGGCGCACTAATCCAGTTGAGGCCCCAGTCCTGAGCGCTCAAGGGCATGAGGACAAAAACGGTAAGCAAGAAGGTGGCGAGCCGTCTCATCGCAGGGTCTTCTCCTTCCCTGGCTTCACGTTGAGTTTGGTGAGCTGGCCGTTCCATTTCACATAGACCACATTCATGTTGCCTTTCTTGTGGCGCAGGGTGGCAGCGGTCACCTTGCCGTCGTTCCACGTCATGTCTACCTCATAGCCGCCACGGGCACACAGCCCCTTCACCGCACCACTGCTCCAGACTGCCGGCAGCGCTGGCAGAAGTTCAATATAGGCAGCAGCAGATGCGCCGGGCACGTCGGCAGAACTCTGCAAGAGCATCTCGCAGACACCAGACGTTCCGCCGAAATTACCGTCAATCTGGAACGGCGGATGGGCATCGAAGAGATTGGGATAGGTGCCGCCGTGATGCCTGCGGTCAGGGCCCTTATAAGCATCGGGGGTGACGGCAGAAAGCAGTTTGCGGTAGATGTGGTAGGCCTGTTCGCCGTCGTGCAGGCGTGCCCAGAGGTTGATGCGCCAGCCGGTGCTCCACCCCGTGGTTTGGTCGCCCTTGATTTCGAGTGAGCGACGACAGGCATTCAGCAGTTCGTCAGAGGCGAAGGGCGAATAGGCCGAAGCCAGGTGCATGCCGGGGAAAAGGCCTATGAGATGACTCTGGTGGCGATGCTGGAAGTCGAAGTCGTCCCAGTCGTAGTACCACTCGTTCAAGTCGCCCATGTGGCCCACGGTGTAGCGATGCAGTCGCATGAGTTTCTCGAATGTTTCACTGGGCTTGAGTTTTCCCTGATTGAACAGGGTCTCTGCGCGCAGCGTGTTGTTCAACAGCTCGCGTATGATGGCCAAGTCGGCCGTTCCGCCGTAGCATGTCATGCCATGATAGCCCTTGTCGTTGACGTATTCATTTTCGGGCGACGTGCTGGGGGCGGTGATCAGTTCGGCGCGGTTCAGCGGATTGTCAATGAGCCAGTCGAGGCAGAAATCGGCTGCTCCGCGCATGAGCGGATAGGCCACGTCGGAGAGATACTGGCGGTCTTGCGTGAACTCATAGCGGTCCCACAGGGTGTTGACCAGCCATGCACCGCCCAAGTTCCAGTTGGCCCATTCGGGCTTTTCGTTCTTCTCACCCACCGGATTGGTCATGGCCCAGATGTCGCTGTTATGACTGGAGCACCATCCGCGGCTGATGCCATAGTAATGGCGGGCGGTGTGGCGCCCATTGTCGGCAAGTGCCTTGATGAAGCCGTCGAGCGGCATGGCCATCTCGGCCAGATTGGCTGTGAAGGAGGGCCAGTAGTTCTCCTCGAGATTGATGTTCACGGTGTAATTGCCACGCCAGGGGGAGAACTTATAGGGCGTCCATAGTCCCTGCAGATTGGCAGGAACGCCCTCTGTGCGCGAACAACTGATGAGCAGATAACGCCCATACTGGAAATAGAGCGTTTCCAGGTAGCGGCTGCCATCGCCGTCGTCAGCGGCCAAAAGTAGTTTGTCGGTGGGGAGTTCCATGGCCGATGAAATGGGCGTTTTTGGAGCCTTCACGCCATTTTCCCCCAACTGGAGCTTCACGCGGTCGTAGTATTGACGATAGTCGCTGATGTGGCGCTGGCGCAACTGCTGATAGGTGAAGTTCTGCAGATGCCAGGCGTCGTCGGCCACCTTTTCTATATAAGGGGCTCCCTGCTTCACCGGATGGTGGTCGAATCCGTTGAAGCTGGTTTCGTTGACAAAGTAAAGAACGGCCTCCGAGGCTCCCACTATCTGCAGGGTGGAGTCGGTCACTTCCGTTTTTCCGTCGACAAGTTTCACCAGGAGGTTGGAGCAGAAGTGAATGCTTTCGCTCTCATCGCCAATGGCATGGCCCATCAACGTCAGCTGGCCGGCCGATGCCTTCACGTGATGAGGCACTTGCGAAGTGAGCATCAGCTCCACATTGATGCTTTGCGGCTTGTCGGCAGAAAGGCGCATGGCGATGACCTTGTCGGGATGGGAAGCGAAGTATTCGCGCTGATAGTTCACTCCGCCGCGACGGTAGCTGATATTCACCATGGAGCTGTCGAGCGAGAGCGCACGCCGATAGCTGCTCACTTCGCCAGGCGAATAGTCGCGGATATAGAGCATGCCCAAGGGCTGATAGAACTGCGAGTTATGCCCTTGCACATGCAACTGGAGCGAGTCGGCCAGGGCATAGTCCTCGGCAAAGAGAGCCTTCCTGATTTCGGGAATCCATCGCGATGCTCCGGCATCTTCCTGATGGTCCACCGGCTTGCCCGTCCAGAGGGTGATGTCGTTGAAATAAATGCTGTCGTTCTGGGGCGAGCCATACACAAGTGCTCCCATTTTTCCGTTGCCTATGGGAAGCGATTCCTCGAAATAGTGTGCCGGGCGATCATACCAAAGTGTCATGGGGAGTTGATGCTGGGCCTCTGTTGCCAATGCAAAGGCAAAGGAAGCCAACATCAGGAAAGCTGTTCTTTTCTTCATCTCTTTGAATAATAACTATTTAAACAATTTCGGAGCAAACCAATTGAGATATTTGCGCCAGTTGCTCCAGATGTGTCCTCCGTCGGTTTCCACATACTCATAGCGATAGCCTTTGGCATCGAGCCGTTTCCTGTAGTCGGTGTTGTCCTTATAGAGGAAGTCGGTCTTGCCGATGGCAATATAGTAGAGTCGCGGTGGCGTGGCGAATTGGCGGGCCAGTTTTGCGTCCATATCCTTGTAGATGGCAGCATATTCGCCCTGCGGATTGCCCCGGTTGATGGCCGCTGAGAACAATCCCACGTAGTCGAATGTGTCGGGATTGTTCAGTGAGACGTAAAGCGAATGGAAACCGCCCATCGACAGTCCGGCAATGGCCCGATGGCGCTTGTCGGCCAGTGTGCGGTAGTGAGCGTCCACATAAGATACGATGTCCTTCACGAAGGCCGTTTCGATGGCACCGTCCATGGTGCGTGCATTCATGAACGAAGGCTTATACATGGAGTTGGCATATTCGCCGGGAACGGCTTGCTGGGCGCCGTTGCCATTGGGCATCACCACAATCATCGGCTCGGCCTTGCCCTGGGCAATCAGGTTGTCGAGTATCTGTACGGCCCTACCCAGTTCGCTCCAGGCGTTCTCATCGCCGCCGGCTCCATGAAGCAGATAGAGCACGGGATAGCGCTTGGCCGAGTCTTCATAGCCAGCGGGCGTATAGACGGTCATGCGCCGCTGGTCCATGCCGAGCGTCGGACTGGGATACCACACCTTGGAAACGGTTCCATGGGGGACATCGCGCACGAAATAATTGGCCGACAAGTCTCCGTCAATCAGGAAATAGTTGGTATAGGTGAAGATGTCCCGCTGCATGTAGACGTTGTTCGGGTCGGTCATTCTCACCCCGTCGACGTAGAAGCTATACGTATGGAGTTCGGGAGAGAGCACGCCCGAGGTGTAGGTCCACACGCCCTGCGCATCCTTTTCCAGTTCCACCGTGCCTGTGGTTTCCATTTCCCCCAGGGGAGTCTTCACCATCTGCTTGGGCAGAAAGTCGGCCTCCATCTTCACCTCCTTGGCCTGAGGAGCCACAAAACGGAATGTGACCGAATGGTCCTTGTTGATTTCGGGCGAGGTGATGTCTCCACGGTTCAGCCCTACGGTTTCCTGTGCCGAGGCTCCCACTTGAGCAGCCATCAGGCAGCATGCTATGAAAAATCTTCTCATGGGTGCTTATTGTTTCATCAGTTTCAGTTCCTGCTTTGGTGCCAGCACATTGCTCACCTTTTCAGTGAGTTGCGCCATCTTTGCGACCACCGTTCCGCGAATGTCGCGGCTGCTGGCTCCCACACGGAACGTGTAGTTGCCGGCTTCCACCAGCCACTGGCTGTTGGCCTCGTCAAACGACGCCAAGTCGCGACGCTTCATGGTCATCGTGAGAGTCTGGGTCTCGCCGGGCTTCAGCTCGCGGGTTTTGCCGAAAGCCTTCAGTTCCTGTTCAGGCTTTTCCAGTTTGCCCTGGGGGGCCGACACGTAGACTTGGGCCACTTCCTTGCCGCTCATTCTTCCCACGTTCTTGATGGCTACGCTCAGGGTGATATTGTCGCCGCTCACCTTCACCGTGGGTTTGCCATATTCAAACTTCGTGTAGCTCAAACCGAAACCAAAGGGATAGGCCACTTCACGGTTGAAGCTGTCGAAGTAACGATAGCCCACGTAGATGTCCTCCTCGTGGTTGGTATAGTCGTAAGAAGGCACTTCCTTGCCGTTCGACTTCATCGAATCGTAAGTATAGAAGTCCATCTGTCCGGGGAAATTCTGCGTTGAGGGGTGGTCGGCAGCAGCAATGGGCCATGTCATGGTGAGCTTTCCCGACGGACTCACTTTGCCGGTCAGGATGTCGGCCACGGAATTGCCGCCTTCCTCGCCGGGCTGCCAAGCCACGAGAATGGCATCGGGATAGCTGCTCCACGACGCCGTCTCCACCACCGAGCCGCTGTTGATGACCACCACCACCGGCTTGCCGGCAGCATGGAACGCGTTGCACACGTCGAAAATCATCTGCCGCTCGTCGGTGGTGAGATTGAATTCTCCCTCCACCTCGCGGTCAACGCCCTCTCCGGCCTGTCGGCCAATGGTGACGATAGCGGCGTCGGCAGCCTTCACCTCATTGTTAATGCAGATGGGGCTCATGCTGACTTCGGGATATTTCTGCTGGCCGAACATCTCCTTCTGATACCATCGTGCGGGATGGCGGTCGGCCTGGAACTTTGCGCGGGCATACTCCACATACTTGCGATAAATGTCGGTGAGCGTCTCGGAAGAGTTGATGCCGGCATTCTTCAGGCCTTCAACCATATCCACCACATAGGGCGTGTGCACACAGCCGGAGCCTGTTCCACCCGAAAGGAAATCATAGGAGTTCACTCCGAAGAGCGCCACGGTGTCTATCGTGGCCTTGTCCACGTTCCATGGCAGCGTGCCATTGTTCTTCAGCATCACCATGCCTTCGGCAGCACTCTGGCGGGTGATCTGTGCATGAGCCTTAAAGTCGGGAGCGTTGGAGGCGGGATATCGTCTGAAGCTGGGCGTCTTCACAATATACTCCAGCATGCGTCGCACGTTGCGATTGACATCCTTCATGTCGAGCTTTCCTTCCTTCACGCCAGCCACGATCTCGTCAATCTGAGCCTGCTGTCCCGGCTCCAGCAGGTCGTTGCCGGCGTGCACCTCGTCGATGGTGCGCAAGCCCTCACGAATGCCAATCCAGTCGGTCATCACCATTCCCTTGTATCCCCAGTCATCGCGCAGGATGCTGGTGAGCAGGTCGTGGTTTCCCATGGAGAACTGGCCGTTGATGCGGTTGTAGGAAGCCATGATGGTCCACGGCTGGCTCTCTCGCACGGCTATTTCGAAACCGCGCAGATAGAGCTCGCGGGCAGCCCGCTGCGACACGCGTTCATCGACACTTGTGCGGTCGGTTTCCTGCGAATTCACCGCGAAATGCTTGGCACTGACGCCCACGCCCTGGCTCTGCACACCGCGTATATAGGCAGCGGCAATCTTTCCCGTGAGCAGCGGGTCTTCGCTATAATACTCGAAGTTGCGTCCGCAAAGCGGATTGCGATGCAGATTCATGCCTGGTCCGAGAATCACGTCGCAGCGATATTCCATCGTCTCATTGCCGATGGCTTCGCCCACGCGGCCCACCAGCTCCGTGTTCCACGTCGACGCCAGGCACGTGCCGATGGGGAATCCCGTGGCGTAATAGGTTTTCTGTTCGCCCTCGCGCGTGGGATCGATGCGCACTCCGGCGGGACCGTCGGTAAGCACGGTGGCCGGTATGCCCAGACGGGGAATAGCGGCTGTCGTTCCGGCAGCTCCGGCCACGAGACTGGCCTCGCCTCCCACCACGGCGCCTTCGTCGAAGAAGTTGTTGGCTCCTCCCACGAGCAGCTTGGCTTTCTCCTCGAGCGTCATGGCATTCAATACTTCGTCAATGTTGTTGGCAGTGAGTTGTGGTGCGCTGGTTTGCGCCTGCAAGCCAGCAGAGCAAGCTACCACAGCTGCACATACAAGGTTTCTTTTCATCAGTTTCATGCTGTTGGGGTTATTTGTCTGTTGCTGTTTTGTTGGTTTGATGTTCCTGCTGTTCATGGTCGGGCATCCTCAACCGCCCAATGTCGAATTTCTTTCCCAGCCGGCTCTTGGTGCTTCTCACCGCCTGTTCCGAACAGCAGAAAGCGGCGGCCTTCTCATGGTCGTCCTTTCCGTAGTGCTCCATGATGCAGAAGAAAGTCTCCTTCGGAGTCAGCGCCGCCTGACAGTTGTCTATCAGACGGGCCAACGGCTCGTTCACCAGCCATAGCACCTGCTCCACGGCCCGTTCTTCTTTCTTGCCATATTGCGACACGTTGTTGCCGGCCACCAGATTGTAGAGCACGTCGATGCCGGCCTTCGTGTCGGCCACGGAATGGCTGAGAAGTGTGGCCACTTCGGGTTGTTCCTTTTGAGCCAAAAATGATATTTGGCGCCATTTTTCGCCCATTTCATCGCGCATGCGTGCTATTTCCTGTTGATATTGGCGGAACTGCCGGCGCTGCTTCCGTCCGAACCACCACCACATGGCCAGCACCACGTTGAGCAGCACGATGATGATGAGCGAGTACCACAGCCGTTGCACGGCCTTCTCGCGATTGTTCATCTCGCGGTCGAACTTCTCTTGTACGCGCATCAGGCTCATCTGCTCTTTCGAGCCCTCCATCAGCGCTTCCACCTGCTGCATCATCGTGTAGGCTTCGAGAGCCTGCCGATAGTCGCCGCGCTGCTTGTAGTATTCATATTGCAGTCGCAGCCGGTGATAGTTCACTTGTCCGTTAGGGCTGTCGTTGTATTGCCGGAGGAGCTTCTCCAACCTGTCGGTCTGCCCTTGCTGTTCGTAGATATAGCTCAGCAGTGCAAAGGCGTTGCCCAATGAAGCCGTGTCGCTGGCCAGCATGAGGGCCTCTTCGGCCGACTGTAGTGCCGCCTCCAGGCTATCGTGGAGCAACTGGTGGAAGGCCTCGTTGGTGCAGATGCTCGAGCGCTGGCTGCTATTGGCATGCGCCCTCAACAACCGTGCCTGGCAGTTGGTTTGCCAGGCATGCTCTGTCTCGCCCAGTTCGCGCTGGGCATGCGCTTTGCCCAAGAGCACATCGATGAGCAGTCCCTTGTCGGCCGACCGTTCGGCATGGGGCAGGGCAAAGTCATAGTAGATGAGAGCCAGGTCGTGGGCGCCGCCGTAGGCATTGAGCCAGGCAATGCGCAGCAACACCTGGGCGGCCAGCCGGTCGTCGCCGGCCTGTGGCAACAGGTTCTCGGCCGCCTTGAGCTGCTCCATGGCCGATGGCAGTTCGCGCTGTTCCATCAGCGTCATGGCCTCATGGAGGTGCAGCCTTGCCTGTTCGCCGGCATTCTGATGTCCGCATGCCGTCAGCAGGCTGGCCAGCAGTGCCACGAGCACCACGGGCAGGCTACGACTCGATGCCCAGTTCGCGCTTCCACTGTGCATAGTTCTCGCGCTCCGACTTGCGCTCCTCGCCGTCGGCCTTAATCACCTGCTGCACAAACTCATCGATGGTATGCAGCACGGCGGCCTTCTCGTAGAGCGTAAAGTCGTCGATGAGTCCTTTCGTCTCGGCCAGCAGCGGATAGAGTTCATATTGATGGTTGAGCGTATCGCGCACGTCGGTTTTCAGTTCTTCGGGCACGTCGCCAAACTGCTCTATACCTGCGAGATAGCCTTCCACGAAGTCGCGTTCGCGCTGGCTGTATTCGCCGTCGCAATGGGCAAAGAAGAGTGCCGTCTTTGCCGTCAGCTTGATTATGTCTAATATCTGTTCCATGGTTTTTTCGGTTACTGATGGATGATTGCTTCTTCCGTCTCAGCGGCGAGACCGGGCAAGAAGCCTGAACGCTGAAAAGAGGGGATGGGGGCGGACGTCAGCTGACCTCCTCGAATCCGTCGTCGCCAGTGGCGGTGGTGCCGGCAGCAGCCTTTCCCATGGCTCCGCCGAGGGCCTCCTTGGCAATGTTGATGACGTTAATGCTGCCCGTGGCCAAACCGCCCAGTTTGCCCAGGATGTCGAGTCCTCCGCCGGCCGTCAGTTGCTTCAGCAGGTCTTGCAGCGAGGGCTGCTCCTGCTGTGCCTCAGGGGCATTGGTTTCCACTTCTTCTGCCTCTGTCTCGGGGGCTTCGCCGCCCAGCTTGCCCAGAATGTCTTGCAAGCCGCCGCCCGTTGCTGCGCCCAGCACTGAGCCCAGGTCAACGTTCTTCACGATGTTCTCTAAGAAACTTCCCATAGTCTTTCGTGGTTTTAGTTTGTTTATGGTTGCTTTTGAAAAATGTGTTTCCTGCGATGTGTCTACAAAGATAATTCATTTTGAGGAAAAACAACGCTTCGCCCCTGGTATTTTGCTTTTTTAAATACTTCTTTCCGCCCCTCGCGGCCATTCTCCCATGTGTCAAAACCGCCGGAAATGACTTCCCAACCAGCTCAGAGCCAGCGGGTTAAGAAACCGCCACATGTCAATGCCGGCCACCCTATTGCAAACCGTCGCTTTTCGCTTTACCTTTGCACTACCAATAACTGCAATCTGCAAGTGAGTGCCGCCTGGCAACCCTGCCCCACACATCGTTGCCGGGCGGCTCCACTCAGCAGGTAATGACCTTGAAGTATTACCCCCGGAATCTTATTTCAGCACGATCTGCGCCGCAGGCAGATGAGCCGCCATGACGGTCAGAGTGGCCTGGCCCTTCCGCCCATTGTTGCGTATGACGGCGAGCGCGTGGCCTTGCCAGGCATGATGGCGATTGTCGAAGTAGGGATCTTCATCCTTGACGTCGGCATTGCCGGCCGCCAGCAACACGGCGTTGCCGGCAACGCTGAAGGTGAGCTCCTCGTCGGAGGTGGGCACCACCCTCCCCTCGGCATCCACCACGTCTACGGAGATGAATGCGAGCGACTGCCCGTCGGCAGTCAGGCGGGTGCGGTCGGCTGTCAGGCGCAGGCCTGCCGGTTTGCCGGCCGTCTGCAGTTCGCAGCGCTCGCCGCCGGCCTCAGCGCGCAGCGTTCCGGGCTGATAGGGCAGCGTGAACGTGGCCTTCATCTCGCTGGTTGGCTGTTCGCCTATGAGCTGGTCGTCCAGATAGAGTCTCACCTTGGGCTCGCTGCTATACACCTCCACCTCAATGGGTTTGCCTTCCCATCCCGGCCAAGTCCAGCTCTGCTGTGTGGGCCATGTGCCCCACATGGTGGTTTTCACACGTCCGCGGTAGCCGTCGGGTTGGCGCACGGCCATCGCCGTCGGTCCGCCGTTCCAGAGCAGCGAGCGATAGTAGCTGATGGGCTTGCGCTGCCCCGTCAGGTCTACGTCGCCGCAATAGGCTGCATGCCAGGGGTACAGCGGTCGTTCCCACGACTCGCCAGCCACCTCGCCTTCATAGTAGTATCGCCCGATGCCCGACTCGCCTATATAGTCGAGTCCCGTCCACACGAAGTCGCCCAGTATGTAGGAGTGATTCTTCACCTGCTGGTAGTTTCTCCAGGCGTCGCGCGGGAAGCTCTCCGTCTGCATCATCACGCGGCTGGGCACGCGCTGGTGGTCGCTCTCGGCCATGTGTATCATGTAGTTGTAGCCCACGATGTCGTGCTCGGCAGCCAGCGGGTCGTAGATGTCCCAGTCGCGGTCCCAGGCGGCCAGTGCCGAGGTGACGGGCCGCTGCTGCGGGTCGAGGGTGCGTATGTGGCTGGCCATCAGGTGGGCCGTTTTCACCACCTCGATTTTCTTTCGCTCAATCACCTCGTTGCCTATGCTCCAGCAGAAGACGCTGGGGTGCATCCGGTCGCGGCGCACCATGGCTTCGATGTCGCGCTGCCACCACTGGTCTATCAGCGTGTGATAGTCGTAGTCGTTCTTCTTCTCGCGCCAGCCGTCGAAGGCTTCGTCGATGACGAGCAGCCCCAGCTCGTCGCAGGCTCTGAGAAACGTCTCCGAGGGCGGGTTGTGCGATGTGCGCACGGCGTTGAATCCGGCCTCCTTCATCAGTCGTGCCTTGCGATATTCGGCATCATCATAGGCGGCAGCTCCCAGGATGCCGTTGTCGTGGTGCAGACAGGCGCCGTTGAGCTTCAGGGGCTTGCCGTTGAGCAGCAGTCCCCGCTCTGCATCATAGTCGATGGTGCGTATGCCATAGTTCACGGTGAGGCTCTCGCAGCCGGGCTCTTCTATCACGGTCTCATAGAGATAGGGGTCGTCGGGCGACCAGAGGCGGGGCTGGTCTACCTCGATGGTGCGCTCTATGGGGTAGGTGGAGCCGTCGGGGCGCACCACCTGGGCGCTGAGTCGCACGTGGTGCACGTCGGGCGTGCTCACCTGCAGGCTCCAGTCGTCGATGTAGGTGGTGTTGGTGGTGACGAGCCACACGTTGCGATAGATGCCCGATCCGGAATACCAGCGGCAATTCTTCTGTTGCGAGTTGTCCACGCTGACCACAATCTCGTTGCGCCCGGCCTTCACGTATGGCGTGATGTCCACCCAGAACGACGAGTAGCCGTAGGGCCAGCCGCCGGCCAGTGAGCCGTTCACGTAGACACGGGCGTTCATGTAGACGCCCTCGAAGTAGAGCCGCAGCTTCTTGCCCTGACTGGCTTTGCCCAGCGTCAGCGTGCGCCTGTACCAGCCTTTGCCCGTGGGCAGATAGCCGCCGTCGTTGCCGGCCGGGGTGTTCACGTCGAAAGGCTGCTCTATGCTCCAGTCGTGGGGCAGGCAGACCGTGCGGGCACGGGCAAAGTTGCTGTCGTTCAGGACGAACTGCCAATCATCGTTGAGGAGTTGCTTGCGCTGGGTGGCTGCCCCTTGGGCCGCCGTGCTGGCCGCCAGCAGCAGAATGGCCAGCAGCAGTTTCGTGGATCGATGCAATTTCATAAGTCGATAGTCTGTTTATTCAAATTCATGTCACAAATTTACAGATAATAATCCAATAAGGCATCATCTGATGTTCCAATTTGTTTGTCGTCACTATCAAAAAAAGTCAGTAGAGCATGCAAGGGGGCCGATGGCAACAGGAAAGTAGGGTTCGGCCGGTAGGCCATCAGCCGGGTGGAGGTCTGATGGACGAGCACGTTCGGCGGGACGGACACGTTGTCGGCGCGTCCCTACTTGGGCATACTAAAAAGCCCAAGGAAACG
>CAMOPD010000021.1 GCA_946622085.1 uncultured Prevotellaceae bacterium | reverse complement strand
GCAGGCAGGGAGAAGAAGGCTATGCGCCGCTGCTTGGTGTTCAGGTCGCTGAAAAGACCACTGATGCTGATCATGGATGCCAGGATAACGAAGAAGAAGCAAAAGCCCATCACCATGGCAATGTAGTTCATATAGGGTTCCTGGCTGTTGCGTATCATCATGTAGAAGAACATCTGCATCAGGAACACGCCCACTGCCGAACCACTGGTCCAGAGCATCAGTTTCTGCTTGTTCTCCGTGATGAGCCACCGCAGTGTGCGGAAGAATCTGTTTATATCGAATCGTTTCATTGTTTCACTCCGTTTTTAATGTTTCCTTAATCTTACAAAAAACTTCCCTTTCAGTTCCCGACTGCAGAACAGGCGGTAGGACATCATGACATTGAACACCACAATGGCGCTATAGATTACCCAGAGAAGTGCTTCCACCCATGTGGCACGCTGGCCGATGTGCTCTTCGAAGAAGGCAGAGGGCTGCCCGACGATGTTCGCCAATGAGAAGAGGAGCACTATCAGAAAGCCCGTGACGCAGACCCACGCATACTTGTGGCTACGCAGCAGATTGGCTCCCAGCATGTAGAACGACTGGAGCAGCAGGGCTATCATCCAGAACTTGGCACTCACAAACATGGTGACCTCTTTTCCCCACAGGGCAAATACGGTCTGTATGTTGGTGCAGATGAATTGCGGATTGCCGTCTCCCAGAGTCAGGTTCACCAGCCATTGAGTGAGGTCGCTCAGCAGAAAAGTCACCAGGAAGATGGGCAGAAGGGGCAGCCAGATGGCATAGCGCATAAGGAATTTCTCCAGATTGCTGGCCGGCAACAACAAGAGCCGCTGCAAGTCGTGCTTGCCCGTCATGCTGATGAACATATAGGAGCCGCCCATGCAGACAATTACAGCCAGACCGATGACGAATATCACGGTGCCCATCTTCAGCAGCTGAATATCTTCTGCCGTAAATGACAACAGGAGGAACATGGCCGTGAAAATCACGTAGTACTGGAAGAACGCCTTCACGTAGTAGCTGCGCTCGTTGCCCAGTGTCCAACGTGCCAACCTACAAAACCGGTTAATATCAAACTGTTTCATTGCTCAAGCTGTTTTACGTGTTCCTACTATTTCCATTCATTCTTCAGTGCGCCTGTAGTCACGGCGTCGAAGAGCAGTTCCAGGTTCAGTTGCGTCTCCTCGCCATTCTCCGCGCGTCGCGTGATGACGGCATTGCCCTGCAACGACGGCTCGGCATAGATCACGTCACTCATGTCGCTGCCCGGCGTGCGATATTCAAAGCTGTATCTGTTGCATATCTCTGCCACACTGGCATCGAGCAGCAGCCGGCGCTGGTCGAGGATAAGGATATGGTCGAGCAGCTGCTCCACGTCGTGCACCTGATGGGTAGAGATGATGAGCGTGCGGTCGTCGGCCATATTGTTGGCCACCACCCGGCGGAATTGCGCCTTCGAGGGAATGTCCAGCCCGTTGGTGGGCTCATCCATGAGCAGGAGCTTCGTTCCAGCCGCGAGGGCAAAGCTCATGAACACCTTCTTCTTCTGCCCCATCGAGAGAGAGTTCAGTTGCAGAGTGGTGGGCAGTTCGAAGTCGCTCAGGCAGCTTTCGAGCACCTCGCTGCTGAAACGCGGATAGAACGGAGCGTTCATCCTGACATATTGTTCGAGCGAGACGGCCGGCAAATCAAATTCTTCGGGCACGATGAACAGCTCTTGCAGCGCCTCGGGACGGCGGTCGGCGGCATCCATGCCGTCAAACATCACCATGCCCTTTCTGGCTTGCAGCAGTCCGCTGATGAGATAGAGCAGTGTCGACTTGCCCGTTCCGTTCTTGCCCAGCAGGCCGTAGATATTGTTTTCTGTCAGCGTCAGGCTGAAGTCCTGAAACACTTGTTGCTTCGAGCCCGCATATCGGTAGTTCAAATTCTTAATCTCAATCATGGCTATATGTTTTTAGTGGATTATTCTTGCTTGTGTTACTTTCTGGATGTTTGTTTCTACTTAGAACTGCGCCAACAGCAGGTCGTTCTTCGGATTCATCAGGAGCATGTTGCCTATCACTTCCATCCGCCCGTCGTCGGCATTGCGCTTCAGATAGTTCACCGAGAGCAGATGGTTGAACTCATACTTATAGACGGTCATCTGGTCGGCTGCCATATAGGCCTTTTCAAGTCTGCTCCAGCGGCAACGCTCAATGGAGTAGCCCTCTGCGCCGTAGGTGTAGTTCAGGCAGTAGTCCTGCTCCCACTCGCCCGTCACGCTGTTCCAGCTGAGCACTTCCTTGGTGGTCAGGCGGTCGGCGTCGTCGTAGGTATAGCGATACGACAGTTTCTGGCTGAGCGACTCGCCCGACTTGTTATAAACATACAACGTGGTGATGCGACCATCTTCCATGTCGGCGTTGTAGTAATACTGACTCTGGTTTGCTGTTCCTGCATTCAAATACATGGCAAGAATCGTTGCTACGGTGATGATTGTTTCCATAATGCTGATGTTTTTGTTGTGTTATTACTTTTCTTCTTGTTGTTCTGTTTCGGTGTACTACTTGATTAGTACACTGCAAAAGTAAGGCAATTAGCGATAGCCTCCAAATATTTTGAAGGAAAAAAGCAAAAAGGTGCCTACTTTTAACCTTCGTTCACACTTTTGGCCCGTTTGGGGGTTGTTTTTTGCTTGCATGACGCTTCTGATGAGCAAGTAAGCCGATAAGTCATGGCTGCTCATGGAGCTCATGTGGGTCACATGGCGCCTTCCACCTTATTATATATAATGGGAGCTATGAGCAAAAGGCTATAAAAAAAAGCCCCGTGAAGGGGCTTTAAAACTATAGGATGGCTACAAAGCGTGGGCTTCTGAGACCTGGGAGCTATCAGACGCGCGGCTGATAGAGCACCACTCGCCCCTCGTTGAGCGAGCGCTGCACATCGATGAGCCGCTGGTTGCTGCTTCCGCGGAAGATGAGGTCGTCGTCGCGCAGTCGCTTCACGAAGGGGCCGTCTACGAGCACGTCGATTTCTTCGAGCAACTCGCGCTGCTGCCTGTTGATGAGCGTCTCGTAGGTGAAGCCCGTGTAGCACCAGATGTCCTTGTTGGTGCGCCGATGGATGGCGCGCGCCAGCTCGGCAAAACCCTCGGGCTGATACATGGGGTCGCCGCCGCTGAACGTCACGTTGGCGTAGGGGTCGGCCTCGATGACCGACATTATCTCCTCGGTGGTCATTTCGTGGCCCTGGTTCATGTCCCACGACTGCGGATTGTGGCAACCCGGACAGGCGTGCTGGCAGCCGGCGCAATAGATGGAGGTGCGGAAGCCGGGGCCGTCGACCATGGTGTCTTCCACTATGCTAAGCACTCTGATCATGCTGTTTGGTCGTTGGAAATAGGAAGTGAAACATTCAGTCGTTCTTTTGCTGCTCAAACATGTCCTGCACGCCATGGTCAATGTGGGTGACGCGGTCGTTGAGCTCGCTCAGTTTGCCATGGTTCCAGCGGTCGGTGGTGCCCACCAGATAGCCGGTGATGCGCTGCAGCTTGTCGATGTTGGTGCTGCCGCATTTGGGACAAACCTTCAGGTTGTCGGCCGCATTCTCATAGCCGCAGTCCATGCAGCGGTTGCGGTTGTGGTTCACCGAGCCATAGCCCATGTCGAGACGGTCCATCATGTCGACCACGCTCATGATGACCTGCGGGTTATGGGTGGCGTCGCCGTCAATCTCCACGTAGAAGATGTGGCCGCCGCGCGTCAGCGTGTGATAGGGGGCCTCCACCTCGGCCTTGTGGCGCGCGGAGCACTTATAGTACACGGGCACGTGGTTGGAATTGGTGTAGTAGTCGCGGTCGGTGACGCCGGGAATGACGCCAAACTCCTTGCGGTCTTTCTTGGTGAACTTGCCCGAGAGTCCCTCGGCAGGCGTTGCCAGTACGCTGTAGTTGTGGTGATAGCGCTCAGAGAACTCGTTCACGCGGTCGCGCATATAGGTCACGATGCGCAGGCCCAGCTCCTGGCTTTCGG
This sequence comes from uncultured Prevotellaceae bacterium, assembly GCA_946622085.1. GTDB lineage: Bacteria > Bacteroidota > Bacteroidia > Bacteroidales > Bacteroidaceae > Prevotella. The sequence goes on along the minus strand of CAMOPD010000021.1, from coordinate 16,050 downwards.
CCGACTCGCCGTGGTGTTTGCCCGTGAGTGCCACGAGGCATTCGGCCAGTCCGATGAAGCCAATGCCCAGGGTGCCCTGATTGATGACGGACTCAATGGTGTCGGTGGGGCTCAATTTGTCGGCTCCTATCCAAAGGCTCTTCATGAGCAGGGGGAACTGCTTGGCATAGGCCGTCTTCTGGAACTGGAACCGTTCGTCCAGCTGGCGGGCCGTGACCTCGAGCATCTGGTCGAGCTTGGCAAAGAACTGCGCTATGCGCGCCTCCTTGTCGTCGGTCTTCATGCACTCGATGGCCAGGCGCACAATGTTGATGGTCGAGAAGCTCAGGTTGCCGCGCCCTATGCTGGTCTTGGGGCCGAAGCGGTTTTCAAAGACGCGCGTGCGGCAGCCCATGGTGGCCACTTCGTGCAGATAGCGCAGGGGGTCGTCGGCGCGCCACTCGTCGCACTGGTTGAACGAGGCGTCAAGATTGAGGAAATTGGGGAAGAAGCGCCGGGCCGTCACCTTGCAGGCCAGCTGATAGAGGTCGTAGTTGGGGTCGTCGGGCAGATAGTTCACGCCGCGCTTCTTCTTCCATATCTGAATGGGGAAGATGGCCGTTTCGCCATTGCCCACGCCTTCGTAGGTGGAGAGCAGCAGCTCGCGCATGATGCAGCGGCCCTCGGCCGATGTGTCGGTGCCGTAGTTGATGCTCGAGAATACCACCTGGTTGCCGCCGCGCGAGTGGATGGTGTTCATGTTGTGGATGAAGGCCTCCATCGACTGGTGCACGCGGCCCACGGTCTTGTTGATGGCATGCTGAATGGCACGCTCCTCGCCCTGCAGCCCGTCGAGCGGTTTGCGCAGATAGTCTATGAGGGGCTGCTCGTAGAGATGGCTGTAGTCGGTGCCGTTGAGGTCTTCCAGATATTTCAGCTCCTCGACGAACGTCATGCGCACGTAGGGCGCCAGATAGAAGTCGAAGGCCGGGATGGCCTGTCCGCCGTGCATCTCGTTCTGGGCGCACTCCATGCTGATGCAGGCCAGCACCGATGCCGTCTCTATGCGCTTGGCGGGCCTTGAGGCGCCGTGGCCGGCAATGAATCCGCAGGTGAGAATGTTGTTGAGCGGGTGCTGCACGCAGGTGAGCGACTTCGTGGGATAGTAGTCCTTGTCGTGAATGTGCAGATAGTTGTGCTCCACGGCTTCGCGGCTCTCCTCGCTGAGCAGATAGTCATCGACGAAGGGCTTGGTGGTCTCCGAGGCAAACTTCATCATCATGCCCGCGGGCGTGTCGGCATTCATGTTGGCATTCTCGCGCGTCACGTCGTTGTTCTTGATGTTCACGATGTCGAGAAACACGTCGCGCGTCTTGGCCTTGCGCGCTATGCTGCGCTGATTGCGATAGGCAATGTATTTCTGGGCCACGTCCTTGCGGCTCGACTTCATCAGCTCCATCTCTACGGCATCCTGAATGGCCTCAACAGTCATCTGGGAGTTGCCGCGAGTGTATATACGGTCGGTTATCTGGTAGAGCAGCCGCTCGTCTTCACCCTTGTCGGTATGGATCATCGCCTTGCGTATGGCGGCCATGATTTTCTGCTCGTTAAAGCCCACAATGCGCCCGTCGCGCTTTACTACAGTCTGTATCATTGTATATGAAGATAGAATAAATATGTTTAGATTAAGAATGTCCTATCAGGTTCTCCATTATTTGCGTCTACAAAGATACTACATTATCCCTTTAGACAGACTTTTTGGAAAACTTTTATCGTGTTAAAAAAAGTCAATCGGCTGATTGTCAGCAACTTGACTTTCTGTTTCGGAAAACTTTGAAAATATTCGGCCCAGAAAAGTTTTCCGCTTCTACCTTGGCCGCATAGTGAGCAGACAGTCAGCATCTTACGCCAAAACTGCACACGGAGGCATGATGAGCAAGTGGCTCCACGCAGTTTTTTCCGGAGCAAAACTGGCGAAGAACGCTGGAAGGAACTGAAGAAGGAGGGGAACCTTCACTCGACATGCGGATGGTAACTAAAAACCTATCGGGCAAGCCAAACAATCAGTGCCAGAAGCGCAAAAAAAGTCAGCGAGCGGGCTGCAAAAACTAAAATCACGCCATGATTCCATAAAATCACGTCACGATTCCATGAAATCACGGCGTGATTCCATGGAATCACGGCGTGATTTTACTTTTTCCACGTCGCTTCGAAGGTTTTTTCGCGGCGGGAAGACGCTTTTATCCAGGGACTTGGAAAGTTACTTCAGGCGTGGAGTCGATGGTGGGGGATTCGTCTGAAACCTGATCCACGCACAATGCAGGATAATCAAGACAAAAAAAAGTTGCACCGGTCAGACTATATCTGCCAGTGCAACTCATGGTGAAAAGTTACTGCGTTGAAGGGCCTTTCGCGTCATTCCTGCGCGCTGCCAGCGTGGGCGCAACCCTCAGCGCCACATTTGTGGTCGCCCGTCTGGGCAGCTTTCTGGCCGCACTGATGGTCGGCCTCCCCGCCCTTGGCCTGACACTGAGCCTGGCATGCCTGGGCCTCTTCGGCCTGGAAGTTGGCCTCCTTCAGGGCCTGCTGAAGGGCCTCTGCACTGGTTTTCCGGGCGTCATAGCTCACGCAGACGGTCTTGTCGTCCAGATTCACACTCACCTGGCTCACTGCCTCATTGGCCTTAAGCACACTCTCTACGCGCTTGGCGCAATTGCCGCAATGCATGTTGGTGATGGAAAACATCACGTTGTCGGCCAGTGCCGTCATGGCAAAAAGCACGGCGCCAATCATTAAAACTGTCTTTTTCATTTTCTGTCGTTTGATTATATATATAATAATGTGTATCCACTTTCTGCAGTGCTGAGAGGAGTCGATGGTCAGAGCTTCTCCACGCGCAGCACCTGGTCGCAATAGTCCACCACGGCGGGCCGGTGGGTGATGAAGATGACGGTCTTGTCGTGGCGGGCCAGCACATTCTGGAGCAGCTGGCGCTCGGTGTCGGGGTCGAGGGCGGATGTGGCTTCGTCGAACACCATGATGCTGCGATTGCGCAGCAGTGCGCGGGCGATGCTGATGCGCTGCGCCTGTCCTTCGCTCAGTCCGCCGCCATGCTCGCTGCAGGGGCTGTCGAGCCCGTCGGGCAGTTGCAACACGAAGTCGGCACATGCCTGGCGCAGCGCGTGGTGCATCTCCTCGTCGGTGGCGTCGAGCTTGCCCAGTCGCAGGTTGTCGCGTATGCTGCCGCTCATGAGCGTGTTGCCCTGCGGCACATAGACGAAGTTGCAGCGCAGGCGGGGCGACAGCGCGCGGGCGGTGCGGCGGTTGTAGATTTCGGCGCGGCCCTCAGAGGGGCTGATGAGCGCCAGGATCATGCGCACGAGGGTGGTCTTGCCGGCACCGGTCTCGCCCAGCACGGCGGTGCAGCTGCCCGGCCGGAAGTCGAACGACAGATGGCTGATGACCGTCTCGGGGCTGTCGTCGTAGTGATAGCTCACGTCGGTGAGTCTCACGCCGCAGGGGGCGTCCATGCCGATGGGAGCGCCCTGCTCTTCAAGCGGGTTCTCCTCGAGCTCCATGAGTCGTTCCGAGGCCGTGAACACGCCAACGAAGGCGGGCACCAGGCGGGTGAGCTGGCGGGCAGGGCCCTGGATTTTGTTCACGAGCTGAAGGAAGGCCGTCATGCCGCCGAAGGTGAGCGTGCCATGCGACATGCGCAACGCGCTCCAGAGGAAGGCCACCATATAGCCAAAGGCAAAGCCGAAGTTGAGCACCAGATTGCTGAACACGCTGAAGGCCGTGCGGCGCACCACGTGGTGGCGCAGCTCGCTCTGGGTGTTCTCCAGCCGGTCTACCATCACGTCGTCGCTCTCGAGCGTCTTGATGAGCATGCGGTTCTGAATGGTTTCCTGCAACACGCTCTGCACCTTGGAGTCGCTGTCGCGCACCTTGCGCGTCAGTTGGCGCATACGGCCAATGTAGATGCGACTGACAAGGATGAAGAGGGGCACGATGATGATGATGACAATGGCCAGGCGATGGTCCATGCTGAACAAATAGAAGAAGGCACCGAGAAAGAGGGCCAGTGTGGAGAGCGTGCTGGGTATGGTCTCGGTCAGGAAGTTCACCACGCTGATGACGTCCTGCTCCAGCCGGTTGAGCACATCGCCGCTGTGGAGCCGTTCCTTGCCGTGCCACTCGGAACGCAGTATGCGGTCGAGCATTTGCTGCTGCATGCGGTTTTGGGCTTTGATGCCCAGAATGTTGCGAACCCAGATGCTGCTGATGCTGATGGCAAAGTCGCAGAGCACCAGGGCGGCCATAAAGCCTACGGCCCAGTAGATGGAACCGCTGACCACATGCGAGGCCACGTCGATGGCATGCTGCACGGCCTTCACCTGGGCCAGGCTCACGGCCACGCTGAGCAAGCCCAGCACGGCATTAAGCACAGCCTGCAGCCGATTGCCGCGCCATGCCCGCCACAGCCATTGCAGTATCTGCCTGGCGGTGTATTTGCTGTCGGCTGGCTGGAAAATGGATTTCAGATTCATCATTATAACGTTTTTTCTCTTAGGAGGGGATGGGGGGGTGAGGGTGTCGGGAGATAGGCGTTGAGGGCAAAAATCGTTTTCAGCATTCAGCCTCCACCCACTATTCTCTCTCCTCTTTCCTCTCTTCTCTCTCCTCTCTTCTCTCTCTACTGCCGGTTGTCGAGTCCCCACATCATCTTCTCGCGCAGGGTGCCGTAGTAGCGATGGCCGCTGCGCTTCACGATCTTGATGTTGTAGGGAGCCTTGCGGATGGTCAGCCGGGTGCCCTCTGAGCACTTCTGCGAGCGCCCGTCAATGGCGATGAGGAAGTTGTGGGAACGACTCTCCACGGAGAGCGTCACTTCGGCGTCATCGGGAATGACCACCGGGCGGATGTTCAGACTGTGGGGGGCGACGGCCGTGAGGCAGATGACGCCAGTCTGCGGCACAATGATGGGGCCGCCATTGGAAAGCGAATAGGCCGTGGAGCCCGTGGGCGTGCTGACGATGAGTCCATCGGCCTGATAGGTCACGAGATAGTCGCCATTGACACAGGTGCGTATGCTGATCATCGAGGCATTGTCGCGCTTGAGCACGGCAATATCGTTGAGCGCCTTGGGGCAAATGGTGAGCGGCTCGCCGTCGGTCTCCACCTGTATCACGGCATGATCTTCCAGCTCATAGTCGCCCTGGTAAAGAGCTTTCAGGGCCGTTTCTATCTCGCCGGGAGTCACGTCGGCCAGAAATCCCAGCCGCCCCATGTTCACGCCCATGATGGGAATCTGCTTGTCGCCCACGAAATGAGCCGTCTTGAGGAACGTGCCGTCGCCTCCCATCGAAAGGGCAAAGTCGGCCTCAAAGTCCTGCCCCTCAATCACTTCAGTGGCATCGACACGAAGATGCTGGCTGCGGGTGAGGAAATCGTAGAATTCTTTTTCCACATATACATCAGCATTTCGCTCGGCAAGAAACGAAAGAATCTTTTGGATGGAAGCCGACTTCTTGGCCTGATAGACATTGCCAAAAAGGGCAAATCTCAGTTTGCGAGACGTCATATTTTAGTCTTTTTGTTATCTTTTGTTGACGCAAAGCATGGTTTAATGACAAACATTTTGTAACTTTGCGGCATCATAGTCTGCTGCAAAATTAATGATTTTCAGCGAATTATTTACGAAAACTCTCAGAAAATGACAAAATTAAGCGTAAACATCAATAAGGTGGCTACCCTGCGCAATGCCCGAGGCGGCAACAATCCCAACGTTTTGCGCGTGGCTCAAGACTGTGAGCGCTTCGGTGCTCAGGGCATCACGGTGCATCCGCGACCCGACGAGCGCCACATACGCTATCAGGACGTGCGCGAACTGAAGCCTCTCATAACCACGGAATTCAATATAGAAGGCAACCCCATAGAAGAATATGTGAAGCTGGTGCTCGAAGTGAAACCCACCCAGGTGACGCTGGTGCCCGACGGACGCGACCAGATAACCAGCAACCATGGCTGGGACACCATAGAGAACGAGACGTTCCTCACCCAAGTCATCGGGCAATTCCACGAGGCTGGCATCCGCACAAGCATCTTTGTCGATGCCAATCCGGCCATGGTGATGAATGCCCGGCAGTGCGGGGCCGACCGCGTGGAGCTCTACACCGAGCCCTATGCCGCCGGCTATGCGGCACAGCGCGACGAGGCCATCAAGCCTTTCATTGAGGCCGCTATGGCTGCCCGCGAATGCCACCTGGGACTGAACGCCGGCCACGACCTGAGCCTGGAGAACCTGCGATTCTTCCATGAGCAGATACCATGGACCGACGAAGTGAGCATCGGACACGCTCTCATCTGCGATGCCCTCTATCTGGGACTCGAGGAGACCATCCGTCGCTATCGCGACTGCCTGACCTGACGGCTGGCTCCATCACATCACCCTATTCACTAAGACCACTAACTAAAAAACACTTCATACCATGGCAAAAGCTTACATGTTTCTCGCTGAAGGCTTCGAAGACATTGAGGCCCTCATCCCGCTCGATGTGCTCCGCCGAGGCGGCGTAGACCTCACCACAGTGAGCATCACAGACTCCAACATCGTGGAATCGGCTCACGGAGTACAGATGATTGCCGACCAGACTTTCGACGAGACCGACCTCTCTGACGCCGACCTGCTCATGCTGCCGGGAGGAATGCCGGGAGCTACCAACCTGAACGCCCACGAAGGACTGCGCCAGGCTTTGATAGAACAGGACGAGCGGGGAAGGCTCATCTCGGCCATCTGTGCCGCACCATTGGTACTCGGCGGACTCGGACTGCTCAAGGGACGGCGTGCCACGTGCTACCCCGGATTCGAGGAAACACTCATCGGCGCCGACTACACGGCAGAACTTTGCACCGTTGACGGAAACATCACCACTGGCGAAGGCCCTGCTGCTGCCCTGCCCTATGCCTACACACTGCTGGCACGACTCGTTGACGCCGAAACAGCCAACTCTGTTGCCGAAGGCATGCGCTACGTTCATCTCATGCAGAGCAAGTAGGCTCTCTGCGAAGCTCTCGCTTCCATCTCATAAGCACCATTCACTGCCATTAATCATTCTGTATGGATTACGTGATAATCCTTGCAGGCGGGAAAGGCCTGCGCATGGGAGCCGACATTCCCAAGCAATTTCTGCCCATTGGCGGAAAGCCCATTCTCATGCGAACCATCGAACGCTTCCGCGACTATTCCCCTACAATAAGCATCATCCTTGTGTTGCCCGAAGCGCAGCAGGAATATTGGCGGGAGCTCTGTAAGAAACACCGCTTCAACGTGGACTACAAAGTGGCCAACGGCGGGGAGACGCGCTTCCACTCCATCAAGAACGGACTGCAGCTCATCCCCGATGATGCCGTGGGCGTGGTTGGCGTGCACGATGGCGTGCGCCCCTTCCCTGCCATAGACGTCATAGCCGACTGCTTCTCCACCGCCCGCCGGTGCGGAACGGCCATCCCCGTGGTGCAGGTCGTCGAGACAGTGCGCCACATAGAGCCTCAGCTCTCGGCTGTAGCGTCTAAGACGGTTCCAAGAGAAGACTACCGGCTGGTGCAGACACCGCAGATGTTCGACATACAACTCCACAAGCGAGCCTATAGCCAAGACTACAAAGACAGTTTCACCGACGATGCTTCTGTGGTGGAAGCATTAGGCCACGACGTGACGCTCGTGGAAGGCAACCGTGAGAACATCAAAATCACCACGCCCTTCGACATGATTGTTGCCGAAGCCATTGTCAACAGCCAACAATCAACAGTCAATCACTAATTGCCCATCATGCTCGATTTGCTGCAACAAGACATACAATACTTGCCGGGAGTAGGCCCACGAAGGAAGGACATCCTGAAAAAGGAGCTCGGCATCAGCACCTTTGGAGACCTGCTGGAGTATTATCCATACAAATATGTAGACCGCAGCAAAATCTACCGCATCTGCGAACTGCATGGCGAAATGCCGTTCGTACAGGTGAAGGGCCACATCCTGAGCTTCGAAGAATTCGACATGGGGCCTCGCAAGAAGCGCCTCGTGGCCCACCTGACCGACGGCAGCGGCGTGGTCGACCTGGTGTGGTTCGGCAACGTGAAATTCGTCACTCAGAACTACAAGGTGGGCATCGAATATGTCGTTTTCGGAAAGCCTACCATATACAACGGCCGCCACCAGTTTGCCCATCCCGACATAGAGAAGGCCGATGAGCTGCAGCTCTCGGAAATGGGCATGCAGCCCTACTACTCCACCACCGAGAAGATGAAGAACGCCGGCCTCAACTCAAGAAGCCTGGAACGGCTCACCAAGAGCATGCTCGAACGCCTGGCAGTGCCACTCGCCGAGACACTGCCGCCCTTCATCGTGAATCCACTCCGCCTGGTGTCGCGCGACACGGCTTTCCGAAACATCCACTACCCCAAGACCACTTCCGACCTTCAGCATGCGCAACTGCGCCTGAAGTTTGAAGAGCTGTTCTACGTGCAGCTTAATATATTAAGGTACGCGAGCGACCATCGACGCAAATACCGAGGCTATGTGTTCCAGCACGTGGGGGCACTCTTCAACGATTTCTACCATAACCACCTGCCCTTCCCCCTGACCGAAGCCCAGAAACGAGTGATGCGCGAGATACGCGCCGACATGGGCAGCGGCCGACAGATGAACCGCCTGCTGCAAGGCGACGTGGGCTCCGGCAAGACGCTCGTGGCCCTCATGTCGATGCTCATCGCCCTCGACAATGGCTATCAGGCCTGCATCATGGCGCCCACGGAGATTCTGGCCGAACAGCATCTGACTACCATCCGCCAATTCCTCCAGGACATGCCCATCCGCGTAGAACTGCTCACGGGCATCGTGAAAGGCCGACGACGCCAGGAAGTGCTCGACGGGCTCATCAGCGGCGACGTGCAGATTCTCGTGGGGACGCACGCCGTCATTGAAGACTGGGTGCAGTTTCGCCAACTGGGCGCCGTGGTCATCGACGAGCAGCACCGCTTTGGCGTGGCGCAAAGAGCCAAGCTATGGGGCAAGAGCGAGAATCCGCCCCACATCCTCGTCATGACGGCCACGCCCATTCCGCGCACACTGGCCATGACCATCTACGGCGACCTTGACGTCAGCGTCATCGACGAACTGCCTCCCGGCCGCAAACCCGTCGTGACCATACACAAATACGACAACCAGACTACCAGCCTCTATCAGGGCATACGCCAGCAAATTGGCGAGGGGCGACAGGTCTACATCGTCTTCCCGCTGATAAAAGAAAGCGAAAAAAGCGACCTGAAGAATCTCGAAGAAGGCTACGCAGCACTTTGCGACGTGTTTCCCGATTTCCGCCTCAGCAAGGTGCACGGCCGCATGAAACCCAAGGAGAAAGAGGCCGAAATGCAGCGCTTCGTCAGTGGCGAGACGCAGATTCTCGTGGCCACCACTGTCATCGAGGTGGGGGTCAATGTGCCCAACGCTTCGGTCATGGTCATCCTCGATGCCCAACGCTTCGGGCTCTCACAACTGCACCAGCTGCGCGGCCGCGTGGGGCGCGGCGCCGACCAAAGCTTCTGCATACTGGTCACCTCTCACAAACTGACCGACGTGACCCGCAAGCGCATCGACATCATGTGCGACACGAACGACGGCTTCCGCATTGCCGAAGCCGACCTGAAGCTGCGCGGGCCCGGCGATCTGGAGGGCACCCAGCAGAGCGGCATGGCTTTCGACCTGAAAATAGCCGACATAGCGCGCGACGGCCAAATAGTGCAAATGGCACGCGACGAGGCCCAGAAAATCATCGACAACGACCCCACATGCCAGAAACCAGAGTACACGATGCTCTGGAACCGGCTGCGCGAACTCAGGAAGACCAACATCAACTGGTCGGCCATCTCCTGAACAGCCATGACGGCAACAGCAAAAAGCCCCAGAAACGGCCACAGAAAAGACCTCATGAAAATGCATTTTTATTGTAAAATGCAGATAATCACCCAAAAACATATAACCTTTAAAAGTTTTTGTTATGTGTTAAAAAGACAATAAAAACCGTTAACGTGTTTAGTAGTTCATATTTTTTTTCTTACCTTTGCAAGTGATTGGTGAAAATAGCCGATGGGGTTTTGTTCTTCTCAACGACCATTTTCAGCCAGGAAACGAGAACAAGAGTTCTCCTTTAACCCAAACAACCGTATTAAAATAATAAGGAATATGAATTTGAAAAAAGCCATAAAGACTATTGTTATCACAGCCCTTTTCGCCATGACGGCCACACCCAGCATGGGCCAGGACCTGCTGGCACGTCAGGCTCCCGTAGACCGTAAGATGAAAGTTGCCGACACCATCTCCATGAAGGTGAACTACACCCTCGCCGTGGAGGAGACCATGGAGGAATGGACCAACACCTTCCGCCGCTCAAAGGCCCTCAACGACAATTTCAGAATCGACCTCCGCGGATTCAAGATGCCATGCGACAGCCGCGTCATCACCTCCAACTTCGGTGCCCGCTGGGGACGCATGCACAAGGGACTCGACATCAAGGTCTACACCGGCGACACCATCCGCTCGGCATGGAGCGGCAAGGTGCGCATCGTGAAATATGAGGCTGGCGGCTATGGCAAATATGTGGTGGTTCAGCACTACAACGGACTGGAAACCATCTATGGCCACATGTCGAAGCAATTGGTGCGCGAAGGACAGGATGTGCGCGCCGGCGAGCCCATCGGACTGGGCGGCAATACGGGCCGCAGCACCGGTTCTCACCTGCACTTCGAAACACGCTACAAGGGCGTAGCCCTCAACCCGGCACTGATGTTCGACTTCCGTGCCCGCGATATCACCGACGACTACTTTGTATACAACCGCGCCACCTACGAGCGCCAGTCGGCCGAGGCCACCCGTCTGCGCGGCAAGCGCGGCAATGGCGGCTACACCCGCGAGGAAGTGACCGGCAATAAGCACAGCTACAACGAAGTGACTCCGCAGAAGGCCGAGCAGGCTTCGGTCAGCCAGAGCGCCAAGCTCTACCACAAAGTGGCCCACGGAGAGACCCTCTACTCTATCTCCCGCAAGCGCGGTGTGTCGGTTGACACGCTCTGCAAGCTCAACAACATCGGCAAGAACTTCAAGGTTCGCACAGGACAGATGCTAAGATATTCATAAGATAATAAATCACCCTTAAAAAAAGAAGCCCGCCATCTCTCATGATGACGGGCTTCTTTTTTTATCCCTTTTCAGGCCTTCAGCGCACCAGCATGCGCAGCGCAAACCATGCATGGAGCGCCACGGTGGGCAGCCAGCCGTAGTGGCGCGCCATGATGCGGAAGCGCTCCTTGAGCGACGCGCGGTGGTGGCGGGTGCTCTGCCCCTCGCGCAGATAGTTCACCACGGTGGAGTGCAGGTTCTTCAGTTCCAGCCCCTTCTCCTCACACTTTTTCATCACGCGGATGCACCAATCCACATCTGCCGACAGACGGAACGACTGGTCGTAGTCTACCGCCTGGGCAATGTCTGTGCGGGCATAGAAGGCCTGATGACACACCACCATGCCCTGACGGAACGAGCGCCACGTGAGCCGCTCGGGGGGTGAGAGCCGTCGATGGAAGAGGAAGCGCCCCTCGTCGTCCACAATGTCGGTATCGCCATAGAGCACGCCGGGGCGGCAGTCGAGGTCAATCTTGTCGGCAATGGTGAGCAGGGTGTCGGCAGAGGGCAGCCAGTCGCCGGCATTGAGGAAGCACACGTAGTCGCCCGTGGCCATGTTGAGTCCTTTCTGCATGGCGTCGTAGATGCCCTTGTCGGGCTCCGACCTGACAACGACCTCGTGGCCCGATGCCGACTCCTCGTTGCGCTGAGCATAGCGGCGGGCCAGGTCGAGCGTGCCGTCGGTTGACGCCCCGTCAACCACGATGTGCTCCACTTCGGAATAAATCTGCGAGAGCACGCTGTCGGCCGTGGTGCTGAAGGCCCGCCCCGCATTGAACGTCACGGTGATAATGGAAAACTTGATCATCATTCGGTTTAAAGATTATAGTGAGCAAGGGCGATGGCCTGATTGTACACTTCGATATACTTCAGTGCCACGCTGGCTTGAGAATAGTTGGCAGCCACCTTCTTCACGGCAGCGGCGCTGACCGAGTCATAGTCGCACTCGCCGATCACCCATCCGATGCCCCTTGCCAGGTCGGCGGCATCGCGATAGGTAGCCACGTATCCGTTCTTCAGATGGTCTATCTCTTCGGGAATGCCTCCCACTCGGAATCCCACGCAGGGCACCCCGCAGGCCATGGCCTCCATGATGGTGTTGGGCAGATTCTCCGAGAGCGATGGCAGCACGAACACGTCGGCCGCCCTGTACACGCTGACGATGCGCTGCGGCTCGCTCACGTAGCCCAGGGGAAACACCTCGAAGGGCAGTTTTCCGGCCACCTCCTCGGCATGCCCGCCCAGTATGACCACGCCCGTCGTCCGTCGCATCTCCGGTCGGCTGTCGGCGAGCTGCCGGCAGGCCTCCACCAGATAGTCCATGCCCTTGTTGGCATTGGTCACGCGCTGGGATACAAAGAGGATGAGGCGCTTCTCGGCAGGCAGCTGCAGTGAGCGGCGTGCTGCCTGCTTGTCGGCCGGATGGAAGGTGTGCAGGTCGATGGGGTTGGGTATGCTGTAGATGCGCTGCCCCTTGAGCAGCCCGCTGCTGCGTGCCTCGGCCTGGAGCCATTTGCTGCATGCCACAAACACCACGTTCCTGTGGCTCAGCAACTGCTCCTTGCGCCGCCACACCTGTGCGGCCAGGTCGTTGCCGCCCCCCTGGCCTGGCAGATATTTGCAGTTGCGGCATGCCGACTTGAAGCGTGCGCAGCCAAGCGTGAGATGGCAAATGCCCGTAGCAGGCCAGATGTCGTGCATGGTCCATACCACGGGCTTGCCGCTGTCGAGAATCCTGCGTATGCCCTGCAGCGAGAGCATGCCCTGGTTCACCCAGTGCAGATGCACCACGTCGGCCTCGCGGAACTCACGCATCCGGGTGATGTCGTTGCCCGTGTTGGCCATGTCGATGTCGAAGAGGTGGCGGCGGCTGAAGTGCAGCCGCACGAAGATGCACCAGCGCTCCCACAGGAAGTGCCACTGAGCGCGCTTGCGGCGCCCCACCTCCACCACATTGATGTTGTCGGTCTCCTTGTCGCGCACCAGCATGCGGGCTTTCTCGCCGTTGTTGTTCAGCGCTTCCATCAGCCGGTTGGCAGCCACGGCGGCGCCTCCCGTGCGTTCGCTCGTATTGACAATCAGTATTCTCATCCTTGCTCTTTATTACATTATTAATATAGGGCTCCGGCCCGTGCCCCTCCTTTGCAGCTTTGTCACCTCAGCTCCTGCCTGGCAGGGAGCGATGTAGCAAAGTTACACCAAAATAGCCAATGGAACAAGAAAAGAGGGGGAAAATCGACTGTTATCGCACACAATACCTTGATTTAGGTCAAGAATGCACCAAAAAACGTAAGAAATACACTCATAAATATTGCGGTAACCGGAAAATCGCATTACCTTTGCATCGTCAAAAGGTTAATAGATTGTTTAGGTTAGTAGTAATAGATTTAGGTTTTTAGTTATTTAGATTTTAAGGTAAGTTTAACAAGATTGCTTTCGTTACGGATGACAATGGCGGGCCGTGAGGTTCCCATTTAGTTTAGAAAAGGATTTTTAGTTAAACATAGGTTATACGCTGGTGCTCGAAGAGAGTATCAGCGTATTTTTTTGTCCCGAACCGGCGGTCAGGCCGATTCGGGATTGATTGTTTCACCACGGCGAAAACCTGAAACATGCTCTTTTCGTGTGGCCCGTGGCTTCTCCCTCCCGGCAGGGTTCCTTCAAACTGAAATCGCGCCACTTGCTGTCTGTTGACTTAAGTCAATAGATCTGTTGACTCCAGTCAACAGGTGCGTTGACTTAAGTCAACAGGTGCGTTGACTCCAGTCAACAGACAGCAAGCGCCTTGATCACGCCTTATAAAGTGCCTATGTAGAGACCTGCGAGAAGGCCGGGAAGGAAAAAATGTAGGGGAATGTTTTGAAATGCCGCCCGAATGCACTATATTTGCACAGACGAAAGCCTAAAAACACGCAGAAACATGAACATTGCACTCATCATAGCCGGAGGCTCGGGCAATCGCATGGGCCAGGACATTCCCAAACAATTCATGCACGTGGGCAACTGCCCCATCATCATCCACACCATGACGGCCTTTCAGCGCCATCCCGACGTGGAGGCCATCGCCGTGGTGTGCCTGTCGGGCTGGGAGACGGTGCTGCAGTCGTATGCCAACCAGTTCTGCATCGACAAGCTGCGCTGGATATTCCCCGGCGGCGACTGCGGCCAGCAGTCCATCCACAACGGCATCTACGGACTGCGGCAGGCGGGCTGCAAGGACGACGACCTGGTGCTCATCCACGACGCGGTGCGCCCGCTGCTCTCGCAAGACATCATCTCGTCGAACATCGCCATCTGCAAGAAATATGGCTATGCCATTACGGGCATTCGCTGCCGCGAGGCCATTCTTGAGAGCGACGACGGCTTCAGCACGCGCACGAGCATTCCTCGCGACAAGCTCATACGCACGCAGACGCCGCAGACCTTCAGGCTGGGCAACATCATTGCCGCCCACGAGGAGGCCGCACGCCGGGGCATCAGCAACTCGGTGGCCTCGTGCACACTCATTGCCGAACTGGGCGAGAAGGAGATGCACATCGTGCCCGGCTCGGAGAAAAACATCAAGATAACCACCATCGAGGACCTGGAAATCCTGAAGGCCCTGATGAACATCAAAGCAGAATCATGGCTCAAGTAAGTCCCTATTTCAGCGACATCGACCGCGCGCTGGCCGCCGGTCTGCCGCTCAGCCAGCTCGACGGCTGCCGCATCCTCGTCACCGGTGCCACCGGGCTCATCGGCTCGTGCCTCGTAGACATGCTCATGCGCCCCACGGAGGGACGCACATGGCACGTCACTGCCGCCGGGCGCAACATGCAGCGCGCCCGCGAGCGCTTTGCGCCCTATCTGGCCGACGGGCGGTTCGCGCTGCTGCGATACGACGTGAACGAGCCGCTCTCTTCCGACGAGCGCTTCGACTACATCATCCACGCCGCCAGCAATGCCAGCCCCAACTTCTTCAAGAACAACCCCGTGGAGGTGATCACCTCCAACATCCAGGGCGTGGCCCATCTCATGGACTACGGGCTGAGCCATGGCATGCGGCGCATGCTCTACGTATCGTCGGGCGAAATCTACGGCGTGGCCGACAAGGAGGAATTCAGCGAGCACGACAGCGGCTACATCGACTGCACGTCGGTGCGCTCGTGCTATCCGTCGGCCAAGCGCGCCGCCGAGACGCTCTGCGTGAGCTATGCAGAGGAATATGCCACCGAGGTGGTCATTGCGCGTCCCTGCCACACCTACGGCCCCTGCTTCACCGAGAGCGACAACCGCGCCTACGCCCAGTTCCTGCGCAACGCCCTGCGCGGCGAGGACATCGTGCTCAAGAGCCGCGGCGAACAGCTGCGCTCGTGGATCTACGTGGTGGATTGCGCCTCAGCTCTGCTGCGCATTCTGCTCCAAGGCACCAGCGGCGAGGCCTACAACGTGGCCGACCGGCAGTCGGTGGTCACCATCCGCCAGCTGGCCGAGGCCATCAGCCATGCCGCGGGGCGCCGGGTGGTGTTCGACATCCCCGACACGCCCGACGGCGGCAACACCACGCCCATCAAGCATGCCGTGTTCTCTACGGCCAAGCTTGAGTCATTGGGATGGCGCCCACTGACAACGTTCAGCGAGGCCATTGAACATACGCTCCGCGAACTAACTAATCGGACGACGAATTAATCTTGGGAGAAACAACGAATTTAACGAATTAAACGAATTGGCTGCGCACAGAGGTAAGGCGCACATTTGTCGTTCTACGCCGAATTATTCTTGAGAGAAACAACGAATTTAACGAATTAAACGAATGGCTGCGCACGAAAAATACGCATTCGCCATTCGTTTAATTCGTT
>CAMOPD010000020.1 GCA_946622085.1 uncultured Prevotellaceae bacterium | reverse complement strand
TGAACACGAAAAGAGGTAAACACCTCTAATTAGTGTTCACCTCCTACTCGATTGCTTTTCTACAATGACCTTAAGATGAATACATGAAAAACAAACTTCGCAACTTCTTTGCAGCCCTTCTTCTTGCCTGCCCGGTGGCCGTGAAGGCTCAGACGGCACCTCCGCCGCCGTGCGGGCCCTTGCCCTCGGCCCGGCAGCTGCGCTGGCAGGACATGGAGATGTATGCCTTCATTCATTATTCGCTCAACACCTATACCGACCAGGAGTGGGGATTCGGCAACGAGAGCCCCATGCTCTTCAATCCCTCGAATCTTGATTGCCGTCAGTGGGCGCGCGTTTGCCGACAGTCGGGCATGCGCGGCATTATTTTCACGGCCAAGCACCATTGCGGTTTCTGCATGTGGCCATCGGACTATTCGGATTATTCCGTGAAGCATTCTCCCTGGAAAAACGGGCAGGGCGACGTGGTGGCCTGCCTGGCAGAAGCGTGCCGCGAGGAGGGCCTCGAGTTTGCCGTCTATCTGTCGCCGTGGGACCGCCATCAGGCCAGCTACGGGCAGAAGGAGTATGTGGACTATTTCCGCCGGCAGTTGCACGAGCTGCTCACTCGCTACGGTCCCGTCTTCGAGGTGTGGTTCGACGGGGCTAACGGCGGCGACGGCTGGTATGGCGGGGCCAATGAGCGCCGGCAAATAGACCGCACAACCTACTATGAGTGGCCCGAGACGTACAAGATGATTCGCGAGGTGCAGCCTCAGTGCCTCATCTGGAACGATGGCGGCGACCGGGGAGACCTGCGCTGGGTGGGCACCGAGGGCGGCTATGTGGGCGAAACCAACTGGAGCCTGCTCAATCGTGAGGGCGTCGTAGACAGAAACATGCTTCACTATGGGTTGGAAACGGGCGATGCGTGGGTGCCTGGCGAAACGAACACAAGCATCCGTCCGGGATGGTTCTATCATGAATCAGAGAACGGGCAAGTGAAGTCTCTGGCCAAGCTCATGGACACTTACTATAAGTCGGTGGGGCGCAATTCCACCCTGCTGCTCAATTTCCCCGTTGCTCCCAATGGGCTCATTCATCCCAACGACAGTCTGCGCGGCCTGGCTTTTGCCAGGATGATAGACCGGGTGTTCAGCCACGACTTGGCTGCCCAGGCCGTAGTCACTGCCAGCAGCGAGAGGGGGCCAGAGTATGCGTGCAGCCATGTGACCGATGGCCATCGCAACACCTACTGGGCTACACCCGACGACACGCTCAGCGCCACGCTGACCTTGACGTTCGCCCGGCCGACGGCCTTCAATCGGTTTCTGGCCGAAGAATACATTCCTCTTGGGCAGCGCGTGAAGCGTTTCCGGCTGGAAGCCTGTGTGGACGGCCAATGGCAGGAGTTGAAAGATGCGCTGGTGGAGGGCGACGACGCGCTGACCACCATTGGCCATCGGCGCATCGTCTGTTTCCCCACGGTGGAGGCTACGCAACTGCGTTTCAGCATCCTCGATGCCAAGGCTTGCTCGCTCATTTCCAAAGTCGGGCTCTATCTTGCTCCAGAACTTGCCGTTGAGGAGAACGCCAGGGATGAGGCTTCGTTGGCAGACTTGATGATCAGCCATGACGAAGCAGGCAACCTGGTGGTTGATTGCGGCAAAAGACGCCCGGTCAATGCTTTCCGCTACCTGCCCCCGCAGAAGGGACCCCAGGGCGTGGTCACTCACTATACGCTTTGGGCCTCGGCCGATGGAACCAACTGGCAGGAACTCCGCTCGGGAGAATTCTCCAATGTGGTCAACAATCCGGCGTGGCAGACGGTCAGGTTTGCGCCTTTGAAGGTGAGATGGTTGAAGCTACAGGCCAACCGTCTGGCCGCAGGCGAGCGGTTGGGCTATGATGGCGTGCAGGTGTTGGGCGACTGAGATGGCAGCTGAACGTCTGATTCTTCTTCCTGCCCAGTAGTGAGCAGTGATGACAACCAACAACAACACAGAAAGCCCCGGGCCAAACGGTCCGGGGCTTTCTGTTGCAGACATCCTGTGTCATGTCAATAGCCCAAGCCTTTGAGCCATTTCTCCACCTTCTGCTTGCCATCGCGCACGTCGTGGCCATACATGGAGAACGCTCCTGTCACGGTGGCTTGCGGATAGGCGGCCTTCACGTCGTCAACACAGTTGCCAAGGCCACTTCCCTCGTGGGTGGTGAAGGGGATGAGGGTCTTCCCGTTCAGGTCGTATTTCTTGAAGAAGGTGAACATCACCTGCGGATAGGTGCCCCACCACACGGGGCCGCCAATGAACACGGTCTCGTATTGGTCTAAATTCTCGATGCCACCCTCAAAGTCGGGCAGCTCGCCCTTGGCCTGTTCTTCCTTGGCCAGGTCGCACAGGGGCTTATAGGCCATCCCGTCGTATTTGTGGGTGACGATTTCAAACTGTTCTGCACCAGTCATCTCGGTGATGTAGTCGGCCACAATCTTCGTGTTGCCCACCTCGATGTTGCCCACTGCATAGTTGTCGCCGGCATGTGAGAAGAACACCACGAGCGCCTTCTTCGTCGTGTCGATGCTCGTTTCTGCCGTCTCTTCGTTGGGATTGTCCGACGGAGTAGGCTGGGCTTCTTTCCGCCCGTTGCAGGCCGTCGACATGAGCAGGGCGGCCAGTGCGATGAAATACTTTGCTACTTTCATGATTTCGTTTGCTTCTTTTTTTTATTTGTTATTAATCAATGGTTTTCATGTAGGCCATCCGCGGGTCTCCGTTGGCCAGGTGGATGATGCCGCAATAGCTGAATCCGTGCTTCCCGAGCAGAGCCTGCATGGTCCGGTTGTCTTCGTGGGTGTCCACGCGCACGGTGTCTGTCTGTCCGAATGCGAAGTTCAGTATGCGGCTCATCACGCCGTGCACTCTGGCCGACGATGCCACCCGGTGAATCACGTAGTAGGGCCGCTCATTGAGCCATTGGCCCTGGTAGATTTGAGCGTAGGTGGGGTCGGGGCCTGCCATTAGGGCGAAAGTGGCCACAGGCTCGTCGTCGTCATCGGCAATGATGTAGCTGTTGCCTTTGTCTATGTCGTCGGCAATCTGTTGACGGGAGGGATGCCCCTTCGTCCATTGCCTGGTGTTGCCTTCGGCCATCATTTTCTGCCTGCCTTCGTCTATGAGTGCCATGATGGCGGGCAGGTCGTTGGATGTGGAGTGCCTGATTGTCATTTTTGCAGGTTGCTTTTCTTTGTTCTTAGTACATTACGTTGCAAAGATAGTGATTCTTTTTGGTTCTGAGTTGCACAAATGGCGGTAGATTTTACCAGAATCGCTGCTAAGCCCGCTCTCCCGCCAGCAATTTCATGGCTTTCTGCCGGGGACAGGGCATGCCGTCGTCACGAGGCGATTGTAAAGATTTTTCAGCATAATCTACAGGCTTCTTCTTGGCCTCTCGTAAACTGCTGAAAATCAGTATAGGATAGTAAGAACGCCATTTACGGGTAGTAAGCACGCCACTCACTCCTCGTAAGCACGCCACTCACGATGAGTAAGCACGGCGCTTGCTCTATGGGACAGTTGGCGGAACGGGCTGGTTTTGTCAAAATATTTCAAAGCCATTTTCTCTCCTCTCGGTCATCATGCCGCTCAATTTTCGCCGTGATTCTCTTGTAGTGGGCAGTTTTTTTAGTATATTTGCCACAAGAAACGATCTATAGACTTTTTTTATTTACCCTAAAATCTGAAGCTCATGATGAAAAAACTATTCCTTCTGGCCGGCGTGGTGCTGGCCTTGGCTTCCTGCAAACCATCCCAGGAGCAGCCTCAGTTTGACATGCCCGACGTGGCCGACGTGGCCATGTATCAGGTCAATCCCCGCGTCTTTGCTCCCGAGCAGTCGCTCAATGCCGTGGCGGCACGCATCGACTCCATCAAGGCGCTGGGCGTGAACGTGATGTGGGTGATGCCCATCTATCCCATCGGCATTGAGAAGGGCAAGAACTCGCCCTATTGCATCAGCGACTATAAGGCCATTGCGCCCGAGTTTGGAACCATTGACGACCTGAAGCGCCTGGTCGGCGTGTGCCATGACCACGGCATGGGGCTGATTCTCGACTGGGTGGCCAACCACACGGCCTGGGACCATCCCTGGCTGAAAGCCCATCCCGACTGGTATACGCACGACGAGCAGACCGACACCATCATCCATCCGCGGCCTTGGGACTGGTACGACGTGGCCGACCTGAACTACGACAATAAGCAGATGCGCCTCGCCATGATCGACGCCATGAAGTTCTGGATTGCTGACGTGGGCATCGACGGCTTCCGCTGCGATGTGGCCGACGGCGTGCCGGCCGACTTCTGGAACGAAGCCATCAGCGCCCTGCGCCAGGCTGCCGGCAAGCGCCGCATACTGATGCTGGCCGAGGGCAAGCGGCTCGACAACTTCACCCAGGGCGGCTTCGACATGAACTATGGATGGGACTATAAAGACTCTCTGGTGAAGGTGTTCCAGGGCGCTCCTGCCGCCAACCTCATCAAGGCCGACAAGGCCGAATACGACAGTCTGCCACAGGGCAAGGTGAAACTGCGCTTCACCACCAATCACGACCACGCCACGGAGACCGAGCCTTGCATTCAGTTTGGCAACGACCGCGGTGCTATGGCGGCCTTCGTGGCCAGCATCTTCCCTCATGGTGGAGCGCTCATCTATGGCTCCCAGGAAGTGGGCTATCCCGAACCCATCAACTTCTTCAAGTATGTGCCCGTTGACTGGACGGCCAAGCCCGAAATCTATGCCGAGTATGTGAAGCTCATGCAAATCTACAACGAGCATCCCGCCCTGCGCAAAGCCACGCCTACCGCCTTTGCCCATCAGGACGTGCTCCTGGTGGAAAAGCGGCTGGATGCCGACCGCTATCTCGTGGTGGTGAACGTGCGCAACGCCCGGAAGACCGTCGACGTGCCCCAGGGCTGGGTGAATAGCGAAACGGAAGACCTGATGGAGGGAAAACTGCTGACGCTCGGCAAGACCATCGAGCTGCAGCCCTATGAATATTTGATATTAAACAAAACAGGAGAAGTGAAATGAAAAGACTATTCGCACCCATGGCGGTGGCCGTCATGCTGAGCCTTGGCGCCTGCCATCAGGGCAGGCAGAATGGCGGGCCGCAGGCAGCAACCGCTGCTAAGACCGACTCCACGGCGGCCCCGGCCGACGGTCAGGAGTCGGCACTGGAGTTTCCGCCACTCATGGCATTCGTGGTGAAGGGGACACCACTGTTTGTGCCCTTCAACGACGGCGACCTGCCCGACCAGGGACGCTCGCTCAGGCAGAGCCCCGAGGGCTATGCGCTGTTCCTGCTGGGCGACGAGGCGTTCGACGTGAGCTTTGCCAAGGAGAAAAACAAGGAGCTGAAGGAAGATGAGAGCAGCATCAACCAGTATCTCTACAAGGAGGCCGACAAGATGAAGGGCATGACGTATGACTTTGCCCGTGCCGACGACGTGAAGAAATATATGGATACTCATGGCGACATGCTGCCCGAGGGCGACATCGTGCCCATGGAAATGGCCGAAGGCGTGCTGGTAGGCCGCGACTACATGAAGCAGCACGTGCTGCTCAACGTCCAGCCCACCACTACCGAAGACCCCGACGGGCCTACGTTCCCCGAAGCCGTCGTCAGGAAAGTGGAGAAGATGATTGGCATGAAGGTGGAGACGGGCCGCGTGTCGGCCGTCTTCGGCAAGGCAGAATATGAGTTTGGCGTGATGACCACCGCCAAGCAGGGCAACATGGCCCTGGGCGTCTATGTGCTGACCAAGGGCAGCGACGTGAGCATCAGCGTGGACACGCTGCGCGCCAACGTCGAGGACGGCAACATCGACTGGTCGATGGCCGATCCCGACAGCTATATGGAGCCCAGCGTGAGCGTGGTGGCCAAGAGCGATGCGGGGCTGGAGATATTCTGCTCCGTGCCCGATGAAGAGACCACCGAATACCTGTTGCTGCGCCAAAAGGGCGACCGGTTGAAGCGCGAACGTATGGGCGCTTTCCTTCTGCGGTATGAATAGAGGCTGACCTCTCCGTGTCTGCCTCATAGCCTCACCATCAAGGAGAGGGGGGCAGGGAGCACCACCCATTTGCCGGTGCTCCCTGCCCCCCTTTCTGCGTGTTCGCAGCACGTGGTGGCACGATGCTATCTGATGGCGTGGTCGGCCCCTACGTCGATGCCGCTCCATGCCCGCCGGGCCGTCCAGTCGCGCGGCGGTGCTGCCCAGAACGGGTCGTTGGCGGGCAGCCCGAGCGGCAGAAACGCTGCCGTGCACAGATAGAGGCTTCCCGTGTTGATGTAGTCTTCGGCCATGCGCAGCTGACTGCCCGCAAAGCCCACGCGCAGCCAGCCGTCGTCGCTGAAGGTGAGCGGCTGCGAGAGCTGGCGGCTGATGACGGCGGTCAGTGCACAGCGCACCTGGGCGGGGCTCACATCCTCGGGCAGCAGATGAAGCAGGGCAGCATCAGCCAAGGCGTGGAAGGAGCCCATGCGATAGGCTATGGAGCGCCCCGTGACGGGGTAGGTGCCTTCGGGCGAAATCATGCGTTCCAGCTGGGCTGCCTGCCGGCGGTGGCGTTGCTCCTGAATGGGCAGCAGCGTGTCGGCTCGCTTCAGCCCGTGGCGTTTCATCACCCGCAGCGTCTCGGTGAGCATGGGGTGTATGACGAGACTGTTGTAGAAGTCGAGGTGGAAGTCCTGGCCGTCGCCATACCAGCCGTCGCCCTTGTACCACTCGTCGCAGAATCGGTTGACGCCATAGTAGAGACGTTCCATGTCGCACTGCCCCGTGAACTCCAGCAGGGCGGCCTCGATGATGGAGGCAAAGAGCAGCCAGTTGCTTTCGTAGGGCTTGATGGAGCGCGACGTCTGCCACTCGCCGATGAGCCAGTTGCGCGTCTGCCGGTCCAGTCGCCCCCATATCTGAGTTGGAGCGCGCAGTAGCCCCTCGGCCAGGAAAGCCGCGTCTACCAGGGGCTGTGTGTGGCGGTTGTCGAACGTCAGGTGGTCGGCCGACTCGGGGTTGACGGCGTTTCTGATTCCTCTCACCATCAGGTCGGTGAATCGTTCGCGCAGCAGGCCTTCTGGCGTCTCGTCGGGACCCAGTTCCAGCCAGGGTGCCATGCCGCAGATGGTGCGTCCCACGGCCTCGAGGCGCGACACGTCGCGGCGCAGCGGGTCGTCGGATAGCGACTCGAAAGGCATGTTCTGCCCGAGCGTTCCGGCGGCCAGATTCTCCAGCACGGGCCGCGCAATGCGCGTGAGCTGTTCCACCCACAGGCGCCGGTCGTCGGTGCCGGCCGGTTTCTTCAGCAGCTGCTTCATGCGCATGAGCGCCTCTACATAGTAGTAGTCGGCGTAGGTGAGCGGCACGTCCACTTCGGCCTTGGCCGACAGGTGGCCCACGCTGTGCTTCAGGATGAAGCCCCCCTGTTCGCCCTCGCGGGCCAGATAGTCGGCCGAGGAGAGCGTGCGCAGCTGCGCCTCGGCCAGTGCGAGCCAGCGTGGCGCCATGTCGCTCGCATCGAGCTGGCTCAGCTCAATGAGCGCCGACGCCATGATGGCAGCCGCCGACGCGTCGCGCAGGCAGTGGCCGTCGGCAGCCCCCGGCGCATCATAGTCCCAATAAGGCACCTTGTCGGCGGGCAGCCTGGGGTGGTTCATCAGGAATTGCCCTATGTGCCGCGCCTGCTGCAGGTAGACGGGGTTGAGCGTTTCGCGATACATCATGGTGTAGCCATAGAGCCCCCAGGCCTGTCCGCGCGCCCACGAACTGCCGTCGGCATAGCCCTGCGCGGTGTTCTTGGCGTGGGGCAGACCGCTGATGGTGTCGTAGGAAACCACGTGGAACGTGGAGTAGTCGTCGCGGAAATGGTTCTTCATGGTGGTCTGCGCGTGTTTCTCGGCTATGCGCTCGTAGCGCCGGTCGGCCGTCTGTCGGGTCATGAAGCAGAGCATCTCGAGGTTCATCATGTTGTCTATGATGACAGGATATTGCCAGCGTTCGTTTCCGTCCCACGACTTGATGACGCCCAGCCGCTCGTTCCAGCGGGTGAGCAGGCTCTGTGTGCCCTGGCCGATGACGTCGAGATAATGCCTATTGCCCGTCAGCCGGTAACCCTGCCCGAAGCTGCACAGGAGCATGAAGCCCAGGTCGTGGGTGTTGGTCAACCGCTTGGCGGGTTCCACGCGGCCGGTAAACATCTCGGCATAGCGTCGCAGCTCCTCGTCGGCACTGTTCTCATAGAGCATCCAGAGCACGCCGGGGAAGAATCCCGCCACCCAGTGGTCGTAGCCGATGGTTTTCAGTTGTCCGTTTTCGAATGTGCGCGGCAGCGCGCCTTGCCGTGGTTCGAGCGTTCTTGCCAGCCGTCGGGCCTGCGCCGTGGCGCGCTGCAAGCCGCGTTCCACCAGCTGTTCCATGGGCTCGTCGGCCGGCGTTTCCGTATTCTTGGCCGTCGAGCCAGTGCTCCAGCCCATAGCAGCCACCATGAGCAGCAGAGCGGCGGAGAAGAGTCGTTTCGTCATCATCTGTTTTTCCTTGGTTAATAGTCTTTGCGGTGGCTAAGATACATAAAAAAGTTGAAAAGTTGAAAAGTTGAAAAAGCTTTTGCGCTGAAACATTTCTCCTCACCTCCTTCCCTCCTCAAATAAAAAACGCTCCTCTATTCAGAGAAGCGAAAGCTGATGCCGTTGGAAAGCAGCATGCTGTAGCAGCCCCCAGCATGCTTGCAGACTCTCACGATGCGGGCATCGGCAAAGAGCCTCCGCGCGCTCACCATGGCCTCCTCTGGCAGGATGAATGGGGGAATGCGCTCCTCATGGAAGTCTATGTAGTTCCAGTCTCCGCCTATGCCGAAGCAAATCTCCACGCCGTTGTTCAGCCAGACGTGGTATTTCGATTCCATGGGATCGGTCTTCAGCTCTGCGTAGGAGATGGCCTGTGCGGGGAAGTTCATCTGAACGAACGACTTCACCTTCATGGGCAGTTCCTCAGCAAACACCAAGTGCTGGTAGTCCTTGCTTGCCATAGCGTCGGTGAACAGATTTACCAAAGCTGCCACCATAGAGCGTGTCTGATTTGTCATCATCTTTCTGTTTTTTTAGTTATTATGATCGTTTTGTCTGTTGCAAAGTTAAGCCGTTTTCCCGTGTTGTCCATGCCTGCTCGCCCCTTTTCTTTCCCATTTGTAGCGACAAGTGCGCCCGTGGGCGACAAAAGGGGTGAGCCGTCCCTCCTCGTGTCGCCTCGACTTGCTCGCGTGGAGCAAAAGAGAAGAGCCGGACAGATGTCACCTCTCTCCGGCTCTGTTGGGCCGCCTTCCTCCTTTCCCATGGCTGTTGCCATCCTGAGGGGATGGCGGGCTCCCCCCTGCTTGAAATTTTTTAAGGTAAAAAGACTATTTGTAATCCCCTCTTTCGTGTTAGTTCTCGTCTCGTCGGAGCGTCGCCGTCTGCGACTCTTGTTCAAAGCATGTGGTAGGGGCAGGCAAATCGGCTGTTGCCCATGGGCTGCCCCGAATAGGCGCTTACCAGTCGGTAGCTTGTCACGAATGCTTCAGCCGCCTTTTCTGCCATCCGCATCAGTGTGTTGAGCGCACACTGTTTTTTATTTTCCTTTTTCATGTTTGTCATCATTGCTGTTGTTTTGTTTTGACGATGCAAAGGTAGGGCACTTTCCGTAGCTTGCGCTCATTTCTTGGCCTTTTTCTTCTCAGGATGTAGCGACAAGCCAACCGAATGGCGACAATTCATGCCCGATGGCGAGAAAACTGTCGCCTTTGTCTGGCTTTTCAGCCCGTTTCCTGAGCTTTCTCCGGCTTCGGATATTGATTGTGTGCCTTGCCCCTTTGTTTTTGTCGAGAAGCTCTTTGGAAAGTTTCCCGGCCGATGGTGAACACGTCAGACGTAAGTGGCAAAGGGGAGGTAATGATTTTTCCCGTTGATTACGTTTCTCCTTGTTGGACTATGACAGCGGCAATTCCCAGATTCGCAGAAAGACACCTGCCACCATCTAATTCTGTGATTATGGGAACTGGCAGTGGGACGATTTGCCTAATTTTGTGTGAAACTCACTAACCACATAAAACAATATACGACATGAAAAAATCATCTTTTGTTCTTTTGGCAGGAGCCCTTTGCACAATGTTGATGGGGGCCTGCAAAGGTGGCTCGTCCGACGACTTGAAAGCCGAACGCGACTCCCTGGCAGCGAAGTGTGATAATCAGGCGCAGGAACTCAGCGGAGTGAACGCCGTGCTCGACGATCTCTCGCTCATGATCGACAGCATGGCTTCGGCAGAGGGCCTGCTCTTCCTGAACGGCAGCAATAAGCAGGAAGTAATGAACGACCGGGCCAAGATAAAAACCAACCTTGCAGCCTACAAGCAGCTTGTGGCCCGGCAGCGGACAAAAATGAAGGAGATAGAGCAGAGGCTGGCCAAGAGCACCGGCAAAATGGCCAATCTGAAGAGCGTCATAGGCATGATGCTCGATGAGCTGGACGACAAGGAATACCAGATAGACGAACTCTATGCACAGATAGAGGACAAGAACTTCGACATTGACCACCTGCGCAATCATCTTTGGCGCAAGGACCGCAAGATAGAAGAGCAACAGCAAGTGATGGACGTGCAAGACAAAATCATCAACGAATGTTTCTACTTGGTGGGCACGAAGAAGGAACTCAAGGAGCTGGGCATACTCACCAAGGGCACACTCTTCAAGAAAGGCCAGGCCGACCTGGGCAACATTCCCAAGGAGCGATTTGCTGCGGTTGACATTCGCAAGTTCCGCCGACTCCCGCTGCAGGGCCAGTCGGTGAAGCTCATCTCTCCCGCTCCCGACGGCTCCTACGAGCTGAGCCAGACCGATGGCGGATGGGTGCTCAACATACTCGACCCCACGCAGTTCTGGAGCGTGAGCAACTATCTCGTTGTGCAGTGTGACTGATGTTGGGGGGCTCTAAAGGACCCGAAAGGCAATTGGAACAGAGAGTGAAAAAGAGAATAACCAATATAATAATGAAAGGTATGATGAAAAAACTCATAGTGATGCTGCTGCTTGCCATGGCCGTGATGACGGCAGAAGCGCAGCGGGTGATGAGCTATCAGGTGAAACGCGGCGAAGACCTGGCCTCCATTGCCCAACGATTCGGAATGACTGAGCGCGAGCTGAAAGCGCTCAACGACGGTCTGAGCTACTGCTATGCCGGAATGACCATCGAGGTGAAGGACTACAGAGGGCGCGGCGACGTGGACGATGGCTACTACGACGACCGGGTGGACATGGGCGATGGCCTCGCCGGCGGATGGACTGCCGACCCCGACGTGGCCGAGGCGCAGCGACTGGAGCAGAGTGGCCACTACAAACAGGCCGTGAAATGCTATAGCCGGGCCATCGAGAGGAATCCTTCGGTGGAATTGCTCTTCTCCCGCGGCATGTGCTATTTTGAAATGAAGAAGTGGAAAAATGCCATTGCCGACTTGGAGCGGGTGAGCCGCTCGCGTCACTGCCCGGATGACTTGCGGCGCAGTTGCGACGACTATCTTGACGAGGCCTATGCCCGGCAAGACGAGGCTCGCGAACGCCGCTCCAACACGTGGGCTAGCATTGCCGCCGGGGTGGTGGGCGTTGCGGTGGTGGCCGATGCACTCAGCTCTGGCGGAGGAAGCAAGGGCGGCAAAGGCGACAAGGACGGGCATGCCACCAAGAGCAATGCTCCCGACAATAAGGGCTCCCAGGCACAAAAGGGCAGCAGGGAACAGCAGAAAGCGGCCTCGGGCGGCGGCAGGGCTGGCGGCAGGCCACAGGGCGCTGAAGCCGGGCAGAGAGGCTCGCGCGGAGAAGGCAAATCGGGCGGACAGCGGGGCAATGGCCCACGTGGCAGCGGCCAGCGCGACGGGCAGCGTCGCTGACAGAGCCTTTGGGCGCCAATCGCAAATAACTATCGGCGGGAAAGATGCTCGTGCATGTTTCCCGCCGATAGCGTTTTCTTCGTGTTGGTTGGGCTGATAGTCGTCCTTCGGCTTATCTTCTTCGGTCTCTCCGATAGTCATTGCGGTATGGGCCTCTGTCGCGTGGCCCGTTTCGAGGGCCGCGAGGACGGGCGTCGGGGCCCGGTCGGCGTCGGCCATAGTAGTAGTCGCGCCACTGGCGCTCGTTCATCACGCGTTGATAAGCCCTGTCGCGCCTTTCGGGGCCGATTTCTCTTGATGCAAACCTCAGGTTGATGCGATAGATTTCGTCATATTGCCCTCGCGAGAGCCCCACCTGTCGGTCAATGCGGTTGGTCATTCTGCGGGCTTCCTCTCTGATGCGCGGTGGCTGGGCGGCGACATTGATTGCCAGAAAGAGGGCAAAGATGGTGAGTGTGATTTTTGTTTTCATAATGGTTCTGATTTAGAAATAATTAAAAGCTAAATGATGATTGCAAATATAGCCACAAAAGCACGAAGCGATTTCCCGTATTCGAAAAAAAGATTCCTATATCTGCAGAAATGTTTCCCAAATATGCATTTTGTGAATTGTGGCATTCTGGTATTCTGTTTTTTGTGTTATCTTTGTGGTGTAAAAGTTTTTCCCATACTTGCGCGCAAAGATATGCTGAGCCAGATAGTGATATTGCTGCCGATGTTTGTCTCCATGGTGCTCGCCTTGGTGTGGATGCTCGATATGGCGGTAGACCTGCACTCCGACCAGAGTGGCAGCGGCTGGGCCATGATGTTCTTCCTCGTGGCCTGCACGCTGCTCTATGGCGGTCATGCCGTCTATTTCTCGCGCTTCATCCCGCTCATCCCCGTTTCCGACAGCATCTACAGTTTTTGCTCCCCGGCCGTCTTCCCCCTCTATTATATATATGTGTGCGAACTGACTTACCCCCGAAGCGCCTGGCGGCATGCGTGGGCGTGGCTCTTGCCATCGGTGGTTTGCGGGGTGGCCGTGAGCGTGGGCTATATTTTGATGGACAGCGGGCAGACGTCCCTCTTTATTGACGACTATCTCTACCACAACGACTGGAGCCGGCTTCACGGCGAAGCCCGCGCCCAGGCTTATTTCCACTGGATGCTGAAGCTGGTGTTCGGCGTGCAGATTCTTCCCATAGCACTACTGGGCATCAGGCGCATCAATCGTTTCAACAATAGGGTGGAGCGCAACATGAGCGATGGCCCACAGAACCAGTTGCTCATGGTGAAGCTGCTCTTTGTGCTCTTCATCCTCACATCTGTGCTCTCCACGGTGAGCAATTTCCTGGGGCGCTACAGGTTTGTAGACGATGTGATGATGCTGGCCATTCCTTCCACGCTCTTCTCTGTGCTCATTTTCCTGCAAGTGTATATTGCCATGAGGCAACCCGTGAAAGAGGGAGTGAGGAGAGAAGTCGACAGGGATGAAAGCGGGGATGTGGGGCGGGAGCCCGAAAAAGAAACGGCAGCCAAAGAGGCCGCCGTGAAGCGCATGCGCGAGTTGCGCAACCGTATAGAGAAACTGATGGACGACGAACAGCTGTTCTTGCAGTATGGGTTGAAAATCAGCGATTTGGCCGAGCTGCTTTGCTGCAATCGTAACTACATCTACCAGGCCATCAACATA
This sequence comes from uncultured Prevotellaceae bacterium, assembly GCA_946622085.1. GTDB lineage: Bacteria > Bacteroidota > Bacteroidia > Bacteroidales > Bacteroidaceae > Prevotella. The sequence continues at coordinate 6,665 of CAMOPD010000020.1, read as the reverse complement.
GAGATGGGCATTTCGTTTACCGATTACGTCAACAAGAAACGCATCGACTATGCCAAACGGCTGATTCAGGCCACTCCCGACCTGCCGATGAACGAGCTCTACATGCGGGCTGGCTTCTCGTCGACGAGCTCGTTCTATCGCTGCTTCAGCCAGTATGTGGGCTGTTCGCCAAAGGAATATCTGAAAAGGTTGAATAAATTCCCGGGTTCTCGGGGGTACGAGAATTGAAAATCGACGGCCGAAGGGAAAGTCAATAGTATCGAGCGCTCCAATCATATCTCGTCCCCCCGAGCCCTCGAGCCTCCGCACCCTCGAAACAATGCCCCCGAAGAATTCTGCTTAAAACCGGTTGTTCATCTCGTGATCTTGCGTGCCTTGGGGCAGTGCTGGCAGATGTAGTCGTAGACGAAGTCGAAGTTGTCGTCGTCTACGTAGATGCGGTTCTTGGTGAGCAGCCCGTTCACCTTGATGAGGTGGAAGCGGGGCACGGCCTTCACGAGGCGCACGTCGGGGAACGCTGAGCTGAGCGAGTGGTGAGAGGCGGCCAGGAGCCCTCGGCCGATGGCTCCCACGTTGCCGGTGCCCAGGCCGGCCATGGACGAGAGCATGGCCAGCACCTTGGCTTTCTCTACGCCCTGCTTCATCTGCCGATGCTCCACGCCGTTTTCGTCCATCTCGAATACCACCATGTATTTCCAGCCCGACAGGGCGGAATAGAGCAGATAGCCCAGTATGCCCAGCACGAGCATCACGGCGATGAGTATGGCATAGAGCGAGGCGAGGCTTCGGGCGGCGCTGATGAGGTTGTCTCCATCGAACAGGCTGATGGCCATGGAGAACACCCAAGTGATGGCAAGACTGATGCCCAGCACCTTGAACACCTCGACGAGGATGGTGGGGTTGGTGAGCATGTTCAGTTCGTAGGCCCAGCGATATTTGCCGTCGGGTCCCATTTTTACGCTTTTCTTATTCATTGTTTTTACTCCTTTTTGTCCTTTCCTTTTTTTGATTGCTTCCCGTGATTCATTCTGGGCGGCTGGGATTTTCGGCGAATCCTGCTGCCTGCTTCAGCCATTCGGCGATGGCGCGACAGCTCTGCAGCGGGCCGTTCTCGCCGCCTGTGCTAACTGCTCCGCCTTCGAATTGTGCGCTGAAGCTCCATTCAGGGCCGCCTCCTGTAGGGGGAGGGCAGTCGTCGTAGAAAAAGGGTGTGGCGTAGTGGGGCAGCAACTGGTAGATTCTTTCCTGCTCAATGCGCTGGCGCAGGGCCTGCAGCAGGCTGTCGGTGGCGGGCACTTGCTGCCTGAGCCCGCCTTCTTCCTGGCAGCGGCTGCCTATGGAAAAGGTGATGACGGGCCGGCCCTCCTGGTTGGGCTCTATGGAGAGGCTTGTCGGGTTGGGGCGCGATGAGCCCCACTCTTCGTAGCAGAAGCGGAGCAGGCGGCCGCAGGGCATGGGACAGGCAAGGGCTTTGCGGCGGGCTTCCAGTCGTTGGTCGCAATATTTCCTCAGCGGGGCGAAACGCTGCTGCGTGGTGTAGAGCCGCTCGTAGAGAGTGGCATGCCAGCCCTGAAGGTCGTATTTGGCGGCATCTTCGGGCGTCACTTGCTCGTATTGGCTGATGAGCGTCTTCATGCCGGCAAAAAACTGGACCACGGCGGCCGTGTCGGCGGCATATTGCCCGTCGGTCAGCCGCAGGATGGAGGCGCAATAGTCGGTGGCCGCCGTGCCATTGGCGAGGAAACGGGGCACGGGCAGCCGCTCGTCGAGTCGCTCGATGGTTTGCTTGAGTTCGAGCAACTGGGCCTTCTTCATTTTGTGGGGCCGCCTGGCCGTGGCGGTCAGCGTGCTAAGGCATGCCAGAAGCATGATGATGTATTGGGCTTTTTTCATGGTGACCGTTTTTTTGTTTTACTTGTCGTGCCGGCTTAGGAGCTCAGACTGCCGGATGATGAGTTCGCCAAAGAGCGTGTTGGCCCATGCAAACCAGGCGCGGGTGAATCTGGAGGCATCGTCTTTGTGGAAACTCTCGTGCATGAAGCCTGTGCCGCCGTCGGTGTGCTCCAGCATGTCGATGCAATGGCGTATTTCGCCCTCGTCGCGGCTGGTCATGGCGCGCATGATGATGCTCATGGGCCAGATGTAGTCGGGGCCGACGTGGGGCCCGCCGATGCCTGCTCCGGCAGTGCCTTCAAAGTAGTAGGGGTTGTCGGTGCTCAGCACGAATCGCCGGGTGTTCTGATAGATGGGGTCGTCGGTGCTTACGTCGGCGATGTAGGGCAGCGAGAGGAGGCTGGGCACGTTGGCATCGTCGATGAGCAGCTGATTGCCGAAGCCATCCACTTCGTAGGCGTAGATTTTTCCGTATTTCGGGTGCTGGCATACGGCATAGGTCTGCAGCGCTGTTTCCACCTCGTCGGCCAGTGCCTGAGCTTCCTGGGCCATGACGCCCGTGCGCTCAATGATGGCTATCTTCCGCAACGTGCTGACGGCAAAGAAGTTGGACGGCACGTGGAAGGGGAACGTGCAGGCATCGTCGGAGGGGCGAAACATGGAGACGATGAGTCCCACGGGTCGCGCAGGGTGGCCATAGCCGTCGTTCTGGGTGGTGTCGGTGGCCCGTTCGGTGCGCCGCATGAAGCGATAGGGCCCGTGTCCGCTCTTGCGTTGTTGCTGGCGGAATGTGCGCAGGATGTTGCCCACGGCCTGCTTCCACAGGCTGCCGAAGATGGAGCTGTCGCCCGTGGCCTGCCAGTAGGCATAGGCCAGCCGCACGGGATAGCAGAGGCTGTCTATTTCGTACTTCCGTTCGTGCAGTTCGGGCTTCATGTCGGTCAGGTCGGAAGCCCACGGGCTGCCCATGGGGCCGTCGTTGAAGGCGTTGGCGTATGGATCGATGTTGATGCACTTCAGCTGGCGCAAGATGACGCCCCGTATGAGCGCCTTCAGCCGGGGGTCTTGATGGGCATAGGGCACGTAGGGCCACACCTGGGCTGCCGAGTCGCGCAGCCACATGGCGTGAATGTCGCCCGTATAGACAAAGGTGTCGTCGTCGCCATCGCACAGCCGGTAGTGAACGGTCGTGTCGAGGGTGTTGGGGAAGCAGTTCTCGAACATCCATGCCAGACGGGGATAACGGCTCAGCAGGGCTTTTATTTCTTCGATTTTGCCCTCTATCACCTCGGAACGGAACAGCCGCTGCTCAACGGGTGGCCGCTGGCATGCCAGGCGGTCTTGCTGCAAGGCTCTTCCGGATGTGCTCCATGGCAGGGCCGTGACGAGGCAGAGTATGGCGAGACGAAGCTTCATGGGCAGTTCTTCTTTTTTGTTCCAAACGCCGAGGGAGTGGCTCCCATGGTGAATTCCAGGGTGCCCCCGCCCGCGATGTCCTTATAGTCGATGTATGATTTGCGGTAGGGCTTGCCATTGAGCGTGGCCTTTTGGATGTAGATGTTGGCTGGCTCATGGTGGCGCGTCTTGATGCGGAATGTGCGGCCATGACCCACGTCGACTGAGGCTTCGTCGAAGGCGGGCGTGCCAAAGACGAAGCGGCCACCGGCAGGGTCGACCTGATAGAAGCCCAGGGCCGAGAGGATGTACCATGCCGACATCTGCCCCACGTCCTCGTTGCCGCAAAGTCCGTCAATGCCCGTGTGATATTGCGTCTGCATGATCTGGTGCACGCGTTCTGCCGTCTTCCAGGGCTGGCCCACGTAGTTGTAGAGATAGGCCACGTGGTGGCTGGGCTCGTTGCCGTGGGCATATTGGCCGATGAGGCCGGAGATGTCGGGTGGGGCGTCTTTGCCCAGGTCGCCTTCGACAATAAAGAGCGAGTCGAGTTTCTGGATGAAGGCCTGTCGGCTGCCGAAGAGGCTCACCAGTCCTGCCACGTCGTGAGGCACGAGCCAGATGTATTGCCATGCGTTCCCCTCGGTATAGTCTTTCACCTGATTGAGCTCTGCGGCGAAGGCATCGAAGGGCTGGCGGAAACGGCCGTCGGCAGAAACGGCCCGCATGAAGCCCGTCGTGGGGTCGAAATAGTGCTTGTATGACGTTGCCCATTGCCGGAATCGCTCATTGCCGGGGACTATTTTCCGGGCACACCCGTAGGCGATGGCATATTCCAGCCCTTTGCCCACGCTTTCGTTGCCAGGCTCCTGTTCGTATGGGATGAATCCATAGTCGTTGAGCAGCTCAAAGGCTTTCTTGTGCGAGCCCACCGAGCGCTCCATGGCTTCGGTGGCCAGTGCCTTGTCTACGCTGAAGCCTTTCAGCATGATGTCGGCCAGCACGGGGATGGCAGGATTGCCCACCATGCAATTGGTTTCGCAGCCCATGAGATGCCACACGGGCAGGGTGCCTTGCTCTTGATAGATGTGCAGCATGGTCTGGGCAAAGTCTTTCTGCCGCTCAGGGTGGATGATGGTGGCCAGCGGATGGGCGGCACGGTAGGTGTCCCAAAGCGAGAAAGTGGTGTAGTTGGTGAAGCCGGCATGGTGCACCTTGCCGTCGGAGCCCCTGTAGTCGCCGTTCACATCGTTGAACACTGAAGGGGCCACCATGGTGTGATAGAGGGCCGTGTAGAAGACCTTTTTCAGGGCTTCGTCGGCCGTTTGTACCTGGATTTTCGATAGCTGTTCTTCCCATGCGGCGTCGGCGGCCTTCACCGTTGCATCAAAGTCCCACGTGGGATTTTCCGATTCCAGATTCCGGCGCGCATTGTCCACGCTGACTGCCGACAGCCCCACTTTCACGCAGAAGGCTCCCCGGTTGGGCAGTGAAACCACCGACAGCGTGTCGTCATGAAGGCGCTCCAGCGTTACGTCCTGCGAGAAGGCAGCCACGAAATAAATCTGCTGGTTGTCGGCCCATCCTCTGGATTTGCGGCAACCGCTTATCATGCGTTGCGTCTCTTGGCGGATGGAGCAGTCGGTGAGTCTGTCCCAGCCGATGCCCCATTTCAGGTCGACCATGAGGCGTGCCGTGTCGATGTCGTCGGAGAAAGTATAGCGGTGCATGCCTGTGCGCAGGGTGGCCGTCAGTTCGGTTTTCACGCTGCCGCCACCCGGAAGCGGCATGCTCAGCGCATAGTATCCTGGGCGGCATTGCTCATTGTCATGGCTGAAAACCAACTCTCGGGTCTGCCGGTCTTTCACGGGCAGGAAGGTGATGTCGCCCAGGTCGCCGCAGCCCGTTCCGCTCAGGTGGGTGTGGCTGAAGCCGATGAGCACCGAGTCTGACGCATGATAGCCTGAGCACCAGTCCCAGCCCCGCGTATGCTCGGTGGGGCCGAGCTGCACCAGGCCGAAAGGCACATTAGCTCCTAAGAACACATGGCCGTGCCCGCCGGTTCCGATGAACGGATCGACGTGGCGCGTGAGGCCTGTCTGTCCCGCCAGAAGCAGGGGCATGAGCAGCAGTAATAGAGTCAATATGCGTTTTCTCTTCATGGTCATACGGTGTTTTGCGGGTGTGCGGCAAGAAACGCCCTTACATTCTCTGTCGCCGTCTGGATGAGTCTTTGGCGCGCCTCGCGTGTAGCCCAGGCAATGTGGGGTGTGAGGTAGGCCCGTTGGCAGTGCGTCAGCGGATGGTTGGCAGTGGGAGGCTCCTGGCAGACAACGTCGGCACAATAGGCTGCCAGACGCCCCTCGTTGAGGGCTTGGGCCACGTCGGCTTCATTGACCAGCGGCCCGCGTCCTGTGTTGATGAGAATGGCCGAGGGCTTCATCAGTGCCAGTGTCTCGGCGCAAATCATTTCGCGGGTCTCGGCCGTGAGAGGGCAGTGGAGTGTCAGCACGTCGCTGCACCGGAGCAGTTGCTCGAGCCCCGCCTTGCTGATGCCTGCCGGCAACGACAAGGCTGTCTTGCTGGTCTGTGCGAGCACCTTCATGCCGAAGGCCTGGGCGATGGTGGCCACCCGCCGCCCTATGCTGCCCAGTCCCACGATGCCCATGGTCTTGCCGGCCAGTTCGGTGAGCGGCGTGTCTATATAGCAGAAGTCGGGGGCTTCGGCCCATCGGCCTTGTCTGTTTTGCCGTGCATAATGGTCGGTGTGGCCGACGGCGTTCAGCAGGTGGGCAAACACCATCTGGGCCACGCTGTCGGTGCTGTAGGCGGGAACGTTGGTCACCACGATGCCCCGTTCGTGGGCCGCTTCGGTGTCCACCACGTTGTAGCCCGTCGCCATTACTCCGATATATCTTAGTCTGGGCAGCTGGCAGAGCTCTTGGCGTCCCAGCACCACCTTGTTGGTGAGCACCGCATCGGCTTCACCGGCGCGCTCCACCACTTCCTCGGGGCGTGTGCGGTCATAGACCGTCAGCGCTCCCAGGCTTTCCAGCTCCTGCCATGAGAGGTCGCCAGGATTGGCGGTGTAGCCGTCGAGGACTACGATGTGGATGTTCTTCTTCATTTCATTCATTGCTATGTTAGCATGCTGTGCGTTGGCACGGGGTCGCTCAATATATGTAAACGGCAAAGTCTTTCACGCTGCCAGGAGCCCCTTCTTCGGCCCGTGGCAGATACTCCAGGGCACTTAGCGTCTGCTCTCGGCCCAGGTCGATGACCAGCAGATGGGGCAGGGGAGCGTCGCGCTCGGTCTGCCAGAAGGTTGACTCCTGCAGGTCGAACACCTTCGGCGCCATGTGGTTGCCTTTTTCGTT
>CAMOPD010000019.1 GCA_946622085.1 uncultured Prevotellaceae bacterium | reverse complement strand
CAGCGAGCGGGCTGCAAAAACTAAAATCACGCCATGATTCCATAAAATCACGTCACGATTCCATAAAATCACGTCATGATTCCATGGAATCACGGCGTGATTTTACTTTTATCTTGCCGCTCCGAAGGTTTTTTCGCGGCGGGGAGAAGCCTTTATTCAGGGGCTAATACCGAAATCTCTCCATTCACACAACTGTTTCTGCACTATTCTTGCGCCAAACTCACGTCACGAAGTGTTTCTGGCGTGGGAAAACTCTGCATGGACGGGGCGAATGCTTTGCGAACGACTTTCCTGGTTTCAGTAAAAAAAAAGCTGACGATGATGGAGATTTGGCATCTTTTTCCTTATATTTGCAGAAACATATACCGGGAACCCCGCTCCTGCGGGACGGAACATTCAATCAAGACACAAATAACGACAAGACAATATGAAAAGACTCTTTTGCATGGCTCTGGCGGCATGGATGGCGGCCGGGGCTGCTATGGGGCAGACCGACGCGCCACAGCAGGGCCGCAAGAAGGTGGCCGTGGTGCTGAGCGGCGGCGGAGCCAAGGGCATGGCCCACATCGGGGCGCTGAAGGTGATTGAACGGGCAGGACTGCCCATCGACATTGTGACGGGCACCTCGATGGGAAGCATCGTGGGCGGACTCTACGCCATTGGCTACAATGCCGAGCTGCTCGACTCGCTGGTGAGAGTGCAGGACTGGGCCTTCGTGCTCTCCGACAAGGAGAACCTGAGCCTGCAGAACATGAAAGAGCGCCAAAAGCAGAACACCTACGTGCTCTCGAAGTCGCAGCTGCTGGGCCGGCGCGACGTGGAGGACAGCGGACTCATCAAGGGCAAGAACCTGGCCGACCTCTTCGGCACGCTCACGGCAGCCTACGACGACTCGACAGACTTCAACACGCTGCCCATACCCTTTGCCTGCGTGGCCACCAACATTCTGGACAACACGGAATATGTGTTCCATAGCGGGCGCCTGGCACAGGCCATGCGCGCCTCGATGGCCATTCCGGGCGCCTTTGCACCCGTGCGGCTGGGCGACAAGGTGCTGGTGGACGGCGGACTGCGCAACAACTACCCTGCCGACATTGCACGGCAGATGGGGGCCGACATCATCATCGGAGTGACCGTGCAGGGAGCACCGCGCACGGCCGACGACCTGAACTCCACAGCCAGCATACTGGGACAGATTGTCGACGTGAACTGCAAAAACAAGTACGACGACAATCTGAGCATCACCGACGTGCCCATCAGAGTAGACACCCACGGATATGGGGCGGCCAGCTTCAACAGGGCGGCCATCGACACACTGATACGACGGGGCGAGGAGGAGGCCATGAAGCACTGGGACGAGCTGATGGCGCTGAAACGGCGCATAGGCGTCAGCGACAGCTACCGCCACCCCCTGCTGACCCCGGCAGAAAGCCCTGCCGTGAGCCAACGCACGAGGATTGCCGCCATGGAGTTCAAGGGGATGTCGGCCAACGACGAGCGCTTCATACGACGCAAATTCAAACTCCACGTGGGCGACAGCATTGACTACGAACAGGCTGAACTGGTGACGACGGCCATGCGCGTAGACCTGTTCTACAAAGATGCCTCGGCGCGATTCTACCGCCAGGGCAACGAGGGCATGAGGGTGGTGTTCACCGGAGGACAGAAGAAATCGTCGCAGGTGAACGTAGGAGTGAGGTTCGACACCGAGGAGATGGTGGCCCTGCAGCTCAACGGCGACATACCCCTGCGCTCCAACATTCCCACCGACATAGACGTGACGCTAAGACTGGGCAAGCGCATCATGGGAAGGGTGGACCTGGCACTGCACCCGCACACATTCTCGAAGCCCACGCTGAGCTACATCTTCCGCCACAACGAAATAAACGTCTACGAGAAAGGCGACAAAGACTACAGCATCACCTACAACCAGCACGCTGCCGAACTGTCGCTGCTGAACTTCTACGTGCGCAACCTGAACTTCTCGGGAGGTGCGCGATGGGACTTTTTCCACATTCAGAAGCTGCTCGTAGACCACGAGATGGAAACCACAGGCGAAAAGCTGGACGACGACCACTACATCAGCTACTTTGCGCGCATGCTCTACAGCTCGGAGAACGACTGGATGTTCCCCACACGAGGAGCCCGCTTCAAGGCACAATATACTTACTACACCGACAATCTGAGCAAGCTGAAAGGCCATACGGGCATGAGCGAGGTGAGCGCGTCGTGGCGCATGTCGTTCCCGCTGAACAGCCACCTCACTCTGCAGCCCATGGCCTACGGACGGCTGCTGCCAGGCAGCGTGCATCCGCTGGCGCTGTGCAACATGATTGGCGGCGTTTGGTTCGGCCACTACTTTGAGCAGCAACAGCCATTCCCGGGCATAGGCCACGTGCAGAGAGCACTGCCCCACTTCGTGGCCGCACAGCTGAAGTTGCAACAGCGCATTGCCACCAACAACTTCGTGACGCTCAGAGTGGCAGCCGCACAGGAAGCCGAGAAGCTGTCGCGACTGGCTGACCACAAGACGATGATTGGCACTTCGCTCACCTACTATTACAACACGCTGGTAGGGCCTCTGGGCGCCACTCTGGGATGGTGCAACAAGACGAAGGAAGTGAACTTCTACATCAACCTGGGTTTCGAGTTCTGAGGCTGGGGGCAAGGAGTTTCAAGAAGTTTCAGGGAATTCAGGGGTTTCAGGGAGTTCAAGGAGTTCAAGACAACAGTCTTCGCTCGGAGGCACCTTTCAGCAAGAGGATAACACAGAATAAAGCTATCGTCTTGAACTCCTTGAAGTCCCTGGAACTCCTCAAACATTCGAAAAGTTGTATACTAAAAGAAATCCCCATTCCGTGATTTGCGGAATGGGGATTTCTTAAGTTTTGCCTTGCATGGGCTTTACTCCACGGTGCAATAGATCTTGTCGCTGTTGCGGCGTGTGGGATAGAGCTTGATGGTGGTGCCCACGGCTCCGAGGTTCTTGCCGTTGGCGGCAAGGTCGTCAATCTTCATCGAAGGCTCCACAGAGTCGTTTCCGCCGAGGTTGATGCCCCAATCGTTATTGGCGGTGAACTTCCATCCGTTGGCATTGACGCCAGCGCCGGTGATGACGTAGCAGTAGTTCTCGGCATCCCACGTCATCTGCTGGGCATCGTCGGCAGCATTCCATCCATTGAAGTCGCCCACGAGATTCATGTTGTTGATGCGTGTGGCGGTGATGGAGTTGTTGGCAAGGTCGAGCGTGACGTAGTAGATGCCCTCACCGGCCGTGGCCACCAGGTTCTGGTCGCTATTGCCATCGTAGGTGAAATCGCCATTGATGCCGCCGGTCAAGGTGCCTGCATTGATCTGTGTGTCCCAATTGCCAGCCACCTTCTGGAACTTGAAGGCATTGCCCCAACCGTTCGGGTCGGCACAATAGATGTAGCCGGTGTAGATGCCGTCGAAGTTGACAGTGGCGAGTTTCTGCTCGGCCTGCTGCCAGCCGTCGGTGGCTCCGATGAAATAAACGTAGGGTGCAAATTCGAGCTTCTCGATGGTGTAGGTGTACTCCATCATGTTGATGGTCATGCGATAGATGCCGGCCTGCTCAATCTTTCCAGCCTGGGGATTGTCGGTGGTCAGCGTGCCCTGCATGCTGGTGTCGCCATCGACCACTGTGCCCAGCACGCCCGTGTTGCCACCGGCCCAGAAGTCGCCGTCGTAGTTGCCCTGCGGGATGATCTTCCAGTACTGGTTGTCGGCAGTGGTGGTGAAGACAATCTGGAACTCAGGAGCATCGTAAACGTCGCCACTGCCCAGATGGGTGAAAGCCATGGCTCCGGCAGCATCCCATGAGGCCATGTCGCCCACGAGCCAGTAGCCGCTGTCGATGAATGGAGCACTGAGAACCACCTTCACGGGGAAGGGCTGCGAAGAAGCTGTCTTGACAGAGGTGGAGCCATTTTCGAGCCACATGCTGACCGTGGCATCGAGAGAACGCTCCGTGGGAGCCTTGCCAAAGACAGACTCTACATACTGCTTGAGATCGCTTACGTTCATCGAACCGTCGGCATTGAGGTCGAAGACCTTGTCGCCGAAGCTGATGGTGTAACGCGGAGTGAAGTCACCGCCCGAGGCGGAAGGTGCAGTGAGGTTGCACACCTTGATGGTCTGCTGGCCATCGGCCAAGTCGGCCATGCGGATAACATCGACTGCCGACACGCTGCCATCGGCAAAGCTCACCTGCTCGGGCTGAGCCACCGTTTCGGGCGTCACCCAGTCTTTATAATCGTCGGTACAAGCCGTCAGCAGTGCTACGAATGATAATCCGAGAAATATTTTCTTAATCATAATATGTTTCTTTTATTCAATTCTACAATTATTATTTGAGGAGGGAAGGAGGGAAGTAGATGAGTGGTATGCCCCCTACTCCCTTTCCTCCTTGAAAACTACTGCTTCATGAAACGGATGTAGCCCGTAATATCGTTGAAGAGGATGAGATACTTGCCAGACTCGGGCATGACGATGTTGCTTCCGCCGTCAACGCCATAGACGTAGAGATTGTCGCCTGTGTTGGCGAAAGAACCGCCCTTGTTGAAGTCCCACGAGCCCGTCTGCTTGATCTTGATTTCGTCGCCGGCAGCCAGGTCGTAGACGATATACCAGTCGTGGTTCTCAGCACCTGCATAGGTGTGGCAAGGAGACATTTCGGTGTCGCCCCAGTCATTGAACGAACCAGAGATGGCCATTCCGCTGAACAGGGGAGCTGAGCCTTCATATTTTTCAACGGAGAGGGCATCGGTGGCAGTGTTGAGCGAAACGGTGTAGAGGCCTGGCTCGGGAACGGTGATGTTGCCCGAACCGCCGTCGTTCTTCTTGTATTCGCCAAACGCATCGCCCTGGCCCCACTGGGTTGCCCAGTTGTCGTCCATCGAGCCGCGCAGCTTGAAGCCGTTGCCGCCAAGATAGCCAATCCACTGGATTTCGCCCTGGCCGGTCTTCTTGTCATACTCGGCACCGTTGATGGTCTGCATGGGGATGACGCACTTGCCGTAGTCACCGCCCCAAGAGCCGTCGCAGATATCGCCACCAATGAGCCACCAGATTTCGGGCTCGGCCGACTTGAGCTCAATGTAGTAGGGCACGGTGTTGAGCGTAATGACATTTGAATAGATGACGCCATACTCCTTGAAAGAGGCATCGCGAACGGCCGACTTCACGCGCACTGCCAGAGGAAGGGCAGCAGGCACTGTCTGCTCCTCCCAGGCCATGAGCTGCATGAGAGCACGGTCGAGGGTCTCGGTGACGATTTCAACGTTCTTGCCGCTGGAGTAGGTCTCGTCAAGCGAAATGAAGTCGGCTCCCGTGTTGTCTTCGGCATTGGCATCAAACTCCTTGTTGAACGATGCCGTCGGTGAAATCTGCACGGTATAGGTGGGAACCACCGGTGCATCGAAGTCGTTGTAGGCACGAGGCTGCGACCACGAGAGAGCCACCGCCGTGGAGTTCAGCAAATCGACAGGGCCGTTGAAGGCCGGCTGGTTGAGGACGAACTCCGTAGGCTGTGCCAGCGTGGGGTTCGACTCATTGTCATCGCTGCAAGACGTCAGTGCGAAGGCACCGGCAAGCAGCAGCATGGATAGATTATATATCTTTTTCATCTTCTTGAATCTTATTATTTCGATTGTCATAATGGTAAAGATCAATAGCCAGTGTTCTGCACAAGGTTGGGATTGGCATTGATGTCCTCAGCAGGAAGCGCGAAGAGATTGCGATATTCGGGCAGACCAGCTCCATTGAACGAACCGCCCTTCCATTCCCAGAGATACTGAGCACTCTTGTTGCCTCCAAAGTATCCATAGCGGATGAGGTCGGTGCGACGGAAGCCCTCGTAGTAGAGCTCACGAGCCCGCTCGTCGAGAATCTGGTCGGTGGTATAGCTGTTCATGGTGGTGGTGTGAGCACGCTGGCGCAGCGCATTGATGTAGCCGGCACCCGTTGAAGAGGTGACACCTCCGTTGAGTCGTGCATCGGCCTCGGCAGCAATGAGGTAAGCCTCGGCAGAACGCATGAGGAAGTAGTCGGTATCGATGAACTGCGAGTTGTGCGTAGAGCCGCTTCCGGCGTATGTGTTGCGATACTTGCCCACAGAATAGCCCGAGGTGAACTCGGTAGGTGTGTTCACCACCAGTTCGCGGCCAATGCCGAAGAACAGCGCACGGTCGTCGCCGGCAGCGGCAGCCATTTCTTTGATGTTCACCTGAGGAGCATCGTTGTTGGGGAAGAACTTGGCAATGAACTGCGAGCGGGCGCGGTTACCCGACCAGATTTCGCTGGTTCCGTAGTTACCGTCAACGTCCATATCTCCCTTCCAGGTAGAGGCCATGAGGAAAAGGGTGGTACACCAGGCAGTGGTCTTCACGCCGTCCTGCAACAGCGGGAGGATGGCCTCCTGAGAAGCTCCGTTGCTGCCGTTGTCGCCCATGAAGAGCATCTGATAGGCGCTCCAGCCGTTGGTTCCTGTTGTCCAGAGCTTGTGGGGACCATTGATGATTTTCTCGGCATACTCCTTGGCTTCGTTCCAACGAGCGGTGCCGGTGTAGACCTCTGCATTCAGATAGAGGCGGGCCAGAAGCAGGTTGGCGGCATCCTGATCAGCACGGCCATAACCGGCATCAGAGTCCTTGCGTGCGGCCGGAGCCATCATCTTGTCCTTCACCTCGAGGAGTTCGCTTTCAATCCAGCTGAAGAGCTCAGCACGCTGAATCTGCTCCGGTGGTGTAGACATCAGACGGGTGGCGAAAGGCACATTGCCGAAGCAGTCCATCAGATGATAGTAATAGAGGGCGCGCAGGAAGCGCACTTCAGCCTCGCGTGTTTCGTCCATTCCGGCGCAAACCTCCAGATAGTGGTTGCAGAAGGCGATGCCGGTATAGAGTCGATAGTAGAATCCCTGCAGCATGGGATGAGAAGCATCCCACTGGTTGTAGTTGAATCCGGGAATACCCGGGTCGCCCCAGGCGCAGATGGCCTCGTCGGTGGTCAGTTCGTTGGCGTTGAAGAGCTGGCGGACGAATCCAGCCGTACCTCCATCCAGGCCGTCGATATCGCAGTCTCCGCCTTGTCCTGTCTGTCCCTGTAATGCCATGTTGGAGTAGCACTTGGTGAAGAGTGCTGCCTCATCGGGCACCATGGTCTTGCTGGGGTCGATAGGCGTTACGTCCAGGTCGCCAGTGCAAGAGCTCAGGCCTGCCACAGCACACACCAGCGCTGCGGCGGGAATCATGTTTTTGAAATATCTTAAGTTCATAATTGTCAGTTTTTCAATGTTTCGATGTTTTCAATATACTTAGAAGCTGAGACTAACACCCATCAGTACGGTGAATGGACGAGGATACATATTATTGTCGATTCCGCCATAGACTTCGGGGTCGATGCCTTCATACTTTGTGATAGTGAATACGTTGGTAGCCGAAGCATAGATACGGCCAGAGAGTCCATTGTAGCTGCCGCTCTTGAAGAGGTTGTCGAAGGAGTAGCCCAGTGTGATGTTGTCGCACTTGAGGAACGATGCATTGTGAACGAAGTAGTCGCTCAGTGCATGGTCGTAGGTCGACCAGTTGCGCTCGATGGCTCCAGGAATGACGTTCTGCAGATAGCCGAACGAAGAGTCGTAGCGCTTAGACACATTGGAGTAGCCTGCTTCCTTGTCCCAGAACACGTAGTTATTGAAGTTGGCACGCAGACCGAAGCCGAAGTCCCAGTTCTTATACTGCAGACGAGAGCTCAGGCCGGCGGTGTAGGGAGCGTCGGGGCTCTTGTAGAAGTAACGGTCGGAATCGTTGATGGTGCCGTCGCCGTTGCGGTCTACATAGACGCCTTCCAAGGGCAGCCCCTTCTCGTCGTAAACCTGCTGATAAACGTAGAACGAGTTCTTGGGGTAGCCCACCGAGTGGGCCTGGCACTGGTTGCCCGTTCCCGAAGAGATGCCTCCCGTCATGACGAGCGACGACTCGCCGGTAAGCTCGGTAATCTCATTCTTATTGTAGGTGAAGTTGGCTGTCACCTCCCACTGCCAGTCATTGGTCTGGATGGGACGCACGGTGAGCGAAGCCTCAATACCGCGATTCTCCAGCGAGCCGATGTTCGAACGAACCATGTTGCGGAAGTTAGAACCAGCCGAAACAGAAGCATCGTTAATCAGGTCGGTGGTCTTGCGATAATAGTAGTCCACGCTACCGCTCAAGCGGTTGTTGAAGAAGCTGAAGTCGAGACCGATGTTCGATGTAGTGGTTGTCTCCCACTTCAGGTCGGGGTTATAGGCATCGGGGCGATAGAGCAGACCTTCGTCGTTGAGGCCGACGATGGGATAGCGTCCGTCCACATTGGTGGTGTTCACGTTGTAGGTGGCAAAGTAGTTGTAGTCGCCGATGCCATCCTGCTGACCCGTCTTACCCCAACCGAGGCGGAGCTTCAACTCGTCGAGGGCGTCGACATGCTTCAGGAAGGCTTCCTCGCTGATTTTCCATCCGAGGGCCACAGAGGGGAACGTAGCCCAGTGGTTCTTGAATCGGCTGGAACCGTCGCGGCGCACCGTGGCAGTAATCATGTAGCGGTCGAAGGCGGTATAGTTGGCACGTCCGAAGAAGCTCACCAGATAGCTCTCCGACTTCCAGATGCCGTTGCTTGCCCTGTAGGGCTTGCCGGCAGCGGGCTCGGTGGTGCCGTCTTCGTTGGTAATCATCTGCTGGGTGCTCATGGGATAGAGTCCTGCATAGTGGGAGTGGCCCGAATACTTGGTGTGGCTCCACTCATAACCGGCCATGATGTCGAAGTGCTGTGTCTGCAGGAAGTCCTTGTAATACTGGGCATAGGCCGAGTAAGTGAGGTTGTACTTCTTCTCATAGGAGTAGCCGCTGTTGCCATAGTAGAAGTTGCTGGGTCCCCAGGGCTCGTAGTCAGTGTCCTGCTGTCCATGTGCCCAGTCGCCGCTGGCATTCATGTGCAGACGCAGGTCTTCGAAGCCATGCACCTGATAGTCCACTTCCACATTACCCATATAGTCGTAGGAGTTGGCACGGTCGTCCTTTTCGTTCAGACGCGACACGGGGTTGGCCACGGTGTTGCGGTTCCACATCAGGTCGTAGCTGGGGTCTTGGAGCGAGGCGCCCGTGTCGAGCCACTGCCAATAGCCGTTGAAGTTCTTGAAGTCGGAGCCGTTGCTGTAGATGGGCTTGGTGGGGTCCATGCGGGTAGCGTCGGCAATGGCGTCTGTATTGGCATAGTGGTTGTAGGAATACATGAACTTACCGTTGACATTGAACTTCAGGTGGTCGTCGAGGAACGAGGGGTTCACCGTCAGGCTGGCCGTAGCACGCTGGAAGTTTGAAGTCTTCAGGATACCGTTCTGGTCGGTATAGCCCACGCTCAGTCGGTAGGGCATGTCGGCCAGACCACCCTGCACGGTCACGTTGTGGTCGGTAGAGATGGCACCGCGGAATATTTCATCCTGCCAGTTGGTGGCAGCAGGCGTAGCCGGGCCGGCCACGAAGAGGTTGTCTTCCTTCACCAGCTGTCCACTCTCGTCGCGCAGATACGACCAGTTGTTCAGCAGCGAGGCAGCCTTGGAGTCTTCGCCATAGTAGTTGCGAATGAAGGCGGCATATTCGTCAGCGCCGAGCACGTTGAGCGTCTTGCGCTTCACCGAATAGGAGACGTTTCCGTTGTAGCTCACCTTCGGAGCCATGCCCTTGCGTCCCTTCTTGGTGGTGATGATGATGACACCATTCGAACCGCGGCTACCATAGATGGCCGTGGCCGAAGCGTCCTTGAGCACCGTGAAGCTCTCAATATCGTTCGGGTTAACCATTGAAAGCGGGTTGGCAGCACCCTTGATGCCCTGGTTGTCCATGGCCAGACCGTCGATTACGATCAGCGGGTCGTTGCTGGCATTGAGCGACGAGCCTCCACGAATACGAATGGTAGCGCCGCCACCCGGCGTACCGCCGCCGTTGGTCACGTTCACACCGGCAATCTTACCCTGCATCATGTCTTGTGCACTGGTGATCAGACCGTGGTTTTTCTCATCGGGCTTGATAGCCGTCACCGAACCCGTCAGGTCGCCTTTCTTTGCCACACCATAACCGATGACCACCACCTCGTTGAGCGACTGTGCAGCGTCATCCTGCAAAGTGATGTTCACTGTGGGAGCCGCAGCAACGATGGCCTCCTGGTATCCGATATAGGACACCGAGATCTTGTCGCCCTGGCTTGCTTTAATCACGAAGTTTCCGTCGAAGTCGGTTATCGTTCCGCCAGTCTGTCCTACCACGCGGACCGTAGCACCGATGATGGCTTCGCCGGTAGCATCCTTCACATGGCCATTGACAGTCAGTTGCTGTGCAAAGGCACCAATTGATAGGAAGAGCCCACAAATGAGGGCCAGCATCCTAACAGGGAATTTGAATTTTACCTGCTTCATCATTTTACATTTTTTAGTTAGCTATATTTTGATTATTAGTTACTTTTCTTTGGCTTTCATGGAAAAAAGTTAATAGACTTGCCGATTTCGCAATCGTTTACGGTGCAAATTTAATTTCTTTACAAATATGTTGTACTTTTTATTACACAAAAAACAATAAATAGTTTGCGCAAACGTTTGCACTACAGAACTATTTTTATTTGTTGCATGCGCGTGCAGACATATTTCTTTTTTCTTTATCTTTGCAAAAGAATCTGACAAATTCTTTCTAAGCAGCTCTTTATCCATATCATCAAAGCATGAAAGAGACTTCTCAAATCACGATGAAAGACATTGCCAGGGAACTGGGTATTTCCGTGGCAACAGTCTCCAGGGCCTTGCAAGACAGCCCGCGCATCAGCGAGACCCGGCGCGAGCAAATCAAGGCCTACGCCCGTGAGCACAACTTCACCCCCAACCTGCTGGCAGAATCGCTGCGCCACAGCCGGCAGAAACCCCTCAAAATCATTGGGGTCATCATTCCCGAACTGGCCCACTACTATTTTTCGAGCATCCTCTCGGGCATCGAGGAGGAGGCTTCCTCGCGCGGCTACCGCATCATGGTGGCACAGAGCGACGAGCAATATGAGCGCGAAGTGCGCATCTGCCAGTCGTTCTATGAGAACAAGGTCTGCGGCATCATTGTATCGCAGGCCAAGGACACGCGCAACTACGACCACTTCCAACGGCTCATCGACAACGGGGTGCCCCTGGTGTTCTACGACCGCATCTGCACCGGCATCAATGCCAGCCGCGTGGTGGTAGACGACTATATGGGTGCCTACAAGGCCGTCAGCCATCTCATCGACACCGGCTGCCGACGCATAGCCTACTATGGCAGCCCCATGCAGCTGGAGATTTCGAAGAACCGCTTCAACGGCTATAAGGACGCACTGCTGAAGCACGGGCTGCCCGTCGACGAAGACCTCTACGGCATCTGCGACAACAGGGCCGACGCCGAGGCCATCACGCCGGCCATCCTCACGCGCAGCAACCCGCCCGACGGCTTCTTTGCCGTGAACGACGACACCGCCATCGGCATCATGTACACGGCCAAGCGCATGGGATTCCGCGTGCCCGAAGACATTGCCGTGTGCGGATTCACCAACGGACAGCGCGCCGTGGCCTGCGACCCCATGCTGACCACCGTGGAGCAGCGCGGGCGCACGGTGGGCTCCGAGGCCGCCGACAT
Organism: uncultured Prevotellaceae bacterium; assembly: GCA_946622085.1. GTDB lineage: Bacteria > Bacteroidota > Bacteroidia > Bacteroidales > Bacteroidaceae > Prevotella. The sequence goes on along the minus strand of CAMOPD010000019.1, from coordinate 8,673 downwards.
CCTCATTGGCCAGGTGGAGGGCGACATCCCCATCGACAAGACGGTGAAGCGCGTGGTGAGAACGCGGCTGGTCATCAGAGGGACTACGAGATAGGAGAGCCTAGGAAAACCTAGGAGGGCCTAGGAAAACCTAGGAAAGCCTAGGAAAGCCTAGGAAAACCTAGGAAAACCAGAAAAAACAACCAAGAACCAAAAAAACAAAATATCATGAAACAAAAACCCGACTTGAATTTCTGGAAGCTATGGAATCTTAGCTTCGGCTTCTTTGGCGTACAGATAGCCTACGCCCTGCAGAGCGCCAACATCTCGCGCATCTTCCGCACCCTCGGCGCCGACCCCCACTCGCTGAGTTTCTTCTGGATTCTGCCGCCACTGATGGGCATCCTCGTGCAGCCCATCGTGGGCACGCTGAGCGACAAGACGTGGACCCGATTCGGCCGCCGTATACCTTATTTATTTATAGGGGCCGCCGTGGCAGTGACCGTGATGTGCCTGCTTCCCAATGCGGGTTCCTTCGGCATGGCCGTAGGCACGGCACTCATCTTCGGACTCATCGCGCTGATGCTGCTCGACACCAGCATCAACATGGCCATGCAGCCGTTCAAGATGCTCGTGGGCGACATGGTGAACGAGCGCCAGAAGGCCAAGGCCTACAGCATACAGTCGTTCCTCTGCAACGCCGGCTCGGTGGTGGGATTTCTCTTTCCGTTTGTCTTCACGGCCATCGGCCTGAGCAATGTGGCTCCCGAAGGCGTGGTGCCCGACTCGGTCATCTGGTCGTTCTACATCGGCGCCGCCATCCTCATCCTCTGCGTGCTCTACACCACCGCGAAGGTGAAGGAGTGGAACCCGCAGGAATATGCCGAGTACAACCCCGTGTCGGAGGAGAAGGAGGAGAGCGCCAACTGGTTCGCGCTGCTCAAGAATGCCCCCTCCACATTCTGGAAGGTGGGCCTGGTGCAGTTCTTCTGCTGGGCGGGCATGCTCTACATGTGGACCTACGTCGTTGATGCCGTCTCCGAAACCGTATGGGGCACCATCGACCCCACCACCAACGACTATCAGGAGGCCGCCAACTGGACGGGCGTGCTCTATGCCATCCAGGCCATGGGCTCCGTGGCATGGGCTGCCCTGCTGCCGCGCTTCAAGAACACCAAGATGGCCTACGCCGTGAGCCTGGTACTCGGCGGACTGGGCTTCCTGCTCATCCCCTTCTGCCCCGACAAGTATCTGCAGATAGTGCCCTTCCTGCTCATCGGCTGCGGGTGGGCTGCCATGCTGGCCATGCCGTTCACCTTCGTCACCAATGCCCTGCAGGGCTACGGACACATGGGGGCCTATCTGGGCCTCTTCAACGGCACCATCTGCCTCCCGCAAATCATCGCCGCCATCTGCGGAGGCACCATCCTCTCGCTCGTTGGCAGCCACCAGTCTACCATGATGATAGTGGCCGGCGTGAGCTTTGTCATCGGCGCCTGCTGCGTGTCGCTCATCAACGACAAGAAGTAGCCACCACCGACCCGCCTCACCATGCAGGCCATGTCTGCCCGGAAACCACCCGGCAGACATGGCCTTTTTTCGTGCCCGGCAGTCATGAGCGCCACGACAGCTGCATGGAAATCTAATGAGCCAAAGCATTCAGAGTGATGCCTCCGAAGAACTTTCCTGAGAGCTTCCCGGTGAAAAACAACGGGCAAGGCAAGAAACTTTTGCCAGAAGCGCAAAAAAAACCAGAAATCGGGCTGCAAAAACTAAAATCACGTCATGATTCCATAAAATCACGTCATGATTCCATGGAATCACGTCACGATTCCATGGAATCACGCCGTGATTTTAGTTTTATCTTGCCGCTCCTACGGTTTTTCGGGGCGGGGAGAAGCCTTTATTATGGGCTCTTTCGAAAAAAGGCATGGAACTCGCCTTACGCCTTTGCAAACAGGCCGCCAAGGGCAGAGGGGAAAAGGAGGCTGGAGACATGCCCCGTGCAAACGTTTGCACAAAAACAATCAAAATAAAAATATGTTTACAAGAACAACGTGCGCGCAAAATAACTAACTTTGCACTACACTTTTATAACTATTGAAGAACCTAAACAAACTGACAGCTTATGAAAAAATTGTACACCCTCATTGCGTTGTTCGTGCTCGCAGTCATGAGCACCCATGCAACCACCTACACCGTGGCCGGCGTCACAGCCATCCTCAACGGCACCTCTTCGTGGGACCCCGCCGCCACCGTGAACGACATGACATCGACCGACGGCAACATCTACACGCTGACCGTGAAGGGCAAGAACCTCGAAGCCAAGGGCTACGACTGGAAAATAGTGGAAGACCACGCCTGGACCACAAGCTACCCCCAGAGCGGCAACAACACGCTCACCATCAAGGAGACGGCCAAATATGACATCACCTACACGCTCAACCTGAGCGCCGGAACCTACGGAGCCACCGCCACACGCGTGGGCGACTACGAGGGCGTCATCAGCGAGAAGACCTACACCGTGGCCGGCGAGCCGGAATCGTTCTTCGGCACCAAATGGGACCCCACCAACACCGACAACGACATGCAGAAGCAGGCCGACGGCACCTACAAGAAGGTCTATACCAACAAGACGCTGGCCAAGGGCACTGTGAAGCTGAAGGTGGTGGTCAACCACAACTGGGACGAGGCGTACCCGGGCTCCGACTACACGCTGACCATCGCCGAGGACGGCACCTACGACGTGACCGTCACCTTCGACCCCACGAGCAAGGCCGTCAATGCCACGGCAGAGAAGACCGGCTCGGCCGAGATAGAGAAAGAATACTACGTGGCCGGCATGGCCGAGATTCTGGGCGTATTGTGGGATCCCTCCTACTTCTACAGCAGGATGGATAAGGACCTGGACGGCACCTACAACCTCTACAAGAAGGTCTATCTGGTGGTGGGCCAGACCTACGAGTTCAAGGTGGTGACCAACGGCAGCTGGGACTACGCCAGCTATCCCGAGGGCGAATCCAACTACACCTTCAGCGTGGACAAAGACGGATGGTATGAGGTATACTTCTGCTTCGATCCCGCCGACAACAGAGTATGGCACGAGCTCTTCGAAGCCGAGGCACCCTACTACTCGCTGGCCGGAAGCCCCGAGGTGTTCACCCTGGAATGGGACCCGCAGAACAACCTGGCACGCCTCAACGACAATGGCGACGGCACCTACGGAGTCACCATCAGCAACCTGAACCTGAAGGCAGGCACCTACGAATGCAAGGTGTGTGTTGACGGTCTGTGGGAAGAGAACTACGGACTCAACGGCGAGCGCGACGGCCATAACGTGCCCATCGTGATTGCTGAAGACGGCACCTACACCATCCACTTCACCTTCACGCTGGAGACCAAGGTGCTCGAAGTGGAGATTGTCAACACCACGGGCATCCAGGCCGTGGAGCAGACGGCCTGCAGCTACGTCATCTACAATCTGGCCGGACAGCGCGCAGCCCGTCATGCCAAGGGCATCCTGATATGCAACGGAAAGAAAGTGGCCGTGAAGTAAGAACCAACAGAAATCAACATATCACATCTTGCCAACAACCGAAAAATGAAGAAACTATCTATTATCATCATCGCCCTCATGATGCCCTTCCTGGGCATCAGGGCGCAGGGCTGGCCCTCACAATATGGCGGCGTCATGCTGCAGGCCTTCTACTGGGACTCCTTCGAGGACACCAACTGGCAGGTGCTGGAGAAGCAGGCCGACGAACTGGCCGGGTATTTCGACCTGGTGTGGCTGCCGCAGAGCGGCAACTGCGGCGGCACGTCGATGGGCTACGACGACCTCTACTGGTTCAGCAACTACAACAGCTCGTTCGGCACGAAGGACGACCTGCTCTCGCTCATCAGAACCTTCAAGCAGAAGGGCATCGGCACCATTGCCGACGTGGTGATTAACCACCGCAAGACGCTCGACGGCTCCTTCGGCTTCCCCTCGGAGACCTACAACGGCGTGACCTACAAGATGACCAAGGCCGACGTGGTGAGCGACGATGGCGGCTCGGGAGCCAGCGACAGCGGCGAGAACTGGAACGGCATGCCCGACCTCGACCACTCGAGCCAGAACGTGCAGACCACGGTGAAGGCCTACCTGAAGATGCTGCTCGAAGACCTGGGCTACGTGGGCTTCCGCTACGACATGGTGAAGGGCTACAAAGGCAGCTACACGGCCTTGTATAACAACTACGCCCGCCCGCAGTTCTCGGTGGGCGAGTGCTGGGACAGCTCCAACACCATCAAAGACTGGATTGACGCCACCGAGAAGACCAGCGCCGCCTTCGACTTCCAGTTCCGCTACACCGTGCGCAACGCCGCCAACAACGGCAACTGGAGCAATCTGGGCAAGCAGAACGACGGCAACTGGCCCCTCGTCAGCGGCAACTACAACAGCGGCGCCTACAGACGCTGGGCCGTGACCTTCGTGGAGAACCACGACACCGAGCGACGCCCCAACGCCGAACAGGACCCGCTGAAGAAAGACACGCTGGCGGCCAACGCCTACCTGCTGGCCATGCCTGGCACGCCATGCATCTTCCTCACCCACTGGAAAGACTGCAAGCAGAGCATCAAGCCCATGATCGAAGTGCGCAAGATGGCCGGCATACACAACGAGAGCGCCACGCTCAACCTGGCCAACTCGGCCGAACGCTACGTGGTGCGCACCACGGGAACCAACGGACAGCTCATTGCCGCCGTAGGCAAGACGGCCGGAAGCTACGAGCGCGCGGGATTCACCCGTGTGCTGGCGGGCTACCACTATGCCTACTTCCTCAACAACGAGATGAACGTGGCCTTCGTGGACCTGCCTTCGGGCGAATACCACGAAGCACAGAAAGCCACCCTCACCGCCGTCAGCAGCGATGCCTCGGCACGGCTGGTCTATACCACCGACGGCAGCACGCCCACGGCGCAGAGCAAGCAAGCCACCAGCGGCACGCAAATCAGCGTGCCCATGAACACCACCATGACGCTCAAGGTGGGTCTGCTCAGCGGCGGCAAGGTGACGGCCGTCATCACCCGCCAATACGTGGTGAAGGAGCAGAGCCAGGAGGACGACAAGGTGGTGGTGCCCTCGTTCTGCACCCGCACGGCCGACGAGGTGTGCGCCTTCTTCGAGGCTCCCGCTACCTGGACGCAGGACGTCTGCTGCTGGGCATGGACCAACTCGCCCGCCGACAACTTCACGTGGGCTGAGCGCAAGGGCTGGCCCGGCGCCACCTGCACCTATCTGGGCAAGGCCGACAACGGCAACAAGGTGTGGAAATGGACCTGGGACGGCAAGAAGCAGAACAACTCTTCGGCCGCTCAGCCGCAATACATCATCTTCAACAACACCGGCTCACCGCAGACCGACGACATGGCCTTCACCAACGGCGGCTACTACAACCGCAACGGACTGCAGGAGACCGTCGCCGTGACGGGCATTCAGGCCATCAGCCATGAAGAGCCGGCTGCCAGCGTCATCTACGACCTGCAAGGACGCCGCATGCCACAGGGAGCCCAGCTCAAGCCCGGCATATACATTATTAATAATAAGAAGGTGGTGATAGGACGATAGTTATTTCAGGTAATAAACACTCACCAGAACACAGGACATGAAAAGAAAAAGTTATTGCAAGCCGGCAACCCGCTATCTGGAGTCCGACACAGAATACAACATCCTGACCTCCACAGGAGTCACTGAGGAAGTTCCTGTCGACGACGACGGAGAGAACGACATCGAGCTGGACTCCAAAATGAGCAACGTCAACGTTTGGGACGACTGAACGCACTGCAAGAACTAACAAAACACCCGAGACAATGAAAAGAACAAGCATTCTCATCATGACGATAGCCTTCCCGCTGATGCTCCTGGCACAGGGATGGCCGGCAAACTACGGCGGCGTGATGCTGCAAGGGTTCTACTGGGACTCCTACAGCGAGACCACCTGGAACCAACTCACGAAGCAGGCCGACGAGTTGTCGCAATACTTCGACCTCATCTGGGTGCCCAACTCCGGACAGACCAAAGCCGACAAGTGGAACGCACCAGGCAACTGGGGCTACGAGAACATGGGCTACAGCCCCGTCTATTGGCTGCGCCACAACACCTGCTTCGGAACGGAAAAGGAACTGAAGACCATGATCCAGACGTTCAAGGAGAAGGGCACAGGCATCATTGAAGACGTGGTCATCAACCACAAGAACGGACTGAGCAACTGGGCCGACTTCCCCAACGAGAGCGTGACCACGGCGTCGGGCAAGACCTACACCGTCAGCTGGTGCACCGACATGACCAACCTCTGGGGCATCTGCTCCAACGACGAGGTGTTTGGCAACAGCGGCATCCACGACGGCGTGCAATACACCTGCGGAAAGGCAAATGCCGACGAAGGCGACAACTTCGACGGTTGCCGCGACCTGGACCACACCAACGCCACCGTGCAGCAGAACATCAAGACCTACCTGAGCTACCTCACCGAGGAACTGGGCTACGCCGGATTCCGCTACGACATGGTGAAGGGCTATGCTGCCTACTACGTGGGCAAATACAACGAGTCGGTGGGTGCCACCTTCTCCGTGGGCGAATACTGGGCCGGCACCGACGAGGTGAAGAAGTGGATACAGGACACCAAGACCTACGGCGGCTACCAGAGCGCGGCCTTCGACTTCGGGCTGAAGTTCGTCATCAACGAGGCCTTCGGCAACGGCAACTGGGGCGCACTGAGCAGCAAAGGCAATGCCGCCGACACCGACATCAACCGCTACGCCGTGACCTTCGTCGACAACCACGACACCTACCGCGACGCCAACAAGCTGGAAAACAACGTGCTGGCAGCCAACGCCTTCATACTGGCCATGCCCGGCACGCCATGCCTCTTCTGGAAGCACTGGACAGCCTACAAGGAGCCGCTGAAGAAGATGATCGAGGCCCGCAAGGAGGCCGGCATCAACAACCAAAGCCCCATCGTGGAGCAGTACTACAAGGACGGGGGCTACGTCACCGTGGTGCAGGGCACCAAGCGCAAGGTGCTCGTCATCAGCGGCTATCCGCAGGGCGTAGACCTCACGGGCTACACCTGCGTGGTGAGCGGCGACAGCGAGAACCCCAACTTCGCCTACTACATCAGCGACGACGAGGTGGAGCAACCCTCCGAGGAAGGCATCACCGTCTACGTGAGGGCCAACAGCAGCGACTACTATCTCTATGCCTGGGACAGCAATCACGAATACTTCACCCCGTGGCCCGGAGAGAAGCTCAGCACCCTGCCCATCAAGCAGATCGACGGCAAGACGTGGTACTACAGGAACTTCGACAGCGCCAGCCTCAACATCATCCTCAACGAGGGCAGCGGCAACAGCCAGACCGGCGACATCACCGGCATCACCGCCGACTACTTCATTGACTACAACGGCGGCACAACGGCCGAAAACCTCACCATCGACTACACCTACGACAAGGCCATCGACGAGGAGTCTGTCTATGCCTACTTTGAGAAACCGGCCGAATGGGGCTCACCCATCAAGGTGTGGGCCTGGAACGGCGCCACCAACTACACCGGCGGCACCTGGCCCGGTGAGAATGCCGTCAAGGTGGGCAACGCCACCAATGGCAACGAGATTTGGCGCTGGGTATGCACCACCGAGGGCACACCGGCCAACATCATCTTCAACGACGGCAGCAACCAGACCCGCGACTTAGCCTTCACCAATGGCGGCTACTACACCGCCGACGGGCTGCAGCGCACCGTGAGCAACTACGCCGCACGGCTGGGAGAGCTCTTCGGACGCGAGTTCAAGGCCGACGTGCGCTGCACCATCTGCCTGCCCTTCGACATCAGTGCCGACGACATGAGCCTGCTCGACGGGCAAGCCTACGAAATGACAGGCTATGCCGACGGACTGCTCAAGTTCCAGCAAGTGTCCGCCATCGAGGCTTTCAAGCCCTACATGTTCGTGGCCAATACGGCGGGCAAGCTGCTCACGCCCTTCAGCCACAACACCTATGCCGACGGCCAGGCCATTGCCGTGACCAAGGACGGCTACACCTTCGAGGGTGCCACCACCACGAAGCAGCTCGTATCCAATGCCGCCACCACCTACTACGGCTACAAGACCACCGACAACAGCTTCGTCAAGGTGGGCTCGGACACCGGAGCCAAGGTATCGGCCTGGAGAGCCTATTTCTACAGCTCGGCAGCCAACGCCGCCCCTGTAGGCACGACGTTTGAGAGCCTGACCGATGGCATCGGCAACGCACATGCAGACATTCCTGCCGCCATGCAGGCCGAAGCCACCATCTACGACCTGCAGGGAAGACCCGTGGGCAAACGCACCGGGAACCTGCAGAAAGGCATCTACATCATAGGCAACAAGAAGGTTGTGGTGAGATAGAGAAAAGCCAACAACATCACTCATAGGAAAAGAGCCACCCCACATGAGGGATGGCTCTTTTTCTATATGAACCGTCCGTCTGCAATGCCCCTGGCAAAGGAAAAAGCAGGGAAACTCTTGCGCGTTTCGTGAAAAAAAACTACTTTTGCAGCAAACAAAACTAAGTAATCATTAAAGACAAGTTGGCGCAATGAGCAAGAATCACACCACAGAGACTCTGAGACTCAGTGGCGAAATCGCACCAAGTTGTTTTTCTGTCATCACTAA
>CAMOPD010000018.1 GCA_946622085.1 uncultured Prevotellaceae bacterium | reverse complement strand
TTTTAGTTTTTGAACCGCGCAAGAACTGCTTTTCAAGGCTCGGGAGAGGGGGAAATAATCTTGAGGAATCATTTGTTTATATGGCTAAATCTTCGTATTTTTGCATATAGCCACAACAACTGGAAAAGAATAGCGATGAAAAGAATAGCTGCCATATTGTTTTTGCTTGCTGCGCTCAGCATGAAAGTCGGTGCTCAGATGCATCGCTATGACATACGCTTCACGCTGTCGGAGGCAGATTTTGCCGACACGATTCCCATCAGATTTCAAGATGACCAGATATACATTGACGTTGAGATAGGCGGCGAGAAGCACGTGATGAACTTCGACACGGGTTCAAGCCAGGGAGTGGTGTACGACAATGGTCGGATAAAGCCCAGCGAGGAGCTGGGCGGCATCATCTCGAAAGATGCCAACGAGCGTAAAGACACCGTAAGGGCTGTCGTGATGCCCGACTTCCGTCTGGGGCGGCTGATGGTGAGCCAATATGTGGCGACGATGATGCCTCGCTCGCATGTGCCTCGCACATACGAAGCGATACTGGGTTTCGACATTGTGAACAAGGGGCTGCTGTGCAAGATTGACGCGAAGGCCGGCCACATGATTCTGACCGACCGCGAGGGCTGGTTTGATGATGAAGCGGGCTACGAGGTGAAGTACAAGCTGCACTGGTTTGTGCCCCACGTGTGGGTGAGCCCTTTCATCCGACACATGGACAAGGCGCTCTTCGACACGGGCTCGCGCCCGCTCTACACCATGAACAAAGCGAGTTTTGACAAGCATGCCTACAAGAGCAAGAACGTGGAGAGCCAGGTGGAAAGCCGCTCCAAGGGCCATCTGGCCATCGGCAATTTTGGCGCTGAAGCCATAGACGAAGTGGTGTTTCTGAATCTCGACAGGCTGAAATGGGATGAGTTTTCATTCCGCAACGTGAACTGCATAACCACCCAGGGAAGCTCGCGCATTGGGGCAGCCATCCTGAACTACGGCAGCATTGTGATAGACCCTCTGCGCAAGCGCATAAAAATCCAGCCCTATGGAGGGGCCGACAGCTGCATGGTGGAGAACAAGCCTTTTGGGGTGGCATTTGTGCCGGTGAACGGCCGTGCAGCAGTGGGATTAATCAGGGAGGCCTGCGAGGAATACAAGAACGGCATGCGGCAGGGCGACATCATAGCAAAGATAAACGGCGAAGCCATAGACACATTTGAGGCCTTCACGAGATATCGCTTTGTGAAGGGAGAAGAATATGTGTTCACGCTCATTGACGAGCGGGGATTCATGAAGGAGGTGAAGTCGAGGAGATGAAACAGGTGTCCGGTTAGCTTGTTTCATGATTTCTCATGATGCCCGTCTTCCCAAGTGTTCACGCTGTTACTATTCTACAGTGGGCTTGCCTGTCTCCATGTAGGGAGCGCAATAAGCCAACCGTGATTAAAGCGACTCCTGAGTGGCTGTAGGCTTTGAGTCTTCATGATTCCACTTAACCGGACACCAATAGAAAAAAAAGAAAGCCGTGAGGGGAATCACGGCAGACGCATATAGGGAAGAAGGAGAAGCAGACCACGGAGAGGGGTGGGATGGCGGAGAGAAGAGGACAGTTCACACGTTCTCGAGGATGAAATCGCGACACTCCTCCATGAGCCATTTGGGCGTGCTTGTTGCGCCGCATATACCCACAGTCTGAGCATTTTGCAGCCATTGCAGGCTGATTTCCTGGGCACTCTCAATCTGATAGCTGCGCTGATTCACTCGCCGGCACTCGTTGAAGAGCACTTTTCCATTGCTGCTTTTTCTGCCACAGACAAACAACACGACATCATGGCGGGTGGCAAAACTGCTGATGTTGGGCATGCGGTTGGCCACCTGGCGGCAAATGGTGTCGAAGCTCTTGAAGGTAGCCTCTGGCGAGATGCTAGCCTGGATGTAGTTGATGATGCGCCGGAACTCATCGAGCGACTTCGTGGTTTGGGAATAGAGATAGATGTCGCGCGAATAGTCAAGACGCTTCACGTCATCGAACTTTTCAACGACGATGGCCCTCCCCTTCGTCTGGCCCACCAATCCCAGCACTTCGGCATGCCCGTTCTTGCCAAAGATGACGATCTGCGCCTCGGGATTGGATTCATTCTGCCGCTTGATTCGCCGTTGCAATTGCAACACCACGGGGCAAGTGGCATCGATGATTTCAATATTGTTGCGCTGGGCCAGTTCGTAGGTTTCGGGGGGCTCACCGTGAGCCCGCAACAACACCTTCACCTGATGAAGCTGCTTCAATTCGTCGTGATTGATGGTGATGAGCCCCATGTGCTTGAGGCGGTCACACTCCATGCCGTTGTGCACGATGTCGCCCAAACAATAAAGAGGGCCTTTGCCGGAGTTGCCCTGCCCCGAGGAAGCCAGTTCTTCCTCGGCTTTCTGTATGGCCGTGGTCACTCCGAAGCAGAAGCCACTGCCGCTGTCGATTTCTATTTGGATCATGAATCCTTCTTAAGATTTCTGAAATACAAGTCAAGCAGTTCGTTAGCAGCTGCAAATGACGTTTTTCCTCCCGCCAGAACCGTTTGCTCGGCCTCAGCCAGTTTTTGCTCGATGAGCGGATTATTGTAGAAAGAATTGCGGAGCTGCTCGTTGATGCTTTCATACATCCACCACTTCGACTGTTCGTTTCGCCGGAACTGGAAGTAGCCGTTGGCACGCACGAAATCGAAATACTGGTAGATCATATCCCATATTTCCTTCACGCCGGTACCATAGAAGCCACTATAGCAAAGCACCTTGGGCAGCCATCCGCTCTCGGGCATGGGGAAGAAATGGAGAGCGTTGCGGAAATTGGTGGCCGCCATGTGGCACTTGTCAACGTTCTGCCCATCGCACTTATTGATGACGATGCCGTCGGCAATTTCCATAATGCCTCGCTTGATGCCCTGCAGCTCATCACCCGTTCCGGCGAGCTGAATGAGCAGGAAGAAATCCACCATGGAGTGGCAAGCAGTTTCGCTCTGCCCCACCCCAACCGTCTCAACAAAGATTTTGTCGTAACCGGCCGCCTCGCAGAGGATGATGCTCTCGCGGGTTTTGCGAGCCACGCCCCCCAGCGAGCCGGCAGTTGGCGAAGGTCGGATGAAAGCTTCGCGCCGTTGCGAGAGTTTCTCCATGCGCGTCTTGTCGCCGAGGATGCTGCCCTTGGAGCGCTCGGAACTGGGGTCGATGGCCAAGACGGCCAGCTTGCCGCCATGGACATCGAGCACGTGGCATCCAAATTCGTCAATCGACGTGCTCTTGCCAGCACCGGGCACGCCGCTGATGCCAATGCGAACAGAAGCGCCACTATAGGGCAGACACTTCTCGATGACCTCCTGGGCACGTGCATAGTGGTCGGGGTTGACACTTTCCACAAGCGTCACAGCCTGGGAAAGGATGGTGACATCACCCTTCACGATGCCCTCAACCAACTCTGCGGCCGAGAGTTCTCGCCGGCGGAAGCGGTTGCGCTTCAGATAGGGATTGATGATGGAGGGCTGCTTTACGCCCGAATTGACGGTCAGTCCTTTATACTCTTCACTGTTCTCTGGGTGTTCCATAGCTCTATTGATGGTTAGATTTCAGGTAAATTAGTCCACATTGATATTGATGACCACCTTGGCGTTTTCGGGGTCGTTGGTAATCATCAGCACGCGCGGTTTCGACCGGGCATTGCGTATTTCGTCCTTCACCGTGATTTTCAGCTTAGCCTCTTCTCCGGGAAGGAGATGGCGCTTGTTGAGCGACAGCTGCAACCCCGTGGTGAACATCTGCAAAGCCTGAATGTCAAGCATTTCCTTACCGGTGTTTTGTATGATCAGCAGTTCGGTCTTTTTCGACTTTCCCTCCATGTGGATGTTCACGTCTTTCTGCGACAGTTGCAGTTTAGGAGCATTCAGCCGCTGGAAGTCGGTCAGATTGCTGAAGCTCGGCAGGAGTACGGCCGACACACTGATTTCCTTGTCGGGGCTCACTTTGTCGCCAGGGAACATGCCCAGATAGACCGAAGTCTGCGACAGTCCGAAATTGCGCAGTTTCTTTGAGAGCAGCGTAATGGTGGCTTCGCCGGCATGCCCTGGCGCAATGCGTGTGGGCGACACTTCAGCCTTGAGATAGTTGGGCAGATGCATGATAACAGGCGTCACCGTCTTAGGCGAATTGTTCATGATGTGGATTTTCTGTAAGGGCATGTCACCACTATTCACATCGTCGAACTCGATGTTGTTCTTATCCGTTTTTACATTCCCGACGACAAAAGGATATTCGCCCGAGAAGTCAATGATCTTATCCACCACAACCCCTTTGAGCGTCAGATAGAAAGGTTCGTTGGAAGCATTGCTGTAGATGGCTATTTGCTTGTAGAAATGGCCCAGTTGGCGGGCATCGTAGGTTGCCGCCACCGTGAAGTCCTGTCCGCCGGCAATGGGTGTGCGGGGATAGTCGGCCTTCGTGCAGCCACAACTGGTGCGCACATCTTTAATCACCAATTGGGCGCCTCCCTTGTTCTTCAAATCGAAATTGACCTCAACGGGATGATTATAAACAATTTGTCCACAATCAATGACGTCATTGACTGCACTGATTTTCTGGGCCGAAGCAGACGAAGCAGCCACGGCCAGAAAGGATAGGAAAGCTATTTTCTTGATCATCATTCTTTCTTATTTAAAATCCTAATACAAAAGAATTCATTTCTCAACGGTGAGCTTAGCCGAAGCAGCTCGCGCCGTGTATTCCGGAGCATAGGCACACTGCACAGTACACGTGCCCGTCTCGTAGGTGCCTTCACGGTCCACGTAATACTCCGTCTCCACCACATGCTCCCCTTTTCTCATTCGATCGAAGTAGTAGTTGGTGGAATAGTCCTTGGGCGAACAATAGTATCCCCATCCATAGCCACTAAGCTGATGGACCGGTTCCAGACAGGCAGCCCGTTTATCGAGCACCTGAACGAAGTCGAAATCACGCTCCGCCTTGATGGTGATGCGCACCTTCACCTTGTCGCCAACCTTCAGATGCGTGCCGCCAAGATACTCGCGCTTCACCGAGAGTCCCGAAGAACTGCCCTCTACGTCGGAAGTGGGCTGTTTGAACTGTGCATACAAAGCCCCCCATGAAATGCCTGGAGCCGTCTTGCGTGCCGTAAACACGCGCATGTCGTTTCCTGTAACGGCCGTTTTCACATAGCCAAGTCCGGCCGTTCCTGCGGGCGTTTCCAGTCTCTTCCCATTCACCGACAAAGCGGTGGGTGCTTTTTCTGCCAAGATGGAAGTCCGCCCATTGAGGAAGGCATAGACAGCATTCACGCTGTTGATGGGTGTATCCCATGCCTGCGTGCGTTTCGACTGCAGGAGCCAACGTTGCATTTCATATACAGTTTTTTCGTCTTCGGGCTGCACCATTTGCAAAGCCTCGATGGCAGCCACCTGGGTCGGAATGCGATAGTCAAACCAGCTGTATCCGGCTTTATGAGTGTCATAGTATCGGCCTTTTTCTTCATCGTAGACAGAATACTGGCGCATGCTTTCGAGGTTGAGCATAGCCTTTTCCGACTTATTGTTCCTGGCAAAGATGACGGCAGCGATGGCCTTTCCGTAAATGGTGAATGCCGCTTGCTGGTTTTCCAGCTTCTTCAGCATGTAGTCGTGAGCCTCCTTGGCGGCATCGGGCAACTTCCGGCCGTCGAGCCCGCAGATGTAAAGATATTGCACAGCCAACTCGCTGGGACGGACGTTTTTCTGCCCTTCTTTCTCAGCCTTTTTCATTTCCTTCATCTCTTTCACCATCAAGGCTCCCAGATAATTGAAGGCCGAATTGAGCATGAGGCGCGTATTGCTCTGCTCACCAATCATGACATTCAGTCGAACCAGCATTTCGGCTACTTCTGTAGTGAGATAGGCACTGCCCATCATGCCCGGCCACCAACTCCACGACCCATCGGCATTCTGCAGTTTGCGGAGCAACTCCACATTGCTGCTCAGACGGCTGTTCATATAATCCTGGTCGAAGAAATTGACGAGCTGCCGCTTTTGGTCGCTCTCACGACGTGCATCCATCACCCAGGGAGTCTCATCAATCAGGATGTCTTTCAGCTCCTGATTCTTCTCCAGATTGCTCATCAGCGACGTCTCGTTGCCTTGCTCCTCGCCCCACAGTTCAATGGTTCGGCGCATATCAGCCGACTGGCTGAGTATATACTGTCCCAGCTTATTGGCATAGAAAGCCGAAGCCTGGGTTATGACGTTCTCACTTGTGGCATTTCCCATGAGCGGCAGTGCCTGAACCATCAGCCAGGCGGGATTGTTGGTATATTCTACGGTCAGCTTGTTGGATTTGTCGCGCACGGGGAACAGTTTCTTCAAGTCAATGTTCAGGGTTCCGGGCTCATTCTGCGTAAACGGAACGGTATTGGTCACCAATTCGTAGTTAGGCAGGATGGGCAGATAGTGCTGTTCGCCATCGCTGAAGCCCTTGCCCGAGGCAATGATGCGGCAGACAAGCAACGACGCGTCGCCCTGGGGGGTATAGTCGAAGACGGCTGTTTCAGTAGCCTCAGCAGCCATGCTGAAGGGCTTGCTGGCCGTGTAAACCAGTTCATTGCTTTCAGGGTCGCGCAACTCCATCTTCACATTTCCCTTCACCTCCTTGCTGCTGGTATTGAAGAGCCGGGCCACAATCTGCGCCTTGTCACCCGTTCTCACGAAGCGTGGCATATTGGGCTGCACCATCACGTCTTTCTTTGCCACAGCCTCAGCTTTCAGGAAGCCATAGTTCATGTCCTCGTCGTGAGCCAAGCCCAAGAATCGCCATGTGGTGATGCTCTCGGGAAGCGTGAACTTCATCGTCACGCAGCCATTGTCATCGGCCACTAAAGCAGGATAGAAGAAGGCTGTCTCGTTGAGGTTTTCCCTCACCTGATCGCCACTTTTCTTGCTCCCGTTGCCTGCGTCATTGCCTGCCACATCATAGGCATCGACGACATCCATGCTGGCTTTCATCATCACGGGAGCAGCCAGTTCCTCCTCTACCACCATGCCTGTAGCTCTCGACAAGGCCTTGGTGCCTCTGATTTTAATGCTGTTGTTGAAACGATGGCGCTCTATCTCCCATGACGAGAGGGTGAGATATCGCTGATCGAAGCTGTTGGGCTCTATCCCCAGCACCTCCAAATCCTGGTAATCAACAGACTTGACAAACCTGAGCGTGCCGAAACTCACGCCCGCCCAATGGGCAGAGGGCAGATTCTGGGTGAGTCCCAGATTCAGTTGCCAGTCATGGCCGATAATCTGGTCGAGCGACTTGTCATACATCGTAGCCATGAACTGTGCTTTGGCCGGTGTGCCGTCGGGATGGGTCACTTGCAGGGTCCATTCCTCTTTCTGTCCGGGCGTCAGCCTGTCGCGGAATGTCTTCCATCCCACCGTCAGACGTTTGTCGGGCATAGGCCGCTCAATAGTGGCCTCATGCCTGTAGAGCTGGCCGTCTTTCACCCATGCGAAGGTAAGCGTGACGCCACTGCCATACTCCTCTTTGTAGCCCGACGACCACGTCCAGAGTGCGTTGCTCTGGTCGATGACACCGCTTTGCAGAATCTTGTTGCCTGAGAAAATGGAATAGAAAATATGCGTATCGGCATCGCTGGACCCGACCTGCACAAAAGCGGGCTTGCCCGTCGGGTCGAAGACGCTTGCCGACTGATAGAACCAGTCGTGAGTCTCGATGCAAGGCCGCTGGTCGTCCATGCTGAAGATGACGAAATCCTGCTCAATGGTGTCGTTGGCACACACGGCGAAGAGCTTGTGCCGGCCCGAGGCCGCCAGGTCGCCGTCCAGTCGCAGTTCAGTGGGAACGTTTGTCTTGGCCGTGCCCATCTTCTTCCCGTCAATGGTGTATTCCACAGAGCCCTCGATATTGATGCCCGACCCGTTCTTCAGGGTGAACGTGATGGTCTTCAGACTGTCGCGTTCCGACTTTTGGGGCAGGTCGCAATAGAATGCCGTGGGCCTATTGCCCAGGGGCAGGCTCATTTCTCCCGAATGGGTCTCGCCAGCCTGGTCGGTCACTTCCACGTCGGCTGTGATGTTGTAGAAGCTGGCCGACTTGGAGTTCATCACGTAGTCGGGCAAGAGCATGGGTATCTCCAAATTGAAAGCGCCCTGCTGGTCGGTAGTCAGTTCGCCCTCCCGAAGCACCTCGCCATGCCCAGCGCTGCTGCCGCGCCACCACCAGAGGGCACGGCTGCGCGAAATCTTATACTTCACCTTAGCTCCCTGCACCGGAACGCCGGCATAGGAGCGCGCCTTGCCGCGAACCACCACGGTGTCTCCCGGCTCGTATTTTTTGTTCACTTCAGGGAATTCCACTTCAAAGGTGGGGCGTTTGTACTCTTCCACCCGGAAGGAAGTGCGCCCCTGTCCAGCTCCACTGCAGACGATGGAGAACACGCCATTAAGTCCCTTGGCGGGCAGCTGGAAGGTGGCAGTCCCCACGCCAAAGCTGTCTATGTCGACCCGTTTGCTGTCCACCTGCTGACGATTAGCATCATAGAGATTGAAACTCATTTGCCCTCCCTCAACGGCGTGCACCTTGATGCCTTCATCGCGTGTGAACACCAGCGCCGACACACAGACTTGCTGCCCAGGCCGATAGATGCGTCTGTCGGTATAGAGTTCCACCGTTGTCTGTGCCTTGGGCGTGCCTTCATAGCTGTAGCTCGAATAGGCCGACGATGCGGGCAGGAACTTGTCGTCGTCGGTGTAGGGCACCAGTCGGTCGGGCTGGCGGCCCTCCTTCATTTTATATATGGCTTCGCCCTGTCCGTCCATGGTCAGCGTCTCCTCCCAGGCCTTGGTGTTGTAGCGCTGCTCGAAGAACATCCGCAGACGGGCCCCGGCGACGGGCTGCCCGCTCGTGGCATTCACCACGGCCAGTCGCAAAGCCTTGTCGGGCAGCGCCTGGTTCACCACCATGAGGTCGCTCACCCTGTAGAGAGTCCTTATGGGCTCCATCTGCCGGCTCCGGTCGCCCTCTATTTCCACCAAATAGGTGCCCACGGCCATCGGCTTCAGCAACAGCGTGTCCTCCACCTCCTCGTAGGCAGGCACGCCAGGGTACTTGCGGGTTTGCACTTGTGTCGAACCGGGCACAATCAGTTTCTTCACAGCTGCATACCCCTCGCGTGTGGAAAGATTATGGTATTTTCCTTCTATGCTGTTCCAGTTGAGCCGTGAAATCCTCATGGTCACTTCGCCCACATTGCGTATGGTGCCGAACACCACACGGCGCTCTTCACTGGGGCGTGCCACACTGCTTCCCAGATCCACCTCGATGGTGGGCTTCGTCAGTTCGTTGTAGGCGTTGCGCAGGTAGTTGCATCCAGGCCATCCGCCCCATCGCTTCAGCGCATAGTTGATGTAGCTCACGAGTTCGGCATCGTCCACCTCGCAGGCCTCCATGAGCCTGTAGCGCTCGACGGCCACTTCGCCAGCCACCTTCAGATGGCCATATTTCTGCAGCAGAGAGTCGAGTTTCATGGCGTAGGGACACTTGCGAATGTCCTGTCCTCGATAGCGGTAAGTGTTTTCCTTGGCTTTCAGCAGGTCGAGCGCCGTCACCAGGGCCGCTTCGCGGTTGCCCTGGCGCTCGTAGTAGTCGTGCAGCAGGTCGATTCGGTCGGCCTCATAGCCGATGACGCTCAGCAGGTCGTCGTTGAAGATGCTCCCATTGCGCCCCATGCGCATCACGGGAGCGAAGCCTTTCACCCGCGTTTTGGCCAGCAAGTCGGGCTGGGCCAGGCTCTTGGCCCTGTATTCATCTCTAAGCCGGCGCCAGTCGTCGAGCCCTCCCGTCTCATTGTAGATGTGGCCCAGCACGGCCGCATAGACCATGCCGAACACGGCGTCGCTCTTCTCGGCCGCCTGTTGTTCGCCGACGAGCTCAGCCACCACGGGCCTCAGCGAGTCGCGCGAGAGGAGCAGCGTGGTCTGCGCGCGCAGCAATTCGGCCTTCAGCAAGTCGCCGTAGGCCCGCTTTGCCTTTGCCTCGTCCACAATCTGCTGCAGTATGCCCAGTTCCGTCTTGGGCAGGTCGTCAGCGCGCGTCTTGTCGAGTTGTTTCCACAGTTTTTGCAAATTATCACCCCTCATGGCCACAGGTATTAGTGTCAGGGCTATCAAGATTACTGATGCAAGTCTTTTCATATCGCCTCATGATGTTTTGTCCGAGAAATCTTATGGAATGTCATTATTACTTGCAAAGATAAGCAAAAAACAGACAATCCACATCAACATTCTACATCTTTTAACGTGAGAGCAACAGAAAGTAACTGTTCAGCGAATGATATTATGGAGTGCCCTACCGGGCAGAATTGAAAATCGGCGGCCGTAGGCGACTCAAAAAGATGATTCGCTGAATAGTATCAACAGATTCAAGTTTCTCATATAAACAACTTCATTGGAGTTAAGGAGTTAAGGAGTTAAGACATTTGACTTGCTCGCTTCCTTTCCGCCGGAGTTTTCGGGTTTAGAAGTATTGTCATAACTCCTTAACTCCTGTCACCCTGCGAAAGTTGGATAACAACAGAAAACAAGACTCATTTGCCATTCGGCATAATAAAAAGGAGATGTCCGCGACGGGGCACCTCCTCTCATCATCTTAATAAATCGGCGAGTTTGCTATTTTTTCTTCGGGTCTATGTTCAGTGCCTCTTTCGCTTCATCGTTGAGATTGATGTTGCGCGTGGTGGCAGCCTCAATGGTTCCAGCCTTCATGATTTCGGCCATATCCACTCCAGTGGCCGACTTAAGCACGTCGAAAGCCTGCTTGATGGCCACGGGCACGTTGCCGCTCAGGGCAGAGATGCCATTGCCGTCGCTGCTGTAGATATTCACATCCTTAATGGCCGAAATGGGCTTGGCCACATTTTCCACGATCTGTGGCAGAATCTCTATCATCATCTGTGCCACGGCTGCATTGTTGTATTTCTTATATGCCTCGGCCTTCTTGTCCATGGCCAAGGCTTCGGCCTCGCCTTTCTTCTGTATGGCGTAAGCCTCAGCCTCGCCTTTGGCCTTGATACCCATGGCCTCCTGTTCCAGTCGGTAGCGGGCGGCATCGCTCTCGGCATTCTGTGCCAGGGCGCGTTGCTCGGCCTCATACTTCTGAGCCTCGGCCACGCGCTTGCGCTGCTCCAGGTCGGCGGCAGCGTCAATCTCCACCTTATATTTGTCGGCATCGGCCTTCTTCTCAATCTCGGCCACCAGCATGTTCTGCTTGATTTCTATCTGCTCCTTCGAGAGAATCTGTTCACGGCGCGTCTTCTCAATCTCGGCCTCAACGGTTTTGATGTTGATGGTCTTCTGTTGCTCCTGCTGCTGTATGGCGTAGGCCGCGTCGGCATCGGCCTGGGCGGTGTCGGCCTGCAACTTCAGGGCGGCGCGCTTCAGGGCCAGGTCGTTGTTCTTCACGGCAATAGCCGTGTCGGCGTCCACGCGGGCATCATTGGCCTCCTTGTCGGCATGGGCCACCTGAATCTTCACGTCGCGCTCGGCATTGGCGCGGTTAATCGATGCGTCTTTCTTGATTTTGGCGGTATTGTCGGCGCCGAGGTCGTGAATGAGTCCCTCCTTGTCGGTCACGTTCTGAATGTTGCACGAAATGATTTCAATGCCGAGCTTGCTCATGTCGGGCGAAGCCTTCTGCATCACCTGGTCGGAGAATCCGTCACGGTCGGTGTTGAGCGAGCGCAGGTCGAGCGTTCCTATAATCTCACGCATGTTTCCCTGGAGCGAATCCTTCAGCTGGTCGGCAATCATGTTGGGCGTCATGTTCAGGAAGTTCTTGGCAGCCAGGCGGGTGCCTTCGGGATTGGGGGTGACGCGAATCTTTGCCACCGCGTCTACATCCACATTGATGAAGTCGTTTGTCGGCACGCTCTCCTCCGTCTTGATGTCCACGGTAATCTGACCCAGATAGACCTTGTCCAATCTTTCGAGGAAGGGAATGCGGAAACCACCCGAACCGATGAGCACACGTGGTTCGCGGCTTAATCCGGAAATGATGAAGGCGTATGAAGGCGGTGCCTTGACATACGAAACGAGCACGAAAAACACGAGTAGCACCAAAACTACCACGATGAGCAAAATAATAGTTAAATCCATGAGTGAAAAGAATTAGAAATGAATAATAATGATAAGTTCGGTAAAATAGCCACGACTCGTCTGTGTTGACAGGCACGTCAAGGCGTTAAAGCTTTGACGTGCCTACTACTCAAGACCCGCGGTCGTTCCGGGTTCTGCCATCCGGCAATGTGCCGCTGACTCTTAGAAACAAATACCAAAGCTCAGCTGCTTCCCTTTCGGTCCGCGGCCGTCCTTGAAGAAATCCATCGGACAATACTTCACATAGACAGGAATCAGAGGATTGCCGATAATGGCCATGAAGTCTACGGTAAAGACGCGCTGGCCAATGGCTTTGGTCTTCACGCTATACTCTTCTTCGTCGAGTTCGTAGTGTCGGTTGGCATGAGCCCCGGTGTTGAAGTTGAAGATGGCACCCAACGACAGTTCCCAGTCGCCCTTATTGTCGAACGTATGGGTGTAGAACAGGGGGATGCCCAGACTGAACACACTGAGCGAGGTTTTGGTTTCTTTCTGAGCAGCGTCATAGGGAGTGAGCGCCATCACGTCGTTGGTCTTCACCCAATAGGAGTCGTCTTTCGATTCATAGCGGCGCCCGTTGAAAGCCCAGCCAATGCTCCAGGTGTTCTTCCGCCCAAAGGGGTGGTAGTCGGCCGTAAAGCCTATGCCAAACTCCAAGGATGGCCACAACTTGAAGGAATAGCCGTCGGGCACTGAGGTCAATGTGGAGAGTCCCAGGTTAATATGTGCAGTAGTCTCCCACTTGGAGTCCTTGCCTTTCTTCTTCGAAACTACAATCTTGTTGAAATCCTTCACGTTTGTCATTGTCCGTCTGACGGCCGACGTGTCAGGAATGGCGATGCGCTGCACATATTGCATCTGCGGGTCTGTCTTAGAGCCGCTGATAACGATGCGCTGCACGGTGTCGCGCGTTTCGATTCTCACCTTATTCACTTCTTCCATGACGAGCGTGTCGCTCTTTTCGGCGGCCTGCATCTTTGCAGTCCAAGTGGCCAGAATGGCCAATGCCATCAAAACAGTTTTCAATGATTTCATATCGCTTTTCGTTTGTTTATTGTAGAAACTCTTTATACTTGTTTTTCCAGACGGTCTTCATCCAGAGTTCCATCTGGTCGTCCCAGTCGTACTGGTCCTCAATTCGCTGGCGCTGCGCCTCGGTGAGCGGTGGTGCGCCGAGTTTCTGGCGCAGGCGCTCAATGTCGGCTTGGGTGTAGCCACTCCTTTCGGCCCGCTGGCGGGCTGTGAGTCGCTGGTCGGCGCGATAATCGTCGCGCGTCATGTAGACCACGCTGTCAACATATAATTCCGTGCACTCATGAAACATTTCGGTCAGATTGCCTCTGCCTGAGCCCGCTCCATCACGACTGCGGCCAGGCAGTGACATCGACTCTATGACGATGTCGCCCTCAAACACGGCATGCTTCAAGTTGCCTTGCGGCACATAGCTGATGTCGGCATCGTCCAGCCGATAGACGGCATGAGCATCTACATGCGACATGTGCGCTTTCATAATGAGCAGGTTGATACTGTAGGCCGTGTCGGGCGAGAGGGCATTGTAGTCCATGCGCAGTTCCCTGGCTATGGTGTCGAGCACGGCAGTGCCAGCCAGCCCGCGCTTGGTGTAGACGCGTGTGGTGTCGCCAGTCGTCTCCATGGTGTATTTCTGAGGTTCCCGGCGGGCCTTTTCCAGAAAAGTGTAGGGTTTCAGTTCGTAGAAGTCCATGTATTTGCCTTCCTTTTCAGGGTGCACCAGGTTGCGCCCCACGATGGGCAGTGCACCATCGTCGGCATCATGGCCATACCTGATGTCGAGCGAGCAAATGCCGTCGTATGCCCGATACATTTTAAATTCGCGACCATCGATCAGTATTTTGCCTTCATCAACATATCGATAGTAGGCATAGAGCCTCACGCAGTGGTTCTTTTGCTTGCTGAAGTCTACATTCTCCAGCTCTGCCTGCCGCCAGATATCATCTTCCTCTGTTTGAGCCTCTGCAGGAAGAGATGAAAACACAAGCAGCAACACCAACGAAAAACATATGCTGATGAAAAAATGAGTTTCAGCCATAGTCTACGTTATTTCAACATTTTTAGCCCAAAGGAGAATTGCGGTCTCCCCGCGGCCGCTTTATACTGCAAAAGTAAGAAAAAATTCTAAAAAAGCGGTCGCTTTTTGCGAGAAAATGTAAAGAAATGACAATTAAGGGCCTCGGAAGAAAGCAATTAGTAAGTTTTTTGCCTATTTTTGCAACATCCTTCACACAAGCCCATCATCCAGACTATGAACGAAAACACCCATTTCAACCCCCAACAGCTCAGCGTCATCGAAGCCCACGACGGCATCCATCTGGTGCTGGCTCCGCCGGGATGCGGCAAGACGGCCGTTCTGGCCGAACGCATTATCAGGGCCCATGAGCGCGGCATCAGCTTCGAAGAGATGGCCTGCCTCACCTTCACCAACCGCGCCGCTCGCGGCATGAAAGAGAGAATAGACCAGCTGATGCAGCAAAATGGTGCACAGCAGGGCGCACCTTTCGTGGGCAATGTTCACCGCTTCTGCTCGCAGTTCTTGTTTGACAACGAGGTGGTGGCCGACGACACCGCCATCATCGATACCGACGTCTCCATCAGCATCATTGCCGACTTCATGGAAGAAGACGAACTGAAGATTCTGGGCGAGGCCCGACAACGGCAACGCTACTCGCAAATCATCAACCTGCAACACCTGATGTATCAGTGCTGCACGGGATATCCGCCACAACTGATGGTTCACCGCGACGCCATCAACCCACAGGCCCTGCACGAACTGTGCCTGCTATTCTCGCTGCCCTACACGCAAGCGTCAACCATTCACCTCTATCACCACGCCGAAGACTATAAAGACCAGCCCGTGGTGATGTCGGCCCAGGCGCGTTCGCTCATCCTCAGCCTCTATGCAGCCCGATGTTATGAGCACTACAAAGAGGATCACCGGCTGATGGATTTTGAGGATTTGCTGCTGAAAACCTACGACCATCTCTCCACCACGAAGCCTGCAGCCCGCTTCAAGTGGATTCAGGTAGACGAGGTGCAGGACCTCAATCCGCTGCAAATAGCCATCATCGACCTGTTCACGGCTCCCGATGCCAACGTGGTCTACCTGGGCGATGCGCAGCAGGCCATCTTCTCGTTCATGGGAGCAAAGATTGACACGCTCAACATGCTGCGCCAACGTTGCGGCGACGACCACCTGCACAACTTCTTCGTCAACTACCGCTCTCCGCGCTATCTGCTCGACATCTACAACCGCTATGCCACGCTGCAACTGGGCATAGCGCCACAACTATTGCCACAAACCACCAACGACACCCCGCGCACCGAGGGCTGCGTGCAACTGCTGCAGGCCGACAACAACGTGGAAGAATGCAAGGAGGTGGCCCGGCTGGTGGGCAACCTCTTTGCCGGCAATCCCACAGAGACCACGGCCGTCGTCGTGGCGTTCAACAGCGATGCCGACGACGTGAGCCGATATCTCGGCGTGCCTCATTTCAAGATTTCGGGCATCGACCTCTTCACCACGCCACAAATGCGACTGTTGCTGGCCCATCTCAGCGTGCTCATTCAGGAGAACAACTACATTGAGTGGGCCCGACTCTTCACCGGCCTCAACCTCTTCGGCAGCCACTCGGCGGCCCGTCAGTTCATGCACCAGCTCAGGCGCCGTGCCTTCACGCCTGTTGACTTTCTGCAATACGAAGGCACATCCACCTATCTCGGGGACTTTGTCGATGCCTACAGAAACCGTGACCTGGTCATCTTCGACACCGAGACCACCGGTCTGAACGTCTTCGAGGACGACGTGGTGCAGATTGCCGCCGTGCGCGTCAGAGAGGGAAAGGTCGTAGAGGAGCTGAACCTCTTCATCGAAACCAGGCGCGAAATTCCCACCATGCTGGGCGATACGCCCAATCCGCTGATAGAAGAATACGCCCGGCACGAACACCATAGCCCGAAAGAGGCATTCAGACTCTTCGCAGGCTTTGCAAGGGGATGTGTCATCATCGGCCACAATGTAGAATACGACTACCACATTCTCGACTACAACATGCGCCGCTATGCCCCGGAAATGAGCATGAGCAGCCTGTGGCCCACTTATTTCGACTCGCTGAAACTCATCCGGCTTGTTGAGCCAAGCCTGCGCAGCTACAAACTGAAAAACCTCATACCGGCATTGGGTCTGGAGGGGCAAAACTCTCATTTGGCCAACGACGACATCATGGCAACGCTCAGCCTGGTGAACTACTGTTGGCGCGAAGGAAGCGGACTTGCAGCAGAACAGCCATCGTTCGCACGCAGAAATGCGCAAATCATCAACCGCTTCCGCCATCTCTACGGCCCACTCTACAGCCGCGCCCGGGCACTGCTCTACAGCCGACGACCTGAGTCGACCATCGTCAGCGAAATGCGCTATGTCTACGACACGCTGCTGGCCGACCACCGCATGGCCGAACTGCCGAAACTGAAATACGTGCTCGACTACATAGAGCAAGACATTGCCCCCCAAGGGCTGTCGCTCTGGGAGCAACTGAGCGCCCACATGCAGGAACTCACCACGCTCAAGGAGGCCGACCTGTGCGGCTCGGCCTGCATGAACGACCGGGTATTTGTATCGACTGTGCACAAGGCCAAGGGGCTGGAATTCGACAATGTGGTGGTCTTCGATGCCGTGGTGGGCAAGTTTCCAAGCACCTACGCCACGAAAGAAAATGCGCTCGACGAAGAGGCACGCAAATTCTACGTGGCCATCTCGAGGGCCAAGAAGCGGCTCTTCGTGACCACTTCCCGGCAATACATCTCGCCCTGGGGGCGCATCTATCAACGAGAAGAGTCGCCGTTCATGCTGCCCATACGTGAATGGTTTGACAAAGGCTGAGCCGAAAAGCGAGTTTGGGAATGTCGCCCAGAGCATAAAAAAGCCCATGAGAACATGCTCATTGTGTAAAATAAATTCACAATCTTTTCAGTCCTCCAAGCACGCCTCTGCAAAGTGCTGAAAATCAGTATAGGGTAGTAAGAACGCCACTTACGGGTAGTAAGAACGCCACTCACGCCTCGTAAGCACGCCACTTACTCATCGTGAGTGGCGTGCTTACTAATTGAAAATATTTTCCTCAATTTCAATTTGTAAAGAAAATTCACAGAATAAAGATATCGCCCGAAAGGGAGAATCCAGTTGATGAACGAATACGGCAGAGGTGGTTTCGATGGCGTAGGGGTAGAGGTGCAAGAAATGTTTTCGGCGCATGATTTTCAATTTCCATTTTCTCAGTTATAAATTGGGCGGCTACCATATCCCGCTTTCCACAATAGCTTTCCACGATATCTCCCTACCCTCGAAAAACAACGCATTATATTTGGCTTTTCTCCCGTTTTTACGTATCTTTGCTGCCACAACTCGCCAGAACAGCCGAAAAACTAATCATTAACATATACATATATATAAATAAGGTGTAAACACTATGAAAGATTTCAATTTCTATGCTCCCACAGAAGTGGCTTTCGGCCGCAACGCTGAGGAGCGTCTGCCCGAACTGATAAAGAAACATGGGGGCCAGCGCGTGCTGGTGCACTATGGTGGCGGCAGTGCCCGCCGCTCAGGCCTGCTCGACAAGGTGTTCAACCTGCTCAGCGATGCCGGCATAGGCTATGTGGAACTGGGCGGCGTGGTGCCTAATCCGCTGCTCTCGAAGGTGCGCGAGGGCATTGACCTCTGCCGCCGCGAAGGGGTGAACTTTATCCTGGCCGTGGGTGGCGGCAGCGTCATCGACTCATCGAAGGCCATTGGCTACGGCGTGCCCTACGAGGGCGACGTGTGGGACTTCTGGTGCGGCAAGCGCCCGGAGGCCTGTCTGCCCATCGGCTGCGTGCTCACCATTCCAGCGGCGGGCAGCGAGATGAGCGACTCGTGCGTCATCACCCGCGATGAGGACCTGAACAAGCGCGGCACCAACAGCGACCTGTGCCGCTGCCGCTTTGCCATCATGAACCCCGAGCGCACGTTCACCCTGCCACCCTATCAGACGGCAGCGGGTGCCACCGATATCATGATGCATACCATGGAGCGCTATTTCTGCCGGTTCGACGACATGACGCTCACCGATTCCATCAGCGAGGCACTCATGCGCACGGTGAAGGATGCGGCCTATGCAGTGATGCGCAATCCCGAGGACTATCGCAACCGCGCGCAGATCATGTGGGCAGGCTCACTGTCGCACAACAACCTGACGGAATGTGGCGGCGAGAAGGACTTTGCCACCCACCGACTGGAACACGAGCTGAGCGCCCTCTTCGGCGTGACGCACGGTGCTGGCCTGGCTGCCATCTGGGGGTCGTGGGCACGCTTCGTGATGCCGAAACACGTGAGCCGCTTTGTGCAGTTTGCCGTCAATGTGATGGGCGTGACCAACGACTTCAGCGACCCCGAGGGAACGGCCCTGCGTGGCATTGAGGCCTTGGAGCGCTTCTACCACGACATCGGCATGCCCACAAGCATTCGCGAACTGCTTGGCCGCGACATCACCGACGAGGAGATAGAGGTGATGGTGCGCAAGTGCAGCCGCGAAGGCACCATGGTGCTGGGCTCTATCGAGAAGATTGCCGCCGACGACATGCGCCGCATCTATCAGATGGCTAAATGAGTTAATAATCAGAGGAGATATTTTTTTATAGAGGAGAGAGGAGAGAGGAAAGAGGAGAGAGAATAGTCTTGGAGGCAGGATGAAGTGGCTCCTGGCATCTTGTGATAGAATGGTAATCATAAATATTCATTTCTCATCAAGCCGTCATTTTAACGCCCAATACATTTCTCTCTCCTCTTTCCTCTCTCCTCTCTCCTCTATTATAAAAACATAATCATAAATCAACAACAAACATGTCAACACTGACCATATTGATTATTACGGCTTTCGTCATGGGCTATCTGTGCATTGCCCTCGAGAGCCTGACGAAAGTGAACAAGGCAGCCATTGCACTGCTCATGTGCGTGGTTTGCTGGACCCTGATGATGATGGGGCTGGGCAACTACTATCCCGACGTGGCTGCCAACGGACTCATCGGCCACGTGAGCGAAATAATAGAGCACCATCTGGGCGATGCCGCCGGCACGCTGTTCTTCCTCATGGGTGCCATGACCATCGTGGAGATTGTAGACACCAACGGAGGCTTCAACTTCGTGCGCGATGCCCTGAAGACGCGCTCAAAGCGCAAACTGCTCTGGCGCGTGGCATTCATGACGTTCTTCCTCTCGGCCATTCTCGACAACCTGACCACGTCGATCGTGATGATTATGGTGCTGCGAAAGCTCATCCAGAACCGCGAGGAACGGCTCATCTACGCCGCCTTGGTAGTGATAGCCGCCAACTCAGGTGGGGCATTCTCACCCATCGGCGACGTGACGACCATCATGCTCTGGATCAAAGGTGTCATCACCACGCAGGGCGTCATTTCCGAACTGCTCCTGCCCTCGCTCATCTCCATGGTGGTGCCGGCCTTCATTCTGCAATATTCGCTCAACGGAAAGTTCGACAAGGCGCAGAATCTGCCCAAGGCAGAGGTGAGCCAGTTCACACAGCGCCAGCGCAACATCATCTTCTGGCTGGGCGTGGGCGGACTGGTGTTCGTGCCCATCTTCAAGACGCTCACCCATCTGCCGCCGTTTATGGGCATCCTGCTGGTGCTGGGCGTACTCTGGACCGTAACTGAGATTTTCCATTACAACACGGCCGAAGACGACACGATGGCCAAGCGCGTGAGCAACATCCTCTCGCGTATCGACCTGGCCACCATCATGTTCTTCCTCGGCATACTGATGGCAGTGGCTGTGCTGCAGGAAGTGGGCGTGCTCACGGCGTTGGGCAACGGGCTCAACGAGGCTTTCTCGGGCAACTACTACGTGATCAACGGCATCATCGGTGTGCTGTCGTCGATAGTAGACAATGTGCCGCTGGTGGCCGGCTGCATGGGCATGTATCCGGTGGCCGAGACAGGCGCCATGGCCGTGGATGGCATTTTCTGGCAGCTGCTGGCCTACTGTGCCGGCGTGGGCGGCTCGATGCTCATCATCGGCTCCGCAGCCGGTGTGGTGGTAATGGGCTTGGAGAAAATCACCTTCGGCTGGTATCTGAAGAAAGTATCATGGATAGTGCTCGTGGGCTATCTGGCCGGAATC
>CAMOPD010000017.1 GCA_946622085.1 uncultured Prevotellaceae bacterium | reverse complement strand
AGTGGATTGAGGGGAACAGCTCTGCGAACATCATGTTGAACCAGAAGTCGTAGAGATGGATGAGCAGGCCCACGAGGATGATGATGCCGAGCACCAGCATGTTCTGCGAAGCCCATTCCACCTTTTCAGGCTTGTCCGTCACGGCATAGCGCTCCGAGCCACGGGCACGGCGGTTCTGGGCCGTCAGGATGAAAGCATAGACAATGTGAATCACCGCGAGGGCTGCCAAGCCAAGTGTTGCCACAACGGCATACCAGTTGGCGCCAAGCAATTCACAAATCATGTTGTAGGCCTTTCCGGAGAAAAGCGCCACGACGTTCATACAGCAGTGGAACGTCAGAAACAGGATAAGGGCGAGGCCGGTGACCGACATCACTACTTTCCTACCAATAGATGAATTGATTAACCACATAAATGTTTGAATTTAAAGTATTTAAATGTTAGATTTAATTCAAGATTCACATCTTTCGTCAACATTAGCAGCATATTACTCGCGACGCAAAATACCCTGATTTGAGTATTTGGCATCGTCTTTGTGATTGCAAAAATACTATAAAAAGGTGATACTTCAAAGCTTTTTCGCAAAAAAAACTGTTTCTTATGCGTTATTTATCAAGGTTGTGAAGAAGTGGTGTGGGCTCGCGGCGCATCATCGTGGCACCGCAGCGCTGCTATTGGCCAAGGTCCGGAAGGGGGAAACGAGGAGGTGAAACAAGGAAAGATGTTTACATTTTAACGGTTGCAAAAAGCAGATTTCAATCCTGAAAATCGGCGTTTTTGGCGCGAAAACGGGCCGAAAGGGGAAAATGGGCTGTGATGAAATGGGCAAAAATGGCGGGTTTTCACCCCCTCCAGTCGGCTGTTTTGCCCCATTCTGATGCTTTTTTGATGGCGCGGAACGGCCTGACAGAACCGTTAATTTTAAGCAATTTTAATTAAACAATCGCCTTCTGACCTTTCGTGAGTAAGCCATTTGCGAGGAGTAAGCACGCCACTTACGATGAGTAAGCACGCCACTTACTCATCGTGAGCACGCCGCTTACTCATGCCAACAAGGCCGATTTCGGCACGAAAACGGCGTGATAATCATCAGCAAACGGCTGGCTATCAACACGTTAGCCCATTGAAAGGGGCTTCAGGCCCACCCACAGGCCCGGAGCAAGGACCTTGAAGGGGCGCCTGGAGCGTTAACGGCTGTTAAATTCACGAGGCCTCATGGCCCCTGAAAACGCGACACGGAATCGAAACAATGACCGAAAAGGCTAAAAAAGGAGACAAAGAGAGGCAGGAAGAATGTGAATATTCTTTACATTTTAACAATTCTGCAACCGCTCAGCGAAAGGCTCGCCGACGAACGTGGAACGTTTTTTTCGGTTTATTTACTACACATTTGCAAAATCTTTTGTAATTTTGCAATCTAACAAATACTGCCCATCTCATGAAAGACATTAAGCGAATAGTGCTCACGGGCGGACCGTGCGCCGGCAAGACGACGGCTCTGGTGCGAGTGATTGAGCACTTCTCCAGCCTCGGCTACAAAGTATTCACCATCCCCGAAGTGCCCACCATGTTCACACAGGCAGGCATGAACTACCTGACGAAGAATCCCGACTTCTTCTACGAAGGCGAGAAGGCCACACTGGAGGTGCAACTGGCCCTGGAGGACAAGTTCATGCGCATGGCGCAGGCGTGCCGCAAACCGGCACTCATCGTGTGCGACCGAGGCGCCATGGACATCTCGGCCTACATGAAGCCGGAGATGTGGGACGACATCACGCGCGCCGTGGGCGTCAGCACACAGGAGCTGCGCGACGCCCGCTACGACGCTGTGCTCCACCTGGTGTCGGCAGCCGACGGCGCCGAGCAGTTCTACACCACCTCCAACAACGCCAGCCGCAACGAGGCGGCCGACGAGGAGGGACTCAAGATTGCACGCATGCTCGACAAGAAGGTCATCGATGCCTGGACGGGACACTCCCATCTGCGCGTCATCAACAACCACGAGGACTTCGACAAGAAGCTCAACCGCGTGCTCAAGGAAATCAGCAACGTGCTCGAACTGCCACAGCCCATCGAGGAGGAGCGCAAGTATATCGTGGAAATCACGGGCGAACTGCCCGACGCCATAGAGAGCGACATCACGCAGACATATCTCGTGGCCGAACCGGGCGTGGAAATAAGGCTCCGACGACGCGGATGGGGCAGCAAGTTTGTCAACGTGCACACCACGAAGAAGAAGATTTCGGACAAGGAGGAACTCGTGACCGAGCGACAGGTGTCAAACAATCTCTACCAGAGCCTGCTGCAACAGGCCGACCCCTACCGGCAGACCATCCACAAGAAGCGCCGCAGCTTCATCTGGAAGGGACAGTTCTTCGAGCTCGACACCTTCCTGGAGCCCATCAACAACCTGGTGATACTCGAGACGAAAGGCATTGCCGAGAAGGAGGACGTGAACTTCCCGCCATTCCTCCACGTGCTCGAGGACATCACGGGCAACACCAGCTACTACAACTACAACATCGCCCTGAGACGATAAGACGAACTCATACTTAACACATGGCTTTCCATTACGACGTACTGGTCATCGGCGGCGGCCACGCTGGATGCGAGGCTGCCACGGCAAGCGCCAGGATGGGTGCCCGCACCTGTCTGGTGACGATGGACATGAACAAGATTGCGCAAATGTCGTGCAATCCGGCCGTGGGCGGCATTGCCAAGGGCCAGATTGTGCGCGAAATCGACGCCCTGGGCGGAGAGATGGGACGGGTGACCGACGCTACGGCCATACAGTTCCGCATGCTCAACCGCTCGAAGGGACCGGCCGTGTGGAGCCCGCGCGCGCAGTGCGACCGCGGAAAATTCATCTGGAAATGGCGCGAAACGCTCGATGAAACGGCCAATTTGGACATCTGGCAAGACCAGGCAGAGGAACTGCTCGTGGAGCAGGGAGCGGCCGTGGGCGTGAGAACCATCTGGGGCGCGGAATTCAGGGCACGGAGCATTGTCATCACCGCCGGCACATTCCTCAACGGACTGATGCACATCGGACGGCGCATGGTGCCGGGAGGGCGCATTGCCGAACCCGCCGTGGCCCACTTCACCGAGAGCATCACCCGACACGGCATACGCTCGGCTCGCATGAAGACGGGAACGCCCGTCAGGATAGACAAGCGCAGCGTGCACTTCGAGGACCTCACCATACAGGTGGGCGAGGACGACTACCACCAGTTCTCCTACTTGGGCGAGCCCAGAAAACTGCGCCAACTGCCCTGCTGGGAGTGCTACACCAACGAGGAGGTGCACCAGGTGCTGAGAAAGGGGCTGCCCGAATCACCTCTCTATAATGGGCAGATACGCTCCATAGGACCGCGCTACTGCCCGTCGATAGAGACCAAGCTCGTCACCTTCCCCGACCGCAACCAGCACCTGCTCTTTCTGGAGCCGGAGGGCGAAACCACCAACGAGATGTATCTCAACGGATTCTCGTCGTCGCTGCCCATGGACGTGCAGCTGGAAGCACTACGCAAGATTCCCGCTCTGCGCGACGTGAAGACCTATCGCCCTGGCTACGCCATAGAATACGACTTCTTCGACCCCACGCAGCTTTCCCACTCGCTGGAATCGAAGGTGATCAAGGGACTCTTCTTCGCTGGCCAGGTGAACGGCACCACGGGATATGAGGAGGCCGCCGGACAGGGACTCGTGGCAGGTGTGAACGCCGCCCTGAGCGCTTCGGAAGCCGGAGCCGACACGGCAGCTGCCAAGCAACTGGTCCTGGCCCGCGACGAGGCCTACATAGGAGTGCTCATCGACGACCTGGTGACCAAGGGCGTGGACGAGCCCTACAGGATGTTCACTTCGAGGGCAGAATATCGCATACTGCTCCGACAAGACGATGCCGACGCCCGACTCACCGAGAAAGCCTACCATCTGGGTCTGGCCTCGAGCGAACGCATGGCGTGGTGGAAACAAAAGAAACAGGCCATCGAAGAAATCGAGCAATTCTGCAACATGCATTCGGTGAAACCGGCGGTCGTAAACCCCACACTGGAACAACTGGGAACAGCACCGCTGCGCGGAAGTGCCAAAATAGCTGATCTCATGGGCCGCCCGCAACTGAATTTCCAAATTCTATCGCAACTCGTGCCCGAACTGAAGGCGGCCCTCGATGCGCCGCAGAACCGGAAGGAAGAGATAGCCGAGGCAGCCGAAATCAGAATGAAGTATAAAGGCTACATTGAAAGGGAGAAAATGGTGGCCGAGAAAATGCACCGACTGGAAGGAATCAGAATCAAAGGACACTTCGACTACGACAGCCTGCAGTCGCTCTCGACCGAAGCAAGGCAGAAGCTCAACGCCATCAACCCCGAAACACTGGCCCAGGCAAGCCGCATACCAGGCGTCTCGCCAAGCGACATCAACGTGCTGCTGGTGCTGATGGGCCGATGAACAGAAGCCTGCAACAGCGCCATGTTTCACGTGAAACAAGAAAGAACACAACAACCATATAACCAACTGACAATGAACAACAAATTATTAATGGACAACCTCCGTTGCATCCAGGACTTCCCCGTGAAAGGCATCAATTTCCGCGATGTGACCACACTGTTTAAGAATCCGGCATGCGTGCAGGAAATGATTGATGAACTCTACGAAATCTACAAGGACAAAGGCATCACGAAAATCGTTGGAATCGAGAGCCGAGGATTTGTCATGGCATCGGCTCTGGCCGTGAAACTGAACGCTGGCATCGTGCTTTGCCGCAAACCGGGCAAACTACCGGCCGAAACTATTCAGGAAAGCTATACGAAAGAATATGGTGAAGACACCATCGAGATTCACAAAGATGCCATCGGAGAAAACGACGTAGTGCTGCTCCACGACGACCTGTTGGCTACGGGTGGTACGATGAAAGCGGCCTACAACCTGGTGAAGAAGTTCAATCCTAAGAACATCTACCTGAACTTCATCATCGAAATCACCGACGAAGGACTGCACGGAAGAGACATCTTCGACCCGAACACCGAAATCACAACGCTCATCAGAGTCTGAAACGAGAAACAAAAGGAAGGTGTGGCCAAGGTGTCACACCTTTCTTATCTATGACGTGTGATGAAGAATGACGCGACGATGTTTCACGTGAAACAAGCAAACAGGAAAGTATTATAAATGAGCAAGAAAGATGACGAAACAAGAAAATGAGGAACGTATAAAAAGGCTGAAAAGCATCGTGGCCAACATGCCCGAGAAACCAGGCAGCTACCAATACTATGACGACCAAGGAGTCATCATATATGTGGGCAAGGCAAAGAGTCTGAAAAGCCGCTGCTCGTCATACTTTCATACAGAGGTTGACCGATTTAAAACCAAAGTGCTGGTGAGCAAAATCCACGACATCACTTACACGGTGGTAAATTCGGAAGAAGATGCGCTCTTACTGGAAAACAGTCTGATAAAGAAGTATAAACCGCGATACAACGTACTGCTGAAGGACGGAAAAACCTATCCCAGTATTTGCGTAACCAACGAATACTTCCCACGCATTTTCAAGACTCGCACAATCAACAAGAAATGGGGTACATACTTTGGACCCTATAGCCACATCAGCACCATGTATGCGGTGCTGGAAATCATCAACAAGCTCTATAAGCCGAGGACTTGCCGACTGCCGCTTACGAAAGAGGGGGTGGAAACGGGGAAATTCAAGCCTTGTCTGGAATATCACATCCACAATTGTGATGCGCCGTGCATAGGCAAACAGAGCTACGAGGAGTATCAGGAAAACATGCGCCAGGCACGCGAAATACTAAAGGGAAACACGCGTAGCATCACGAAATGGCTCTTCGATGAAATGCAGAAAAAGGCCGAAGAACTGAAGTTCGAAGAAGCCGAGGCGCTGAAAACGCGCTATCTGCTGCTGAGCAATTACTGCTCAAAGAGCGAGGTGGTGAGCCACACCATCAACAACGTGGACGTATTCTCCATCACCAACGACGAAAACCAGGCCTACATCAACTATATACACGTGACCAATGGCTCCATCAACCAGGCTTTCACCTTTGAATACAAAAAGAAACTAAACGAAACGGAAGAGGAATTGCTGCAACTGGGCATAGTGGAAATAAGGCAGCGGTTCAGGAGCAATTCACGAGAGATTATTGTGCCGTTTGAGATGCATCTGGAGATGGAGAACGTGACGTTCACCATCCCGCAAAGAGGAGACAAAAAGACACTGCTGGACCTCTCGGAAATGAATGGAAAACAATATAAATTCGACCGACTGAAACAGGCAGAGAAGCTGAATCCTGAGCAGAAACAAACACGACTGATGAAGGAACTTCAGCAAGCACTGAAACTGGATAAAATGCCCTACCAAATAGAATGCTTCGACAACTCAAACATCTCGGGAACTGACGCCGTTGCCGGCTGCGTGGTATTCAAGGGCATGAAGCCTTCGAAAAAAGACTATCGAAAGTACAACATCAAAACTGTGGTGGGCCCCGACGACTATGCATCCATGCAAGAGGTGGTGAGACGTCGATATACGCGCATGATGGAGGAAGAAACTCCCCTACCCGACCTCATCATCACAGACGGCGGAAAGGGCCAGATGGAGGTAGTCAGAGAGGTGGTGGAAGACGAGTTGCACTTGCAAATCCCCATTGCTGGATTGGCCAAGAACGACCGCCACCGCACCAACGAGCTGCTCTTTGGATTTCCACCCGTGGTGATAGGCATGAAGACCGACTCCGAACTATTCCACGTGCTCACACGCATTCAAGACGAGGTGCATCGCTACGCCATCACATTCCATCGCGACAAACGCTCAAAACATGCCCTGCATAGCGAGCTGGACGACATCAAGGGCATTGGTCCCAAAACACGCGACGAACTGCTGAAGAAGATGAAAAGCGTGAAGAAAATAAAGGAGGCCAGCAAGGAAGAACTGACAGCCATCATTGGAAATAGCAAAGCGGAGATTATCTGGAACCATTTCCACCCCGATAATCAACTAAATATCTGACAATCAGCGCTTTAAACAAATGCGTAAAGACTATCAAAAGCGATCACCATTCCAGAACGAGTACCGCTTGGGTGAAAGTAAAGATAATGAGTCAAGCAAGAAAATAATTAGCGCCAAAGAGATGATAATCGGCAGAATTTTATATCTTTGCAATGTCTAAATAAGGAAATAAATGAGAGCAGTTGTACAACGCGTTACCCATGCGAGCGTGACCATAGAAGGAAAATTGAAATCGGCCATCGATGCTGGCCTGCTCATCCTGCTAGGCGTGTGCGAAGACGACAACGAAGAGGATGTGGAATGGCTGGCAAAAAAGACGGCAGCGCTGCGCATTTTCGACGACGAAAACGGAGTGATGAACCGCAGCATCGTGGATGTTGGAGGCAACGCCTTGGTAGTGTCGCAATTCACCCTCTTTGCAAGCTATAAAAAAGGTAATCGGCCCTCATGGTTCAAGGCGGCAAAACACGAAATATCGGTGCCGCTATATGAGGACTTTTGCGCCAGACTGAGCCATCTCATCGGGAAGAACGTGGAAACGGGAGAGTTTGGGGCCATGATGCAAGTGGAACTGCTGAACGACGGCCCCGTGACTATCTGCATGGACACCAAAAACAAAGAATAACGGCATATGAAGAAACACTTGGAAATAGTACACAACATTGCCTTGGCATTGTTTGTCTGTGGATTTGTCTTAGAGAAATTCCTGAAGATAGAATGGGGCGAATACCTGATATGGGCTTTTGGCATTTTGTGGATATTGGAAATAATTTGGAAATTCGCCCACTGGAAACAATTCGGCAAAGAGAACAAAGAAAACCTAATAGCACTCTTCATCATAAGCATCATCTTCGTCATCATTTATTTCTTTGTGCGCTGAAACACATGGCAATCATCAACCAAAAATAGGAGAAAAGAACCATGGAAAAAAGAAAAATCGTCAACTATTGCAACCTGGGCGGATTTGCGCTCTACGTAGTAGGTCGTTTTGCCAGGATTCCCACATTGGCAGTGACTGGTCTGCTGCTGATTGTCATCGGTTTGGTCACCACGCTCATCTACCGAAAGGAATTCACTAAATTTGAATTCTGGCTGGCCATCGTTGTGCTGGCCATGTTCGCGGTAGCCTTAATACTTCTGCTGCACCTATGACGCTACGCGAAGCTCAGGATGCCGTAGACCGATGGATCAAGGAATACGGCGTGCGCTACTTTTCTGAACTCACCAACATGGCATGCCTGACAGAAGAGGTGGGCGAACTGGCACGAATCATGGCACGCAAATATGGCGACCAAAGCTTCAAAAAGGGCGAAAAATCCGACCTTGGCGAGGAATTGGCCGACGTATTGTGGGTGCTCATTTGTCTGGCCAATCAAACCGGCGTAGACCTAACAACAGAATTGCTGCGCAGCATGGAAAAGAAAACCCGAAGAGACAGCTTGCGCCACATAGAAAATCCTAAACTTAAAGCATAATAAACTATGGCAGAAAACCACCAACACCATGAGCATGAACACCATCATGAGCATGCTCCCCGACTGAGCAAATATGAAGAGGCGCTCAGCAAGTATAAAACCGACATCAACGATGCGGAAGTGAACAATGCGGTGAAAAAAATCATTGCCGAACAAGTTCACGAGAACGACACGATGGAAGTGAAACGCTTCCTGATGGGCAGCATCGAACTGACCACGCTGAAAACAACCGATTCGGAAGAAAGCGTCATGGCATTCACCGAGAAAGTGAACCATTTTGACGAGGTCTACGCTGACCTCCCCCACGTGGCCACCATCTGTGTTTATCCTTGTTTTGCCAAGATAGTGAGCGAAACGCTCGAGATCGACGGCGTGGAAATAGCCTGCGTGAGCGGTAGTTTTCCCTCATCACAGGCTCTCATTGAGGTGAAAGTAGCCGAAACAGCATTGGCCATCAAGGACGGAGCTACCGAAATAGACATCGTCATGCCGGTAGGAAAATTCCTTTCGGGCGACTACGAAGGCGTGTGTGACGACATCAACGAACTGAAGCAAACGTGTGGCGACAAGGCCATGAAGGTAATCCTGGAGACTGGATGCCTGAAAACAGCCGAAAACATCAAGAAAGCTTCCATTTTATCGATGTATGCCGGTGCCGACTACATCAAAACGTCAACAGGAAAACTTGAACCGGCTGCTACGCCCGAAGCAGCCTACGTGATGTGCCAGGCCATCAAGGAGTACTACGAAGAAACAGGCATTCAGATAGGATTCAAGCCGGCAGGTGGCATTAACAGCGTCATGGATGCACTGATCTACTACACCATCGTGAAGGAAGTACTCGGCGAAAAATGGCTCACCAACAAGTGGTTCCGTCTTGGAACAAGCCGCCTGGCCAACATGCTGCTGAGCGAACTCACAGGAAAGGAAACTAAATTCTTCTAAGAAGGAACGGCCTAACGAAAGAATCGCCCTTTTCACCGATATATTGTCGAGTGAAAAGGGCGATTCTTCATGTAACAATCTGCTTAATTCCTGCGCTGAATGACAAAATCCAAATAAGCGTGGAAAGCGTTCTTCAAATTCTCGTCAGTCACGTATTGATCAATGAAAAGGCGTGCCTCGGCCGCAAACTGTTCCATACGTTGCTCGGCATATTCTATTCCTCCATGCGTCTTGGCATACGCTACCAATTCGGCAATCTCCTGCTGACTCACTGTGCCGCTTTTCACCTTATCCGCAAGATGCTTCATCCGCTCGTCTGAGTGAGTCAGCAAAGCATGGATAACCGGCAGAGTGAGTTTTCCTTCGAGCATGTCGTTACCCGTAGGTTTACCTATTTCCTTAGAGTCATAATAATCGAAGATGTCATCGCGTATCTGGAAAATAATACCGATGAATCGGCCGAATTTCCGAGCTGCTTCTATATTTTCTTCGGAAGCACCAACCGAAATGGCCCCAACAACTGCACACGACTCAAAAAGAGCAGCCGTCTTCTGCCCTATCACCTCGTAATATACATCTTCTGAGATGACGGAGTTCTGAATGTTGGTCAATTGAAGGATTTCGCCATTCGACAAACTTCTTCCAAGTTCGGCCAGATTTCTGACAATGGCATCATTCTTGGTAAAAGCCACATGAAGCAGGGCGGTGGAGAGCACATAATCGCCCACCAGGACCGCAACCTTATTGTCATAGGTGGCATTGACCGATGCCTGGCCGCGACGTTGGGAGCTTTCGTCAACCACGTCGTCGTGAATGAGACTGGCCGTATGAAGCAATTCCAAGCCCACAGCAGCATGCTGGGTCACCTGCGAAACCTTTCCGAAATTCTTTGCCATGAGCAACATGAGCATGGGTCTCATGCGTTTTCCGCCGCGTTGACGGATGTGTGCAAGGGCTTGTCCAAGAAGTCCATCCGAATGAGTTAAAGCCGACTCAAACAGACTGACGAATTCTGCAAGTTCAGTAACAATAGGTTTCTTGATAAGTGACAAATAATCCATGGTCATGAAATTTGTTACAAAATTAGTTATTTTATCGGATTAATAAAAAAATATTCGTAATTTTACGCGGAAAAATAGAATTATTATGGATAAATTGTTTCTTTTAGATGCCTACGCACTCATCTATCGTTCCTATTATGCGTTTATCAAAAATCCACGAATCAATTCAAAGGGTCTCAACACTTCGGCCATCATGGGATTCATGAATACGTTGCACGAAGTGCTCTCCAAGGAGAAGCCCAAATATATAGGTGTAGCATTCGACCCGCACGGCCCCACGTTCCGTAGCGAAGCCTTTCCCGACTATAAAGTCCAGCGCGAGGAAACTCCCGAAGACATTCGCAGCAGCGTGCCCATCATCAAGCAAATCCTGCAGGCCATGCACATACCCGTACTGCAGGCTGACGGCTTCGAGGCCGACGACGTGATCGGCACATTGTCAAAAAAAGCCGATTCCATCGGCCTTGCCACCTATATGCTTACCCCCGATAAGGACTACGGCCAGCTGGTTAGCGCCAACGTCTTCCAGTACCGGCCACGCCACGGAGGAGGATATGAGACGATGGGTGTGAAGGAGGTGACCGAAAAATATGGGCTTGAGTCTGCCAGCCAAGTGATAGACTTGCTCGCACTGATGGGCGACTCGGCCGACAACTTCCCCGGATGCCCGGGTGTGGGCGAGAAGACTGCCGTGAAACTCATCAACCAGTTTGGCTCCATCGACGAGATGCTTCAGCACACCGACCAGATAAAAGGAGCTCTGCGCACAAAAGTGGAAACACATATCGACGACATCAACATGTCGAAGTTCCTGGCAACCATCCGAACCGATGTCCCCATAGAACTCAATCTCGAAGAGATGGAAGTGAGCGAACCCGACGAACAGGAGCTGAGGAAAATATTCAACGATTTGGAGTTTCGGACCCTTGCCGACAAATTTCTTAATAAACCACAGAAAGTCTTAAAAAAGTCAAATTCAGAGCCCGATTTATTTAATTTTTTTCCGCCCGAAGGGCAAGAAACAGAATCTGACGCGAGTTTTGAGAGCCTTAAAACGACTCCCCACGACTATCAACTGATTGAAAACGAAGAAGATGCGCGGAGAATTTGTGACTTTTTTATTACAAAACGAATTTTAAGTTTAGACACCGAAACCACTTCAACCAACGCCATCGATGCAGAATTGGTGGGATTGAGCTTCGCCGTTGAAGAAAAAAAGGCATTTTACGTGGCCATTCCAGACAATCGTGAACAAGCCCAAAGATTTGTTAATATATTTAAACCACTCTATGAAAACCCCGAAATCCTCAAAGTGGGACAAAATCTGAAATACGACCTGGAGGTACTCCGCAACTATGGCGTTGAACTGAAGGGCCCGATGTTCGACACCATGATAGCCCACTACCTGCTACAGCCCGAACTGCGACACAACATGGACTACATGGCCGAAACGCTGCTCAACTATAAAACCATCCACATTGACGAGCTCATTGGCCCGCGGGGCAAGGGCCAGCGCAGCATGAGAGACCTCTCCCACACCGAAGTGTATGAGTATGCCGCAGAAGATGCCGACATCACTTTGCGACTGAAAAACGTGCTGGAGCCGAAGCTGAAAGAGGCTGGCGTTGAGGATTTGTTCCGCGACATTGAAATGCCATTGATGCCTGTGCTGGCCGAAATGGAAATGACGGGCGTCCGCATAGACACCCATTCACTTGCCGAGACCTCCGCCACGCTGACCCAGCGCATGCTCGATATAGAAAAGCGCATCTACGAGCTGGCAGGCGAACAGTTCAACATTTCCTCGCCCAAGCAAGTGGGCGAAGTGTTGTTCGGCAAGATGAAAATCATAGAGAAACCCAAGAAGACGAAGACGGGACAATTCGTAACCAGTGAGGAAGTGCTGCAGCAACTGAAATCGAAGCACGAAATCGTGGAGCGCATCTTAGAGCACCGCGGACTGAAGAAACTTCTGGGCACCTACATCGATGCGCTGCCCAAGCTCATCAATGCCCGCACAGGCCACATACACACCTCGTTCAACCAGACCATCACC
This sequence comes from uncultured Prevotellaceae bacterium, assembly GCA_946622085.1. Lineage (GTDB taxonomy): Bacteria > Bacteroidota > Bacteroidia > Bacteroidales > Bacteroidaceae > Prevotella. The sequence continues at coordinate 8,063 of CAMOPD010000017.1, read as the reverse complement.
GCCACGGGCCGTCTGTCGTCGAGCGACCCCAACCTGCAAAACATTCCCGTGCGCGGCGAAGACGGCAAGGAAATACGCAAGGCCTTCGTGCCAGAACCTGGCTGCCTGTTCTTCTCGGCCGACTACAGCCAGATTGAACTCCGCGTGATGGCCCATCTCTCGAACGACGAAAACATGATTCGCGTCTTCAGCGAAGGCAAAGACCTGCACGCCGCCACTGCCGCCAATATATATAAAAAGGATATCAGCCAAGTGACACGCGACGAGCGCACCAAGTCGAAACGTGCCAACTTCGGCATCATCTATGGCATCACCGTCTTCGGCTTGGCCGAACGGCTCAACATTGAGCGCTCAGAAGCAAAAGCCCTCATCGACGGCTACTTCAACACCTTCCCGCAGGTGCACGACTACATGGAGAAAGCCAAACAGACGGCACGCCAGCAGGGCTACGTCACTACCCTATTCGGCCGACGCCGCTATCTGCCCGACATCAACAGCCACAATGCCACGGTGCGCGGCTTTGCCGAGCGCAATGCCATCAATGCCCCGATACAAGGCACCGCTGCCGACATCATCAAAGTAGCCATGATACGCATCTTTGAGCGCTTTAAGGCCGAAGGCATTCGCTCGAAAATGATTCTCCAGGTGCACGATGAACTCAACTTCAGCGTCTTTCCTGAAGAGAAGGAGCGCGTAGAGCGCATCGTGCTCGAGGAGATGCAGGGAGCCATCAGCCTCAAGGTGCCCCTTATTGCCGACAGCGGTTTCGGACAAAACTGGCTCGAAGCGCACTAAACACCTGTTTCACGCATGCTGCAGACGTGTCAAAACGTGGAAGCCAGTAAAAAGCAACATACTGGAAATCAATCATTTAATGCTTCGACGGCATGTCAAAATCCCGATGCCCCTTGACATCGGGATTTTTCTTTTTTATCTTTGCAAAAACAATCAAACAAACAAAGATGATGACAAAAGGAAAAACCATCTGCAACGTGCTGAAAGGCATACGCCAGAAGATAGCCGATGCCAACCACATTGAATACACTCCGCGAGAGTGTCACCACGAAGGCGAGTGCCGCGGAACATGTCCGGCCTGCGAGGCCGAAATGAGATACATTGAGCGGCAGCTCAGCATGCGCCGCCAGCTCGGCAAGGCGGTCACCATTGCGGGACTTTCAGCGGGCATTGCCACTTTCACGGCATGCAGTAATACAGACAACTTCCTGCCGACGGCCGGAGAAATGATGCCCACTGAAACCAACTTACAGATTGTTGGCGACGTAATGGAACAGATGCCCAGCTTTCCAGGTGGCTACAGAGCGTTGATGGAATGGATGGAAAACAATGTGGAATATCCTGCTGAATACGCAGAAACATGCGTGCAGGGGCGCGTGGTCATCTCGTTCATGGTGGAAAAAGATGGCAGCATAACCGATGCTAAAATTGTGAAAAGCCTCGACTCCACATTCGACCAGGCGGCGCTTCGTGCAGTCAAGGCCATGCCCAAGTGGATTCCAGGAACCATGAACGGTCAGGTGGTGAAAACCAAATACACCATCCCCATTATCTTCAAGGCGAAGTAGATGCCGGCAATGCCCTACCCCACACCCAGAAAACCGCTACGAACCAAGTGCCCACAGAAACCCGCCAAACGCCTTTCAGTGCTCACAACACACGCAAAAACCTACAAATCGAGCCTAACATTTGGCCGATTGCGGATTTTGCACTACCTTTGCACTGATTTATAAACGTTTATAAAGACATTATGGCATTAAAATGTGGTATTGTGGGACTTCCCAACGTGGGCAAGTCCACGCTTTTCAACTGCCTGTCGAGCGCCAAGGCACAGGCAGCCAATTTCCCTTTTTGTACGATAGAACCCAACGTGGGCGTGATTACCGTTCCCGACGAGCGGCTCACCCGTCTGGCTGAGCTGGTGCATCCGGGGCGCATCGTGCCCGCCACGTGCGAGATAGTAGACATTGCCGGACTGGTGAAGGGTGCTTCCAAGGGCGAAGGCCTGGGCAACAAGTTCCTGGGCAACATTCGCGAAACCGACGCCATCATACACGTGCTTCGCTGCTTCGAAGACGACAATATCACCCACGTTGACGGCTCCATTGACCCGCTGCGCGACAAGGAAATCATCGACACCGAGTTGCAGCTGAAGGACCTGGAAACCATTGAGAGCCAGATGGCTAAGGTGCAGAAGACAGCTGCCGCCGGCAACAAGGATGCCAAGGTGCTGCTGCGCGTGCTCGAAGCCTATAAGGAAGTGCTCGACCAGGGCAAGAATGCCCGCGTGGTGGAGTTCGACTCCAAGGAGGAGCAGGATGCTGCGCGCGGATTGTTCCTGCTCACCACCAAGCCCGTGCTCTACGTCTGCAACGTCGACGAGGCCAGCGCCAAGAGCGGCAACGCCTTCTCTGCCAAGATTGAGGCCATTGCCCGCGAAGAGGGTGCCGAAATGATGGTCATCGCGGCCAAGACAGAAGAAGATATTGCCGAACTCGAAACCTACGAAGACAAGCAGATGTTTCTCGAGGAACTGGGCCTTGAAGAGAGTGGCGTGAACCGACTCATCAAGAAAGCCTACGCCCTGCTGAACCTCGAAACATTCATCACCGCCGGCGAAATGGAGGTGAAAGCCTGGACCTACAAGAAGGGATGGAAGGCTCCGCAGTGTGCTGGCGTCATCCACACCGATTTTGAAAAAGGCTTCATCCGCGCCGAAGTCATCAAGTACGACGACTACATCAAGTATGGCTCTGAGGCCGCCGTGCGCGAAGCCGGAAAGATGGGCATCGAGGGCAAAGACTATGTGGTGCAGGATGGCGACATCATGCACTTCCGATTCAATGTGTAATTTTTCATACTAGGAAATTCTAGGAAATTCTAGGAATACTAGGATAACTAGGATAACTAGTCAAATCACCACCCCAACCACTATGCAACAACTCCTAAGTTTCATCCTCTGGAACCCCCATCTGGAAGCCTTCCACATAGGTTCCATCAGCGTGCGATGGTATGGCCTTTGCTGGTTTCTCGGCTTTGCCGTGGCCTACATTGTGGTGCGCCAGCTCTATAAGGATCAGAAGATAAAAGACGAGCTCTTCGACCCGCTCTTCATCTATTGCTTCATCGGCATCCTCGTAGGAGCGCGCCTGGGCCACTGCATTTTCTATCAGCCGGGCGAATTTCTCACCTCCTTCAAAGGCATCGTCGAGATGCTTCTGCCCATCCACTTCCTGCCCGAAGGCGGCTGGAAGTTCATTGGCTATGCCGGGCTGGCATCCCATGGCGGCACGCTGGGACTAATCATCGCCCTGTGGCTCTATGTCAGAAAGACGAAGCTCAGCATCTGGACCGTGCTCGACAACATCGCCATTGCCACCGGCTCCATGGCCTGCTTCATCCGACTGGGCAACCTGATGAATTCCGAAATCATCGGCAAGGTGACCCAGGTGCCCTGGGCATTTATCTTCGAAAGGGTGGATGACCTGCCGCGCCATCCAGGACAGCTCTACGAGGCTATTGCCTATGCCCTGCTGTTCTTCCTCTCCATCTGGCTCTATAAGCACTATCCCAAGAAGGTGGGAACGGGTTTCTACTTTGGACTCACGCTCACTTTCATCTTCACCTTCCGCTTCTTCATTGAATACACCAAGGAAGTACAGGAAGCCTTCGAGGCCTCGCTGCCGCTCGACATGGGACAGATTCTCTCCATCCCCTTCGTCATTATTGGCGTCTGGTGCATGCTGAGGGCAAAAAAGAAACAATGATTATTGACGATTTACGGATTTGCTATTTACCATTGCATATAGCCTGAAGAAAACAGTAAATAGCAAATCCGTGAATACTCCTATTTTCCTCCTCCCACAATCTTCTTTATCTCGTTCAGTTTGTTCAGCGCTTCGAGCGGCGTGAGGTTGTTCACGTCGAGACCCAGAATCTCGTCGCGCACCTGGCAGAGCACGGGGTCGTCCAACTGGAAGAAGCTCAGCTGAATGCCGTCGCGCGAACTGTTGAGCTTTTCGGCCGACGGCTTGCCCACCGTTCCCACGTTGCTGCTCTCGCTTTCCAGCTGTTTCAGCACGCTGTTAGCCCGCTTCACTATCGACTTGGGCATGCCTGCAATCTCGGCCACATGAATACCGAACGAGTGTTCCGACCCGCCGCGCATGAGCTTGCGCAGGAAGATCACCTTGTTGTCCACCTCCTTCACACTCACGTTGTAGTTCTTGATGCGCGCAAAGTTCTTCTCCATCTCGTTCAGTTCATGGTAGTGGGTGGCAAAGAGCGTGCGCGCACTGGCCTTGGGATGCTCGTGCAGATATTCCACAATGGCCCAGGCGATGCTGATGCCGTCGTAGGTGCTCGTGCCGCGTCCCAGTTCGTCGAAGAGCACCAGCGAGTGGGGCGTGACGTTGTTCAGAATGTTGGCGGCCTCGGTCATTTCCACCATGAACGTCGATTCTCCGAGCGAGATATTGTCGCTGGCGCCCACGCGGGTGAATATTTTGTCCACCAGGCCTATTTTCGCGCTCTCTGCGGGCACGAAGCAGCCTATTTGGGCCAGCAGTACAATGAGAGCCGTTTGGCGCAACAGCGCCGATTTTCCGGCCATGTTGGGTCCGGTGATGATGATGATTTGCTGTCGCTCGCGGTCCAGTCTGATGTCGTTGGGCACATAGCTCTCCCCCACAGGCAGCTGCGTCTCGATGACGGGGTGGCGCCCCTGCACAATGTCGAGCACATCACTTTCGTCGATCATCGGACGAATGTAGTGCATCTCCTCGGCAGTCTTGGCAAACGAGAGCAGGCAGTCGAGCCGTGCCAGCAGGTTGGCATTGATCTGGATGGCGGGTATATATTCCTGGATGGCCATCACCAGCTGGTTGAAGAGCTGGGCTTCAAGTGCGAGGATGCGTTCCTCGGCCCCCAGAATTTTCTCCTCATATTCCTTCAGTTCCTGCGTGATGTAGCGCTCGGCCTGCGCCAGTGTCTGCTTGCGAACCCATTCGGCCGGCACCTTGTCCTTATAGGTATTGCGCACCTCCAAATAGTAGCCGAACACATTGTTGAAGCCTATCTTCAGGCTGGCAATACCCGTCTGTTGTGTTTCGCGCTCCTGAATCTTCATCAGATAGCCCTTGCCGTTCTCCGAGATGTCGCGCAGCTCGTCGAGCTCGTCGTTGCATCCGCGGCGAATCACGTGGCCCCTGTTCACCAGCTGCGGCGGGTCGTTTTCCACTTCGCGGCCTATCCTGTCGCGCAGACTCTCGCAGAGGTTCAGCTGCTCGCCTATCCGCTTGAGGGCGTCATTGTCGGCCGTCTGGCAGACAGCCTTCACCGTCACCAAGCTCTGCAGGGCCACCTTCAGCTGCACCACCTCGCGCGGCGACACCCGTCCCACGGCCACCTTCGAGATGATGCGCTCCAGGTCGCCCATGCGGTGCAGTTGTTCGTCAATGGTCAGTCGGAAGTCAGGACTGCGGAAGAAGTAGTCCACCACGTCGAGACGCTCGTTAATGGGTGCCACGTCCTTCAGCGGGAACACCACCCAGCGCCTCAGCATTCGGCCACCCATGGGCGTCACCGTGCGGTCAATCACGCCCAGTAGCGACGTGCCGCCCTCCTGCATCGTGTCGAGCAGTTCCAGCGAGCGAATGGTGAACTTGTCGAGCCTCACGTATTTGTCTTCCTCAATGCGCGAGATGGCCGTGATGTGGCCTATCTGCGTGTGCTGGGTCATCTCCAGATATTGCAGAATGGCACCGGCCGCCGTCACGCCCAGATGCATATTGTCTATGCCGAAGCCCTTCAGGCTCTTCACGCCGAAATGCTTCAGCAGCTTCTGCCGCGCCGTGGGCTCAGCATACACCCAGTCATCGAGTTCAAACACACAATAGCGCGAGCCGAATCTTTGTTCAAAGTCCTGCTTGCAACCGCGCTCATAAAGCACCTCTTTCGGCTGGAAATTGCCCAGCAGCTTCTCCACATAGTCGTAGGAGCCTTCGCCCGTGAGGAACTCGCCGGTGGAAATGTCGAGGAAGGCCACGCCACACATCTGCCCTCTCCTACCCTTTTGTGCAGGAGCAGCGTTGAAGTGTATCGAAGCGAGGAAATTGTTCTCCTTGTAGTTCAGCACATTGTCGCTCATGGCCACGCCCGGCGTCACCAGCTCGGTGATGCCGCGCTTCACCAGTTTCTTGGTGAGCTTCGGGTCTTCCAGCTGGTCGCAAATGGCCACCCTGCGCCCCGCGCGGATGAGCTTGGGCAGATAAGTGTCGAGCGCATGATGAGGAAAACCGGCCATTTCGTCGCCTTTCGTACCCGCTCCATTATTGCGCTTGGTGAGCGTGATGCCCAAAATCTTTGCTGCGGCCACCGCGTCCTCGCAATAAGTCTCGTAGAAGTCGCCACACCGAAACAACATCAGTGCGTCGGGATGCTTGGCCTTCAACGAGAAAAACTGTTGCATCATCGGGGTCAACCCCTTTTCCTTAGCCATTGTCTGCTATGCTTTTGTTTGCGTGTCAGTGAGATGGGGATATCCCAAAAGAATATCTCCGCAAAAGTAATCAAAAAAAGCCACACGGCCAAAACTTTCAAAACTATTCGTCTCCTTTGGGCCGTTCCTAAAGCCCATCCAAAAGCCGCTGCTCCTCCCCCTCACGCGGACGGAGCGGCACGATGGGCAAGCATTAACCGTGTGCCAGACCGTCAGTTCAATTCCTTTACATGGCTACTGAAAGTGGCTTCTGGATTATCGTCGTCCCAGACGTCGGGCATTCGTGGCCAGGCCTCGGCGTCGTAAAGCCCCGACTTGCCCAGGTCTTCGCCGTCCTCGTCTTCATCAAAAAGCCTATAAGTCCCTGCCAGGAGGGCCTCTTCACTCTCTGCCATCACCTTCAAGTGAGGTGCCGTATATGTGTGTTTTTTCATGATGATATGCTCCTTGTCATTAGCGGTTCAACATCTTCTTGCCGTTCACAATCACCACGCCGCGATAGTCTCTGCCCACGCGCTGGCCCGTCAGCGTGTAGCGCTGCTCCGATGCGCCTTTCTCGCCCGTTTGCGGCCTGATGGACGTTGTCTCGTCGTCCACATAGATAATGCTCTTGGCGTCGTTGTTTTCCTCCAGGTAGAGATAGCTCTTGCCCTCGGCAAAGGTAAAGTCGGCCTGCTTCATCTGGAAGCCCACTTTCTGCGACTTATAAGAAAGGAACAGGCCGTAGACGCGCCCATAGTCGTTGCCCACGGTGAAGACTCCCTCAGAGGTGGGTCTCAGCAGATTGTCGCTGATGGCCGGGGCACTGTCGGCCACGGGAATGTCATACCTGCCCTCGGCTCCCTCAACCACGAGCCCCGTGTTGGCGGGCACTCGCATCACCTGCCGCCGCAAGAAGCTGCCGTCGCTCCGGGCTGTCACCACATAGGCACGGACGTCGCTCCCGCTGAAATCGAGCGCTGCCCTGCTGCTGAACGAAACGGCTCCTGCGTGGCCTATTTTCAGCTCCACAGAGGCCGGTCCAGCCTCAGTGAGCACAATGTCGTCGATATACATCCGCTTGCCGGTGGTGGCCAGCGTGAGCACCACCTTGCCGTTACCGCTGAGCAGCTTCACGGTGCAGTCGGTCCATGCGTCTTCCGACGCGGGGGCAAACAGATAGTCGCCAGCAATGGTGGCACCCGCCACCGACACTTTCAGCTTGCCATCATCACTGCCAAATTTCCTTATCCTGAACGTCAGCACGCCATCGCCCGTCAGTGCCAGTTCCCTGGTTTTCATAGAGCCGGCAGCCTTGGCTGTTCCCAGTTTGCCGCACTGATTGGCACCCTGGAATACATTGCTGAAGGCTGCCCACTCATCGGAATCGAGATTCGTGGAGAAGCTGCCCATCGTGCTTAGTGCATCGCTCTTGGCCGACGAGTGGCTCCAACTCTCGTAGAGCAGCTGTCCTGTGACCGCGCCCTCGTCGGTTACGGTGAGCACAAACGATGCCGTGCCGGCATTGTAGACGCCCTCCACAGCCGCACACGAAGCGGTAATAGTGGCC
>CAMOPD010000016.1 GCA_946622085.1 uncultured Prevotellaceae bacterium | reverse complement strand
TCCTTGGTGACGGACTGCACCTGGGATTCAACTGGCAATATGCCCATCAGACTCGTACGGTGACGGCCGAAAACCCGTTGTTTGCGCTGGGCCTGAAAAATGACTGGCATACGGTCAAGGAATTCGAGGGTGTGGCCAATGCGCCCATTATTCCCTCCTTGCAGGCTGCCTATAACAAGGGCAACTGGTCGTTCCAGTTCAATTTCTCGGTGCCTGGCGGTGGCGGCAAGTGCGAGTTCGACAAGGGCATCGGCTCGTTTGAGACGGTTGTCGGAGCCATTGCACAGCGGCTCATCGGCGTTTCCACCCAGCTGAACAGCCAGATAGGAGCCCTGGGGGCCAGCGTGCCCAACGTGACAGGCTACGACGTTGACGGCTACATGAAGGGCAAGCAGTATTATTTTGGCTTTCAGATAGGTGCCGCCCATAAGATTAATGAGCACTTGTCGGTTTATGGCGGTCTGCGCCTGCTCTATGGCACGGCTTCCTATGAGGCGCGCCTGAACAACATCCGCGTGATGGACGGGCAGACGGGCATCACGCTCAATGAATATTTCCTTGGCGTGAACAACGGGCTCGGCGATGCCGGAAAAGCCGTCGCCGCCGGAGCGCAGAAGGTGAGAGACGGCATCGCTCAGTATGTGAGTGCCTTTATGGCCGCAGGCATGACGCAGGAGCAGGCCATGCAGACACCAGAGGTGATGGCTCTGCAGCAGCAGGGGGCCCAACTGCAGACCGCCGGCGAGAACCTGCAGGCTGTGGGACAGGAGCTGGCTGCCAGTGCCCAGACCATTGCTCCCTATGCCGACGGAGTGAACCTGAAATCTGACCAGACAGGATGGGGCATTGCCCCCGTGCTGGGCATCGACTACAAGACCGGCAACTTCAACTTTGCCGCCAAATACGAGTTCAAAACCCGCATGCGCATGAAGAATGATTCCGACTTGAAGGAAGCAACGGTCATTGCCGCCACCAATAAGTATGTCAACGGCACCAGTGTGCCCGAAGACTCGCCTGCACAACTGGCCCTGGGCGCTCAGTGGGAGGTGACGCCGGGCGTGCGCATCAATGCCGGCTACCATCATTTCTACGACAAGGACGCCCATTGGTATCAGCACAGCGAGCAATTGCTGAAGAGTGGCACCAACGAATATCTGGGTGGTGCCGAGTGGGACGTGACCAAGAAGCTCCAGGTGAGCGGCGGCGTGCAGCTCACTCGCTACGGACTCTCTGACGAATATATGAACGACATGTCGTTCGTGGTGAACAGCTGGACCTTCGGACTGGGCGCCGGATACCGCATCTCCGACAAGGTGAAGGTGAACGTGGCCTATTTCCAGACCAACTATGACGACTACAAGATGGACACTCCGCAACAGAACATGGAGAACCTTGGACTGGTCATCCCGGCAGGCAAGAACTCTTTCACACGCACAAACAACGTCTTTGGCGTGGGCGTGGAGCTGACGCTCTGACGGGCGGCTTCTCGCCTTGGAAGCGCCTTTGGTCCGGGCGTTTCTGACATGATATTGGAAATCAGTAAAATAACAGAGGGGATGGCTCCCGTTGCCTGTTGGCAATAGTGGAACCATCCCCTCTCTTCGTAGACTCCCTTTTCCTGGATTATATCTCCTTGCAGGCTTCGGCCAGCCAGGCCCTTTCGGCTTCCTCCAGATGCGGGGCTAAGGCTTCGTAGACCTTGGCGTGGTAGGCGTTCAGCCACTCGGCTTCCTCGGGCAGCAGCATGTCGCGGATGACGGGCGTGGTGTCGATGGGGCAGAGCGTGAGGGGCTCGAATTGCAGGAATCGGCCGAACTCCGTTTCCATGTAGGGCGTGATGAGCAGCGTGTTCTCTATGCGCACGCCGAAGCGCCCGGCCAGGTAGATGCCCGGTTCGTCGGTCACCGTCATACCCGCGAGCAGAGGGGCCGGCTTCCATTCCATGCGAATCTGGTGGGGCCCTTCGTGCACGTTGAGGAAGCTGCCCACGCCGTGGCCCGTGCCGTGCAGGTAGTTCAGCCCTTCGCGCCACATGTCCTTGCGCGCCAATGCGTCGATCTGCGTGCCGCTGGCGCCCTCGGGGAATTTGCACAGTTCCAGTTGGATGTGCCCCTTCAGCACCAGCGTGTAGATGTGCCGCTGCTCGTCGGTGAGCGGCCCCAGGGCAATGGTGCGGGTAATGTCGGTGGTGCCGTCGGTGTATTGTGCGCCGCTGTCAAGGAGCAGCAGTCCCTTGGGTTGCAGCTCCATGTCGGTTTCGGGCGTGGCTTCATAGTGCACAATGGCGCCATGCTCCTCGTAGCCCGCAATGGTGTCGAACGAAGTGCCGCGGAATCGTGGCTGCTCCGCGCGCAGGGCAGTCAGTTTGCGGTCGATGCTTATTTCGGTCTGTCCGCCTGCTTCCACGGCAGGCTTCAGCCAGCAGAGAAAATGGGTCATGGCGATGCCGTCGCGCAGCATCGCCTGCCTAAAACCCCTTATCTCGGCATCGTTTTTGCGCGTTTTCATTCGTTTCACGGGCGATTCGGCACTGATTACCTCGCGCGTGGCTGTCTTGAAGAGCGTGTAGTTCACCTCGTTGGGGTCGAGCAGGATGTTGTATTCGAAGTAGTTTTTCAGGCCGTTCACCACGTTGTCGTAGTCGTCGGTGGTCACTCCCTCGGCCTTCAGATAGGCTTTCACTTCTTCGGTGAGCTTCTCCTTATTTATAAATAAGGTGGCGGAGTCGTGGGCAACGAGCAGATAGCTCACGAACACTGGGTTGCAGTGCACGTCGGTGCCGCGCAGATTGAGCGTCCAGGCAATGTCGTCGAGAGCCGTCATGAGCATGCCGTCGGCGTGCTGCTGGCGCAGAGCCTGCCTCAGTCGGCGCAGTTTCTCGTGGCATGCCTCACCAGCCAGCTCCAAGGGCTGAATCTCCACGGGGTTGAGCGGCACGGCGGGCCGGTCGGTCCAGATGAGCCTGAGCGGGTCGAGGTTGGTGCGCAGCGTCATGCCGCCCTGCCGGCGTAGTTGGGCTTTCAGCTCCTCAGCTTCCGCCGCCGCCCACACCCATCCGTCGATGGCCACTTCGGGGCTCTGCACGTTGCCGAGCACCTGTCCCAGCCATTGTGCAATGGTGGGCGTGCCGGCAATCTTTTCCTTCATGAGCTGGTATTCGGTCCCGCGCAGCTGCTCCTCGGCAGCCAGGAAGTAGCGTGAGTCGGTCCAGAGTGCCGCCTCGTTGAGCGTCACTACGGCCGTGCCTGCCGAGCCGTCGAAACCGCTTATCCACTCGCGGCCGCGCCAGCGGTCGGCCACGTATTCGCCATTGTGCGGGTCGGTGCTTGGGAAGATGAAAGCACTCAGGTGCTCGCGTCGCATCACTTCGCGCAGCGCCTCTATTCGTTGTTCTATTTTCCTGTTCATCTTGATATGTGTTTTTATGGTTATGGTTTCCCTGACAGGGCAACTGGTGGTGACAGCTTGCTGCCCGATGGTGCAAATATACAAAATCCTCTTCAATAAAGCTTCCAATGTGGCGTTTTTTCTTCTTTTTTGGGCTTCCGGACCGGCGGTTTTGTAAAGAAAATTCACAAACAATTTCCCGCTCGCATAAATGGCTGAAAATCAGCGGCCGCAGTAAAAACGCCACTTACGATGAGTAAGCACGCCCCTCACGCCTCGTAAGCACGCCATTTACGCCTCGTGAGTGGCGTGCTCGCTAAAAGCTACTGGCGGGGCGGGTTCGGTTTTGTAAAGAAAATTCACAAAATGCAGCCTCCGCCAAGGCTCCCCTCCGTGGGCGTAAGCTGCTTAGCTTGTCGGGTGGTGCAACGGCCGGGGCATTTGTCATTTCCACCTTGCAAAGAGGAGCACCTTTTAGATAAAATAACAATTTATAGTTCAAATAAATACGCTCGTTGCCTTTTTTTTGCTATCTTTGCGCCGTAAATCTGAAATCATTAATTTTAAATCTAAATAATAACAGATTATGGCATTTTTAACTAACGACAAGCTCACAATCGTCGGCGCAGCCGGTATGATTGGTTCCAACATGGTACAGACAGCCCTTATGATGGGCCTCACCAACGACATTTGTCTCTATGACGTGTTCTCGCCCGAAGGCGTGGCCGAGGAAATGCGCCAGAGCGGTTTTGGCAACGTGAAGATCACTGCCACCACCGACCCCGTGGAAGCATTCACCAACGCTAAGTACATCATTTCTTCAGGTGGCGCTCCCCGCAAGGCTGGCATGACCCGCGAAGACCTGCTCGCCGGCAACTGCAAGATAGCCGAGGAACTGGGACAGAACATCAAGAAGTATTGCCCCGACGTGAAGCATGTGGTTATCATCTTCAACCCCGCCGACCTCACCGGTCTTGTTACGCTGCTCTATAGCGGACTGAAACCCGGACAGGTGACCACTCTGGCCGGACTCGACACCACCCGTCTGCAGAGTGCACTGGCCAAGAAGTTCAACGTGATGCAGGATGAAATCACCGGTTGCGCCACCTATGGCGGACACGGCGAGCAGATGGCCGTATTCGGCAGCCACGTAGAGATTGCCGGACGCAAGCTCACCGACATCATCGGCACCGACGAATTCCCCGAGGCTGAGTGGGAAGAGATGAAGACTGCCGTGACGAAGGGCGGCGCCAAGATTATCGAGCTCCGCGGACGCTCCAGCTTCCAGAGCCCCTCTTACCTCTCGGTGGAGATGATTCGCTCGGCCATGGGCGGCGAACCCTTCCGCTTCCCCGTAGGCACCTATGTGAAGACCGACAAGTATGACCACATCATGATGGCCATGAAGACCACGCTCGGCCCCGACGGTGCCAAGTATGAAGTGCCCCAGGGCACTCCCGAGGAGAACGCCAAGCTCGATGCCAGCTACGAGCACCTCTGCAAGATGCGCGACGAGCTCGTGACGCTCAACATCGTGCCTCCCATCTCGGAGTGGAGCAAAATCAACCCGAACCTCTAATGCGGTGCGCCATGGGCGCTTGCAGATAAAAAGAATATTCCCGGAAGCCGAGCCTTTCGGGAATATTCTTTTTTGCTTTTTTGGAAATCATGGAATGGTCGGGACTGTGCTCAACAACTGATTCCGCTCAAAGAATGAGTTAAAAAAACGTATTTTTCCACCTTATATATATTTATTCGGAAAATAATGCGTAATTTTGCACCCCAAATTGGCTTGCGGCCCATGGCCGATGGCCCGGAAAGGCTTAACGCTGAGTGGGAAAGCAGGCGCGACAGACAAATAAAGAAATAAATATTTAATTCAGAAAAATAGAGATGAAAGTAACATTTGAAAATCCCGACAAAGTGAACGGACTGATGACTTTGACCGTGGAAGAGGCAGACTACAAGGAGAAAGTAGACAAGACACTGAAGGACTACCGGCGCAAGGCCAATGTTCCCGGCTTCCGCCCGGGACAGGTGCCCATGGGCATCATCAAGCGCCAGTATGGCACTCCGGTCAAGGTGGACACCATCAACAAGCTGCTGGGTGAGGAGATTTACAAGTATGTGAACGACAACAAGATTCAGATGCTTGGCGAACCGATGCCTTCTGAGAAGCAGGAGCAGGTGGACATTGAGAAGGAAGCCCCCTATGAGTTTAAGTTCGATATCGCCGTGGCTCCTGAGTTCACGGTGGAGCTTACCGAGAAGGACAAGATAGACTATTATGACATCCAGGCCGACGACAAACTGATAGACAACCAGGTGGACATGTTCGCCTCGCGCTCTGGCCACTACGACAAGGTGGAGGAGTACGATCCCGAAAAGCGCGACATGCTGAAGGGCGACCTCAAGGAGCTCGATGCCGACGGCAACGCCAAGGAAGACGGCATCGCGGTAGAGACGGCCGTGATGATGCCCGAATATATCAAAGTGGACGACCAGAAGAAACTCTTCGACGGCGCCAAGCTGGGCAGCGTGATCACTTTCAATCCCCGCAAGGCCTATCCCGACAACGACTCGGAGGTTTCGTCGCTGCTGAAGATCGACCGCGAGAAGGTGGCCGACATGACATCCGACTTCACCTTCCTGGTGACCGAGATCCAGCGCTTCGTGAAGGCTGAGGTGAACCAGGAACTCTTCGACGCCGTGTTTGGCAAGGACACCGTGAAGAACGAGGAGGAGTTCCGCGCCAAGATTGCCGAAGGACTGAAGACCCAGCTGACCATCGATTCCGACTATAAGTTCCTGCTCGACGTGCGCAAGTATCTGGAAGACAAGGTGGGCCAGCTGACCTATCCCGATGCCCTGCTGAAGCGCATCATGCTCAACAACAACAAGGACAAGGGCGAGGACTACGTGGAGAAGAACTACGAGCAGAGCATCAAGGAGCTGACATGGCACCTCATGAAGGAGCAGCTCGTGGCCGCCAACAACATCAAGGTGGAGCAGAGCGACATCCTCGAGGCCGCCAAGGGCGCCGCCCGCGCACAGTTCGCCCAGTATGGCATGAACAACGTGCCCGATGAGTATCTGGAGAACTATGCCAAGGAGATGATGAAGAAGGAAGACAACGTGCAGAGCTTTGTCGACCGCAGCATCGACCTGAAGCTCATCGCCGCTCTGAAGAACGTGGTGAAACTGAATGAAAAGAAGGTTTCGCTCGACGACTTTAACAAGCTGATGGAGGCATAATCGCATTTTTTGCGAAAAATAACATCTTTTTATTAGGGGTTATCGGCTTTTTTTCTTATCTTTGTATTACGGATAATGAAAGAAGGAGCCGATAACCTCCTTTCTTTTTGAATGAATTAACAGCAAAAGGATAATACACAGAAGGAAAACAACTATGAACGACTTCAGAAAATATGCAACCAGGCATTTAGGAATGAATGGTATGGTGATTGACGACGTGGTGAAGGCCCAGGCTCAGTATCTGAACCCATATATCTTGGAGGAGCGCCAGCTGAACGTCACGCAGATGGACGTGTTCTCGCGACTGATGATGGACCGCATTATCTTCCTCGGCACCGAGATTGACGACTATACGGCCAACACGCTGCAGGCACAGCTGCTCTATCTTGACTCCACCGATCCGGGCAAGGACATCTCCATCTACATCAACTCGCCGGGCGGAAGCGTGACGGCAGGACTCGGCATCTACGACACCATGCAGTTCATCACGAGCGACGTGGCAACCATCTGCACGGGCATGGCCGCCTCGATGGCCGCCGTGCTGCTGGTGAGCGGACAGGAAGGCAAGCGCTCGGCACTCACCCACAGCCGGGTGATGATACACCAGCCGCTGGGCGGCGTGCAGGGACAGGCCAGCGACATAGAAATAGAGGCACGTGAGATTCAGAAATTCAAGAAGGAACTCTACACCATCATCTCCAACCACTCGCACACCCCGTTTGAGAAGGTGTGGGCCGACAGCGACCGCAACTACTGGATGAATGCTGAAGAGGCCAAGGAATACGGAATGATTGACGAAGTATTGATGAAGAAGAAATGAAGAAAGTATGTAGCTTCTGCGGAAGAAGTGACAAGGAAGTGAAACTGCTCATCACGGGCATCAACGGATATATCTGTGAGGACTGTGCAATGCAGGCCTACGAAATCGTGCAGTCTACGGGCGTGATGAAAGCCAATGCCCAGGACAAGGATGAAAAGTTCAAGCTGAAGAAAGTGCCCAAGCCCCGCGAAATAAAGAAATATCTCGACCAATACGTCATCGGACAGGACGAGGCCAAGCGCTTTCTGGCCGTCTCGGTGTACAACCACTACAAACGCCTGCAACAGCCTGTGGATGAAAGCGGGGTGGAAATAGAGAAAAGCAACATCATCATGGTGGGCAGCACAGGTACGGGCAAGACCCTGCTGGCGCGCACCATAGCCAAGCTGCTCGATGTGCCTTTCACCATCGTAGACGCCACGGTGTTCACTGAGGCCGGTTATGTGGGCGAAGACGTGGAGAGCATCCTGAGCCGATTGCTGCAGGTGGCCGACTACAATCAGGCTGCTGCCGAGCGGGGCATCGTCTTCATAGACGAGATAGACAAGATAGCCCGCAAGAGCGACAATCCGAGCATCACGCGCGACGTGAGCGGTGAAGGCGTGCAGCAGAGCCTGCTGAAGCTGCTCGAGGGCTCGGTGGTGAATGTGCCGCCCCAGGGAGGCAGAAAGCATCCCGACCAGGAATACATTCATGTGGACACCAAGAACATCCTTTTCATCTGCGGAGGAGCGTTCGACGGGATAGAGCGGAAGATAGCCCAGCGGCTGAACACGCATGTGGTGGGTTATAACTCCGTGCAGAACGTGAGGAACATTGACAAGGAAGACTTGATGAAATACATCCTTCCGCAAGACCTCAAGTCGTTTGGCCTCATCCCTGAGATCATAGGCCGCCTGCCAGTGCTGACCCATCTGAACCCGCTCGACCGCACAGCCCTGCGCAACATCCTCACAGAGCCGAAGAACTCTATCGTGAAACAATACATCAAATTGTTTGAGATGGACGGCATAGCCCTCTCGTTCACAGACGAGGCACTCGACTACATGGTAGACAAGGCTGTGGAATACAAGCTGGGCGCACGCGGGCTGCGCTCCATCGTTGAGAGCGTCATGATGGATGCCATGTTTGAAGTTCCCTCGAAGAAAGTGAAGACCTTCGAAGTTGACCTGGACTACACGCGGGCACAGCTCGACAAATCGCGGCTCCAGAAGCTGGAGAGTGCCTGACGACCAACTCATGAAATAAACACACTGCTTATATAGACAATGGCAAAGGAAGTTAATCTTAATAAACTATTGAAGCAATATTTCGGCTTCGACACCTTCAAGGGCGACCAGGAAAAGATTATCCGTAATGTCCTTGCAGGGAAAGACACATTCGTGCTGATGCCCACAGGAGGCGGCAAGTCTCTGTGTTATCAGTTGCCTTCGCTCATTATGGAAGGAACGGCCATCGTCATTTCGCCGCTGATTGCTTTGATGAAGAATCAGGTGGATGTGGTGAACGGCATCAGTGAAGAAAATGGCCTGGCCCACTATCTCAACTCTTCGCTCAACAAAGCTGCCATCGACCAAGTGCGCAGCGACATCCTGTCGGGCAAGACAAAGCTCCTGTATGTGGCTCCCGAGTCACTCACGAAGGAGGAGAATGTGGACTTCCTGAAGTCGGTGAAGATTTCTTTCTATGCCGTTGACGAAGCTCATTGCATCTCGGAGTGGGGACACGACTTCCGACCGGAATACCGCCGCATCAGGCCCATCATCAATGAGATTGGCAAGGCTCCCGTGATAGCTCTCACGGCTACGGCCACCGACAAGGTGCGTACAGACATCAAGAAGAATCTGGGTATACTCGATTCCACGGAATTCAAGAGCTCCTTCAACCGGCCAAACCTCTATTATGAAGTGAGGCCCAAGACGCGTGACATTGACAAGCAAATCATCAAGTTCATCCGCCAGAACCCCGGAAAGAGTGGCATCATCTACTGTCTGTCGAGGAAGAAAGTGGAGGAACTGGCGGCCGTCTTGCAGGCCAA
This sequence comes from uncultured Prevotellaceae bacterium, assembly GCA_946622085.1. Lineage (GTDB taxonomy): Bacteria > Bacteroidota > Bacteroidia > Bacteroidales > Bacteroidaceae > Prevotella. The sequence continues at coordinate 11,273 of CAMOPD010000016.1, read as the reverse complement.
TGACATCAAAGCAGCCCCCTATCATGCCGGACTCGACTCGCAGACACGCTCGCAGACGCAAGACGACTTCCTGATGGAAACCATCGACGTGATTGTGGCTACTATCGCTTTCGGAATGGGCATCGACAAGCCCGACGTGCGCTTCGTCATCCACTACGACATACCGAAGAGCCTCGAGGGATATTACCAGGAGACGGGGCGCGCCGGACGCGACGGCGGCGAAGGAAAGTGCATCACCTTCTATGCCTATAAGGATTTGCAGAAGCTGGAGAAGTTCATGGAGGGCAAGCCGGTGGCCGAACAGGACATCGGCAGGCAGCTGCTGCAGGAGACGGCAGCATACGCCGAATCTTCGGTGTGCCGCCGCAAGATGCTCCTGCACTATTTCGGCGAAGAATATTTGCCGGAGAACTGCGGCAGCTGCGACAACTGTCTGCATCCGAAGACCAAGATCGAAGGCAAGGAAATGCTCGAAATCGTGCTGAAGGCCATCGCTGCCATCAAGGAGAACTTCCGTGCCGACTACGTGATAGACTTCGTGATGGGTAAGGAAACCAACGAAATAGTGGCTCATAAGCACCATGAACTCGAGGAGTTCGGCTCTGGCGAGGACGAAGATGAGAAAATCTGGAATCCTGTCATCAGACAAGCCCTCATTGCCGGCTATCTGAAGAAGGATGTCGAGAACTATGGCCTGCTGAAGCTGACGGCGGCTGGGAAGAAATTCATGGACAATCCGGTGAGCTTCATGATCGTGAAGGATGCTGAATTCAACGAGGACGATGACGAGGCAAACGTGGAGACCGGCAGTACGGCCCTCGACCCCGAATTGCATGCCATGCTGAAAGACTTGCGCAAGAAAGTGGCCAAGAAGCAGCAGGTGCCGCCATACGTGGTGTTCCAGGACGTGTCGTTGGAACAAATGGCCACCATCTATCCTGTCACCCTGGAGGAACTGCAGAACATTCAAGGCGTGGGAGCGGGCAAGGCCAAGCGCTATGGAAAGGAGTTCGTGGAGCTGATAAAGAAGCATTGCGAGGAGAACGAAATAGAGCGTCCGGAGGATCTCCGCGTGCGCACGGTGGCCAAGAAGTCGATGCTCAAGGTGAAGATTATCCAGAACATCGACAGACAGATAGCCCTCGACGATATAGCCACGGCTCAAAACATTGACTTTGAGGAATTGCTGGCAGAAGTGGAAGCCATCGTCTATAGCGGCACCAAGCTGAACATCGACTATTTCCTCGACGAAGTGATGGATGAAGACCATGTGGACGACATCTACGACTACTTCATGGAGAGCGAAACTGACGACCTGGAGACGGCCATGGAGGAGCTGGGCGACGACTACTCCGAAGACGAGGTGAGGCTGGTACGCATCAAATTCCTCTCGGAAATGGCCAACTAAGAACTCCCAGTTCATTTGTGTTGCAAACAACACTACACTAAAGCGCCGAAAGGCGCTTTATGTGTTATATGCGGTTTGATGCAGCCATGATTGGCGGGATGATTTCAATTGAGGCACTCTTGTATTGGCGTTAAATCGTATTAATAAGGTGAGAAAATGATTAATGCGCCTGCTTTATGTCAGAAAAAATACGTATTTTTGCACGCAATAAATTTTTAAGTAGTAATATGGCATCATTTGTTGCAGACAAAATTGTGATGGACGGCCTGACATTCGATGACGTCCTGTTAATTCCCGCTTATTCTGAAGTATTGCCTAAGTCGGTAGAGTTGAAAACCCGTTTCTCGCGAAACATAGAGCTGAATATCCCCTTTGTGACGGCAGCCATGGACACGGTGACCGAGTCGGCTATGGCTATTGCCATTGCGCGCGAAGGTGGTATTGGCGTTATCCACAAGAACATGTCGATAGAGGCTCAAGCCCGCGAGGTGGCTATCGTGAAACGTGCTGAAAACGGCATGATTTACGATCCCGTGACCATTCGCAGGGGCAGCACCGTTGCCGAGGCATTGGCCATGATGGCAGAGTATCATATTGGTGGCATTCCTGTGGTGGATGAGGATAATCATCTGGTGGGCATCGTGACCAACCGCGACCTGCGCTTTGAACGTAGGCTCGACCATCAGATAGACGATGTGATGACGAGCGAAAACCTCGTGACAACCCATCAGCAGACCGATTTGAGCGATGCTGCTCAGATATTGCAGGAGAACAAGATAGAGAAACTGCCTGTGGTGGATTCAGAAAACAAACTCATCGGCCTGATTACTTATAAGGATATAACCAAGGCCAAGGACAAGCCCATGGCCTGCAAAGACGAGAAAGGCCGACTGAGAGTGGCTGCCGGCGTGGGCGTGACCAACGACACGCTCGACCGCATGCAGGCCTTGGTGGATGCAGGAGCCGATGCTATCGTCATCGATACGGCTCATGGCCATTCAAAGGGCGTGATTGACAAGCTCCTTGAGGCAAAGAACGCATTTAGCAACATTGATATTGTGGTGGGTAACGTGGCAACAGGTGATGCTGCCCACATGCTCATGAAGAATGGAGCTGATGCCATCAAAGTGGGCATTGGCCCGGGCAGTATTTGCACTACGCGTGTCGTTGCCGGTGTAGGCGTGCCTCAGCTGAGTGCCGTCTATGATGTATATAGTGCCTTGAAGGGCACAGGCGTGCCCCTCATTGCCGACGGCGGACTGCGCTACTCTGGCGACATTGTGAAGGCTTTGGCCGCCGGTGGCTCGAGCGTCATGATCGGCTCGCTGGTTGCCGGAACGGAAGAAAGTCCGGGTGACACCATCATCTTCAACGGACGTAAGTTCAAGAGCTATCGCGGCATGGGATCACTGGAGGCTATGGAGAATGGCTCGAAGGATCGCTATTTCCAGGGTGACACCAAGGAAGTGAAGAAATTGGTGCCCGAAGGCATTGCCGGCCGTGTGCCTTACAAGGGAACGGTTCAGGAGGTGATTTATCAGATGGTTGGTGGCCTGCGCTCAGGCATGGGCTATTGTGGCGCTGCCAACATTGAGCGTCTGCACGAAGCCAAGTTTACACGTATCACCAATGCCGGTGTCATGGAAAGTCATCCGCACGACATCAGCATCACCAGCGAGGCTCCAAACTACTCTCGCCCGGAGTGAAAATGAATTGTATTAACAAGAGTAATATTATAAACAGAGATGAACAGAAATAAGCGATGGGTGAAAGTGACGTTTGTGTCATTTGTCATTTGTCATTTGTCATTAAGCCATGTGATGGCACAGACCGATCCGACAATCATGACGATTAACGGACAGCCGGTAAGCCGCTCGGAGTTTGAATATTCCTATAACAAGAACAATTCAGAAGGCGTTATTGACAAGAAAACTGTTGACGAATATGTGGATTTGTTCATAAATTATAAACTGAAGGTCGCAGCTGCTCTCGATGCCAAGCTCGACACCTTGACTTCGTTCAAAAACGAGTTCGCCATGTATCGCGACCAGCAGGTGAAACCTTCGTTTGTAGAAGATGCCGACGTCAATGCTGAAGCCCTTAGAATCTACAATGAGACCAAGGAGCACATCGGGCCGCAGGGACTGGTGATGCCTGCTCATATCTTGCTCCGTTTGAAGCAGAAAGCACCTGCTGCAGAACAGGAAAAAGCGCGCGTGCGCATAGACTCCATCTACAATGCCTTGCTGAAAGGTGCCGATTTTGCCGAAATGGCCAAGAAGCACTCTGAAGATCCTGGCTCGGCAGCCAATGGTGGTGTGCTTCCATGGATAGGTCCGGGACAGACTCTGGAAGAGTTTGAGAAGGAGGCTTACGCTTTGCAGAAGGGGCAGATGAGCAAACCATTCCTTACAGCAGCAGGCTATCACATCATTCTGATGAAGGACCGCAAACAGCTGGAACCTTTTGATTCGCTCAAGTCCGACATCATGCAGTTTATTGAAAATCGTGGCCTGCGCGAGAAAATTGCCGAGGACAAAATAGACAAGTTGGTGAAGGAGTCGGCTGGAACGACAACGAAGGCCAAGCTGCTGGAGCAGCGGGCTGACGAATTGTCGGCCAAGGACCCTGAACTGAAGAATCTGATCCGTGAATACCATGATGGGCTGCTCCTCTACGAGATAAGCAATAAGACTGTATGGGATAAGGCAGCCAAGGACGAGGCTGGATTGGCCAATTACTTCAAAAAGAACAAGAAAAAGTATGCTTGGGATGAGCCTCGATTCAAGGGAATGGCCTATCACGTGAAGACCAAGGCTGATGTGAAGGCCGTGAAAGACTGTGTGAAGAAAGTGCCTTTTGACCAGTGGGCAGAGAAACTGCGCAAGACATTCAACAATGATTCCATCATCCGCATTCGTGTGGAAAAAGGCATTTTCAAGAAAGGCGATAATGCGTTGGTAGACCGCGAGGTCTTTAAGCAGACGGCGGAAGTGAAGACACTGAAAGACTATCCCATAGATGCAACCTACGGGAAACTGCTCAAGAAAGGTCCTGAGACCTATGAGGACGTGCGCTCGCTGGTTACTGCCGACTATCAGGATGAGTTGGAAAAGCAGTGGGTTGCGCAGCTTCGAAAGAAGTATGCCGTAGAGGTGAACAAGGACGTGTTGAAAACGGTTAACAATCATAAGTGATGAAGCTGAAGGAAAAGTTTGGACTGATGGTGATGTCGGCACTCCTTATTGGAGCGGGCATCAATGCAAAGGCGGGACAACCCGGCAACGATGATGATGAGAAGCAGAAGGTGGCTAAGGAGACGAAGGCACCGGAAAGCAGCGTTGTCGACGAGGTCATTTGGGTTATAGGCGACGAGCCAATACTGAAGTCCGATGTGGAGGTGATGCGTTTGCAGGGCGAAGCTGAAGGAGTGAAATATCCAGGTAATCCAGACTGCACGATTCCCGAGCAGATAGCCATACAGAAACTTTTCAAGCATCAAGCAGAAATAGATAGTATAGAGGTAACAGAATCGGAGATTGCGCAAGACATAGAAATGCAGATAGACTTCTGGATTCAGGCAGCCGGCAGCCGTGAGAAACTGGAGGAGTGGAAAGGGCAGACCGTCACTCAGATGCGCCAGTCAATGCACGATGATTTCAAGGACCGCCGACTGATTCAGCGTATGCGTGAAAAATTGGTAGAAGACGTGAGTGTGACGCCTGCCGATGTGCGCAATTACTTCAAGGGCCTGCCCGAAGACAGCCTGCCGTTTGTACCTACAGAAGTGGAGGTGCAGCTTATTACTCTTTCACCGCGTATCCCGGCCGAGGAAATCAATCGTGTGAAAAATCAGCTGAGAGATTATACCGACCGAGTGACAAAGGGAGAAACGTCTTTTGCTGCCTTGGCACGACTTTATTCAGAAGACCCGGGCTCGGCACGTCAGGGCGGTGAGCTCGGCTATGTAGGCCGAGGGACGCTTGACCCGGCTTTTGCAACCGTAGCCTTCAATCTGACAGACTCAAAGAAAATCTCAAAGATAGTAGAGACGGAGTTTGGCTATCATATCATTCAGCTGATTGACAAGCGGGGCGATAAGATTAATTGCCGTCATATATTGCTGAAACCGCGGGTAGACTCTGAATCACTCGAAAAAGCAACGCTGAGACTGGACTCCATTGCCAATGATATCAGGGACGGCAAATTTTCTTTCGACGAAGCAGCAACGTTTATTTCGGACGATAAGGACACGAGAAAGAATCACGGCTTGATGGCCTATACCAATAATGAGACCATGACGCGAACCTCGAAGTTCAGGATGCAGGACTTGCCTACAGAAATAGCACGTGTGGTGGACACGCTGAAGGTGGGGCAGGTGTCGGATGCTTTCCAGATGATCAACACCAAAGGGAAAACCGTTTGTGCTATTGTAAAACTGAAGAGCCGGGTAGAAGCCCACAGGGCAACAATAACCGAGGACTTCCAGGTGATGAAAAACGTTGTTTTGGACAAGCGGCGGGATGAGTTCCTGAAAGACTGGGTGAAGAACAAACTGAGGTCAACCTATGTGAGGATGAACGACCGATATAAAGACTGTACCTTTGAATACGAAGGCTGGATTAAATGAAAGAGATTTACCAAAAGACTATAACCCATTGGTTTGGCGGGCATAGAATCATTATTGCCGTGATTCTATGCCTGTTTGGACTATGTGCTGCACAGTCTAAAGGGCCACGAAAGCATCGTAGGGCAAAGACCACGGATGAGCGCATTTATCTTGTTCATGCAGATGTGCTGAAGTACGATCAGTTCGGTCCCGTGCCCGACGCTCAGATTGTGAAAGGGCATGTTTCTTTCAAGCATAAAGGAGCCCGGCTGACCTGTGATAGTGCGAATTTCTTTGAGTCGTCTAATTCTTTTGAGGCTTTTGGCCACGTCCGCATGTATCAAGGTGACACCTTGTCGCTCTTTAGCGATTATGCTTATTACGATGGTGATGACCAGATGGCAGAGGCCCGAAGGAATGTGATACTGACACATCGGGGAATGAAACTCTATACGGATAGCTTGAATTATGACAGGCTTTATGACATGGGCTGGTTTACAGAAGGTGGAAAGCTCGTCGACAAAGATAATGTGCTGACCAGTGACTGGGGAGAATATCATGCTAAGACAAGAGAGGCCATCTTTAACTACAATGTTCATCTGAAAAACCCGAAGTATTTGTTGACTACCGACACACTGCATTACGACACGAGAACGTCGGTGGCTCATATTGTGGGACCTTCAACTATCACTTCCAAGGAGAGTGTGGTGAACTCTTCTTTCGGTTATTACGATACGCGCAATGACAGGATGCAGCTTTTTGGCCGCTCTACAGTGAAAGATGACCAGAAAGACATCACAGGCGATAGCCTCTATTACGACGAGAAGAAAGGCATCAGCGAGGGCTTTGGCAACGTGGTTTATGTTGATGCAGCAAATAAGAACCGAATGGAAAGTGACTACTTCTGGTATAACGAGAAGACGGGTTACGGCTATGCTACAAAGAATGCCGTGATGGCAGATTGCTCGCAAGGGAAAGATACTCTTTGGGTACATTCGGATACGATGAAAATAGTGACCTTTAATATAGAGACAGACTCCGTCTACAGAGTGATACATTGTTATAATAAGGTACGCGCTTATCGAACCGACATTCAGGCGGTTTGTGACTCGCTGGTTTATAATTCACAGGATTCGTGTATGACGATGTACAGGGACCCGATAGCCTGGAGCGAAGAGCGGCAGTTGCTGGGTGAGGTAATAGAAGTCTTCATGAAAGACTCTACAATTGAGAGAGGACATGTCATCGGACAAGCTCTCTCCGTGGAGAAAGCACAGCAGAATGATAATGAACACTACAATCAGGTGGCATCAAAAGAAATGTTCGCTTTCTTCAATAAAGGAGAAATGTATAAAACGGAGGCCATAGGCAACGTGCAAAGCGTGTTCTATCCCATAGACGATAGTGACAGCACTTTGTTGGCATGTAATTATCTGGAGACGGATACCATGAGGATGTTTCTGGAGAATCGGAAACTGCAACGCATATGGGCCTGTAAATCGACGGCAACATGGTATCCTGTGACACAGACTCCAGCCGAGAAGAAAACTTTACCTCAATTTGCCTGGTTTGACTATATCAGGCCTTTGGACAAAAATGATATTTTTGTTTGGCGTGGAAAGAAAGGTGGCACAGAACTGAAAAATATTCCCAGGCACAGTGCTCCCCTCCAGCATATAAATGGGGATGATGTTTCCAATTCCCTATCGGAAGAAAAAAGAAACGAAGCTTCTCAAGTTCTCTTAGCCCCATCAGAAACATCATCAGATAATAATTACATCAGGCAGTGAGATATTGGATAAGTAGACAACCACGCAGGTTTCAGCATGAAACAATTTACGATGCAGACAAAGGCAAGGGGATGAGGCGGCTTGACTATTCTTCTGATCATTTGAAACGGGGAATCCTGAGTCGCACGACCTTTTTATTTGGTCTTTTGGTTGCTGCCATTATTGCGGTTTTTCTTCTTCTGTCGTATTTGATGAATTGATATGGATATTATACAATTGCTTCCAGACACCGTCGCTAACCAGATAGCTGCTGGTGAGGTGATTCAACGTCCTGCTTCGGTCATAAAGGAGTTGGTGGAAAATGCAGTAGATGCAGATGCCACTGATATTAAGGTGCTTGTCGTAGATGCAGGCCGAACTTCTATTCAAGTGATTGATAACGGAAAGGGCATGTCGGAAACCGATGCACGATTGGCCTTTGAACGACATGCAACATCCAAAATACGCAATGCTGATGATTTGTTTGCATTGCATACTATGGGATTTCGCGGAGAAGCTTTGGCCTCAATAGCTGCCGTAGCCCAAGTGGAGTTGAGAACCAGAGCTGAAGAGGATGAAATAGGAACGCACTTGTCAGTTAAGGCTGGCAGGGTGGTGGGGCATGAACCTGTTTCTTGTCCTGTCGGGAGCAATTTCTCTGTGGAGAATCTGTTCTATAATGTTCCAGCTCGGCGGAAGTTTCTCAAGTCAAACTCAACAGAATTGAACAATATCATATTAGCATTTGAGAAGATAGCATTGGTTTATCCACAGATATCTTTTGCCCTTTATAATAATGGGGTGGAAGTCTTCAACTTACGTCCAGGAAATATTCGCCAGCGCATAGTGGATATTTTTGGTAAGAAGGTTAGCCAAGATCTGCTTCCTGTTTCTGTTGACACTTCAATGTGCCGCATCAGTGGCTTTGTGGGTAAACCAGAAGCTTCTCGTAAGAAAGGCAGCCATCAGTATTTCTTTGTGAATGGGAGATACATGAGGCATTCATATTTCCATAAGGCTGTCCAAAATGCCTTCGAGCGTTTGGTTCCTGTAGGCGAACAAGTTCCTTATTTCATTTATTTTGATGTGAACCCCGAGGATATAGACGTCAACATTCACCCCACGAAGACAGAAATTAAATTCGAAAATGAACAGGCCATTTGGCAAATACTGGCCGCTGCAGTAAAAGAAGCCATAGGTACCTTCAATGATATCCCTGCGATAGATTTCGATACGAAGGGGCGACCTGAGATACCCGTGTTTTCTCCGTCTTCATATGCAACACCACCTAAAGTGGACTACAATACCCAGTATAACCCTTTTAAGGAGACTCCTGCAAATAAGACTGTGCCAAATCAGGATTGGGATTTGTTGTTCAACTCATTGAAGCCGGGGGAAGAGAAAGAGACTGCATTGTTTCCTGACAGCAATGAAGGAAATATGATAGAAGATAAGTCCCCCATTCACTATCAGTACAAAGGGATGTATATAATGACGGCGGTGAAGTCTGGGTTGATGATAATAGATCAGTATCGCGCGCACGTACGTATATTATATGAAGGCTATTTGCAGCAGTTGGAATCAAAGTCAGGGGAGTCTCAGAAAGTCCTTTTTCCGGAAGTGGTGCAGTTCTCGCCTTCTGAGATTATTGTTCTAAAAAAGATTATGCCTGAGATGGAGTCCCTGGGGTTCGAATTGACAGACTTAGGCAGTAACAGCTATGCCGTAAATGCTATTCCTGCTGGGTTGGATGGGATTAACATGGTTTCGCTTTTGCAGGAAATGGTTAGTAATGCAAATGAAAAGGGAACTTCCCTGCGTGATGAGATAGACCATTCTTTAGCAATGAGCCTGGCACGAAGCGCCGCCATTCCGAGAGGACAGGTCTTGAGTAATGTGGAAATGGAAAATCTGGTTAATCAACTTTTTGCTTGTTCCAATGTTAATTATACTCCAGACGGTAAAACAATTCTTGCAATACTACGACAGCAGGAAATAGAACATCTCTTGGCATAGTTTATCCCATTTTTATTCTTTTTTCCTGGCTTTTGTCAATTTTTTGTGTTAAAAAGTAAAATTTCTTAGGAATAACCGATTAAATAAAAATAAAAATTACTATCTTTGTCCCCGAAATGTAGTCTTTGGGGACTTTTATAAGAAATATTATTGATGTTTAATAAATAAAGTTATGAAAAAATTATTAATCGTATTGGCTTTTGCCGGTGTGTCTGTAGCCTCAATGGCTCAGACAGAGGCTGTACCTACAGAAAAGTACAGCGTTGCAACTAACTCTTTCTGGAGCAACTGGTTTGTTCAGCTGGGTGCTAATTGGAATGCTTTCTATTCTGACACGGAGCATGGCTTCAAACTTGACAAGTCTAACAGCCCATTCAATGGCGATCGTTCTAAGATCGGCTTCGCAGTAGGCGTTGGTAAGTGGTTCACTCCTGGTCTTGGTATCCGTTTGAAGGTTCAGGGCTATCAGGGAAAGCGTCTCTATGGAAACTATGGTCAGGCAATGCAGAACAAGGACTTTAAGTATTGGATTCTTAATGGCCACGCTCTCTTCAACCTGAGCAACATGCTTTATGGCTACAACCCTGATCGTGTATGGAATTTCATTCCGTTCGCTGGTGGTGGTCTTGGCCGTTCAATGACTAGCGACTTCTATGGAATGGATCTGAGCTTCGGTATCCTTAACGAATTCCGTCTTGCTAAGAAACTTTTCCTTAATGTTGAAGTAGGATGGAATCGCTTAGAGCAGGATTTCGATGGCCGCAGTGGTCATAATCTTGGCCGTTGTGCTCGTGGCTGGGAGGATAAGGATAATAATGTTTATGCTGAAGTTGGTCTTACCTTCAACCTTGGTAAGGGAACTTGGGACAAAGTGCCCAATGTTGATGCACTCAACGCTCTGCACCAGTCTCAGCTCGATGCTCTCAAGGCTCAGCTCAACGACCTGAACAATGAGAATGCTGACCTCAAGAACCAGCTTGCTAACATTCCTGAGCCCGGTATGAACGAGTCTGTTAAGGAATTCGTTACCACTCCGATTTCAGTGTTCTTCGATCTGAACAAGACAGAGATTGCTTCTCAGAAGGATCTTGTAAATGTACGTGCTCTTGCTAAGTATGCTATTGAGAACAATACCGGTATTATGGTAACTGGTTTTGCTGATAGCGCTACTGGTACTCCTGAAATCAACCAGCGCCTCTCTGACGGCCGTGCCGCTCAGGTTGTTGAGGAACTCGTTAAGATGGGTGTTGCTCGTGAGAAGATTCAGTCTGCTGGAAACGGTGGCGTAGAGACTCTGTCTCCGATTTCATTCAACCGTCGTGCAACTGTTCAGATTACAGATCTGCCCGAATAATCTTTTCTTGATTATCAGAAATTAATATAGGTACTCCCTTTCTTATAGGGGAGTACCTCTTTGCGGGCGTTTAGCTCAGCTGGTTTAGAGCATCTGCCTTACAAGCAGAGGGTCGGC
>CAMOPD010000015.1 GCA_946622085.1 uncultured Prevotellaceae bacterium | reverse complement strand
CCGTCTTCCGCCGCTAAAACAGCCACGTATTTCGATCATTCCCACGGTGGAAACTATAGGTGTCCGGCAAACTCGTTTTCTGACATGCAAAATGTAGGGACGTGCCGCGGCACGTCCCTACATGATTCATACTACAAAACACAAGGGGATACTTGTGTTTTGTAAAAATAATTCACAACTTTTTCTGCCTTCGCATAGTGCCTCCGTAAAGTGCTGAAAATCAGTATTGGGAAGTAAGCACGCCACTTACGGGTAGTGAGAACGCCACTCACGCCTCGTAAGCACGCCATTTACTCATCGTGAGTGGCGTGCTTACTCAACGAGAACGAACGGCTGCTTTCGGTTATGTAAAGAAAATTCACAACAGAAAAGAGCCTTCAAGCTGAAGGCTCATTTCTGTTGATGCGGGGATAGGGCGGTGGTGGTTTCGGGGCGTGGGTGTCAGAGGCGGCTCACCTGCTTGACGCCCTTCACGGTGCGCAGTTTCTTGATGAGTGCTTCGAGACGCGAGGTGTCGTCGAGCATCACGGTGAGCGTGCCGCTGAAGAGGCCGTCGTTGGAGTCGATGCCGATGGAGCGCATGGCAATCTTCTCCTCCTTGGCAATGATGCTTGTGATGTTGTTGACGATGCCGATGTCGTCGTTGCCGATGACGCGCAGGGTGATGGGGTATTGCGAGGAGCCCTTGCCGCTCCATTTGGCGCGCACCACACGATAGCCGAAGCGCTTGCGCAGTTCGGGTGCGTTGGGGCAGTCGGTGCGGTGGATTTTGATGCCGCCGTTGACGGTGACGAAGCCGAACACCTGGTCGCCATAGATGGGGTGGCAGCACTTGGCGAGCTGATAGTCTACGCCCTTGAGGTTGCGGTCGATGATGAGCACGTCGTCGTTGTTGCGGCCTATCTCCTCGTCGGGGTTTTCAAATTCAAACTCGCTGGCGCTCTGAGTGGGCTGCTGGGCTGCGGGGTTGAGCTCCTGGTCGCGTATCTCTATGTATTTCTCGATGACGGTGTTCACGTCGAGCGAGCCTTCGGCCAGTTGTTTGTAGAAATCGCTTGTGGCCTTGAAGCCGAGCTTCTTGATGGCGTGGTTCATGGTCGACTCGTCGAGCTCAATCTTGCGGTTCTTGAGTCTTCGCTGAAGCGTCTCCTTGGCGTAGAGTCCGTCCTTTATCTGCGTCTCCTTGAGTGCCAGTCGGATTTTGGCCTTGGCGCGGCTGGTCTTCACCACGTTGAGCCAGTCTTGCTTGGGCTTTTGCGTGCTGGAGGTGATGATTTCCACCTGGTCGCCGCTCTGAAGGGTGTGGCGCAGGGTGACCACCTTATTGTTGATGCGTGCTCCGGTGCACTGGTTGCCCACCTTGGAGTGTATGTGGTAGGCAAAGTCGAGCACGGTGGCTCCTTTGGGAAACTTGAGCAGGTCGCCGCGAGGGGTGAAAACGAACACCTCGTCTTCGTAGAGGTCCATCTTGAAGGTGTCCATCACCTGCAGGTCGTCGCCGGCCTCGAGTGCCTGGCGTATGCTCGTGAGCCAGTCGTCGAGTCCTCCCTCGGCTCCCTTGACGCCCTTGTAGCGCCAGTGGGCGGCCAGTCCGCGCTCGGCAATGTCGTCCATGCGCTCGGTGCGTATCTGCACCTCCACCCACTTCTGCTCGGGGCCGAGCACGGTGATGTGGAGGCTCTCGTAGCCGTTGCTCTTGGGCACGCTGAGCCAGTCGCGCAACCGCTTGGGGTTGGGCTGATACATGTCGGTGACAATGGAGTAGGCTTGCCAGCATTGCATTTTCTCGCGTTCGGGCGGGCAGTCGATGATGATGCGGATGGCAAAGAGGTCGTAGACGCCTTCGAAGGCGCATTTCTGCTTCTTCATTTTCTGCCAGATGGAGTGGATGGACTTGGTTCGCCCTTTCATGTGGAACTTTATTCCGGCGGCTTCAAGTCGCTGGCTGATAGGCTGTATGAAGCGTTCAATATAGGCGTCGCGGCTTTTCTTCGTCTCGTTTAGTTTCTCCTTGATGTGATAGTAGGCATCGTGTTCCAGATATTTGAGCGAGAGGTCTTCCAGTTCGCTCTTCAGCTTGTAGAGTCCCAGCTTGTGGGCCAGTGGCGCGTAGAGATAGCTGGCTTCTTCGCTCACTCGCTGCTTGGCCGGGAGATTGTCGGTGTCGCGTATCTGCCGCATGAGGTTCACCCGGTCGGCAATCATGATGAGAATGACGCGCATGTCTTCGGCAAACGATAGGAGCAGGTTGCGGAAGTTTTCGCTCTCGATGACGGGGTTTTTCTTGTAGAGCTCCTCTATGCGCACAATGCCGCGTATGATGTGAGCCACGCTCTCGCCATATTGCGAGGCCACCTCCTCGGTGGTGCAGAAGCCGTTGACGACACTCGTGCGCAGCAGGATGGCCAGCACGCCGTCGCGCTTCAGTCCTATCTCCTCGGTGGCAATGACGGCGGTCTGGAATGCCAGCACGACGGGGTTGAGCCCGAAGGCATCGCGGTGGATATGGTCGTCGGCCAGCGCCGTGCTCAGGTGGTGGTGAAGCTTGCGCTCGTCGTCGGCCGATATGCTGCCGCCCAAGAGCTTTCGCAGGTGCTTCACTGTTCTGAACGTTTCGAGCCTTTCCTCGCGGGTGAATATGAGTTTTGCTGACATGATGTTTTGATTGATTTTGACCACAAAGTTACACTTTTTTCCCAATTTATTTCTGTTTTTAGGAAAAACTGTCTATATTTGTGGAAAAATACCATAAACACGTTATTTTCATCAAAGTAGTTATTATGTTAACACAAGAAGATCTACGACAAATCGCTCAGAAAGGTATCAGCGAGGAGCAGATTGAAACACAGCTGAAAGAGTTTGAAACCGGATTCCCGTTCCTTCGCCTGGAGGCCGCTGCCAGCATTGGTCACGGCATCGTGGCGCCCGAAGCCGACGAGCGCCAGCGCTACATTGAATCCTGGAACGCCTATAAGGCCGAGGGAAGGAAGATTGTGAAGTTCGTGCCTGCCAGCGGTGCGGCCAGCCGCATGTTCAAGGATATGTTTGCATTCCTCAATGCCCCCTACGACGTGCCGACCACCGACTTCGAGAAGCAGTACTTCATGAACCTCACCAAGTTTGCTTTCTACGATGAACTCGACGCCACTTGCAAGAAGAATGAGGGCAAGGGCATCACCGAGCTGCTTGCCGACGGCAGCTACAAAGCCATCGTGGCCAACATGCTGCAGCCGGAGGGCATGAACTACGGACAGCTGCCCAAGGGCATGCTGCTGTTCCACAAGTATGCCGAAGGCCCCCGCACGCCTATGGAGGAACATCTCGTGGAGGGTGCACTCTATGCCGCCAGTGCCGGCGAAGCCAACGTGCACTTCACCGTTTCACACGAGCACATGCAGTTCTTCGAGCAGAAAGTGGCTGAGAAGAAAGACATCTATGCCGAGAAGTTCGGAGTGAAATACAACATTTCTTTCTCTGAGCAGAAGCCCAGCACCGACACCATTGCCGTCAATCTCGATAATACGCCTTTCCGCAACGACGACGGCTCGCTGCTCTTCCGCCCAGGAGGCCATGGGGCGCTCATTGAGAACCTGAATGAGATTGATGCCGACGTCATCTTCATCAAGAACATCGACAACGTGGTGCCCGACAGGCTGAAGCCCGAAACAACGGAGTACAAGCAACTCATTGCCGGCGTGCTCGTGACGCTTCAGAAACGGGCCTTCGACTATCTGAAAGTGCTCAATTCGGGCGCCTATAGCCACGAGCAGCTCGAAGACATCATCAGGTTTGTGCAACGCGACCTCTGCTGCCGCAAAGACGACATCAAGGAGTTGGAAGATGCCGACCTCGTGATCTATCTGAAGAAGAAGCTCAACCGACCCATGCGCGTCTGTGGCGTGGTGAAGAATGTGGGCGAACCCGGCGGAGGGCCGTTCCTCACCTACAATCAGGACGGTACGGTGAGCCTGCAAATCCTTGAAAGCTCGCAAATCGACAAGAGCAATGAGGAATACATGCGCATGTTCACCGAGGGCACACACTTCAATCCGGTTGACCTGGTTTGTGCCGTGAAGGACTTCGAGGGCCACCCCTTCGACCTGACGAAGTTTGTCGACCGCACCACGGGATTCATCAGCAGTAAGTCGAAGAACGGACGAGAACTCAAGGCTCTCGAACTGCCGGGACTCTGGAATGGAGCCATGAGCGACTGGAGCACCGTCTTCGTGGAGGTTCCCCTGGGTACCTTCAACCCCGTAAAGACAGTCAATGACTTGTTGCGTGAGCAACATCAATAGAAATCGCCCAAATTTCCTTTCTAATTTTTATAAGTGGTGAATCCGCTCCACGGTGTGCTCCCCCCTGAGGGGGAGTACGTGGGGCGTGATTTCCGCTTTTTTTCTTTTATGCCGTTGAAAATTCTTCTGGGGGGCTCACAAAAGCACTACAGATGACCGGCAAAACGTATTTTTGTCGACTTTTTTTTTGTTCTTCCATCTTTTTCGTTTATCTTTGCCAAACGATTGAAAATCAACTTAAACATAAAACAATAACTTGCATTTATGAAAAAATTACTCTTAGGCGACGAGGCGATAGCTCAAGGCGCACTCGATGCCGGATTGAGCGGTGTGTATGCCTATCCCGGCACGCCCTCAACAGAAATCACGGAGTACATCCAGATGTCGGCACTGGCCCGCGAACGCGGTGTGCACAGCCGTTGGTCAACCAATGAGAAGACGGCCATGGAGGCTGCCCTCGGTATGTCGTTCATGGGCAAGCGCGCCATGGTGTGCATGAAGCATGTGGGCCTCAATGTGTGTGCCGACCCCTTTGTCAACTCCGGCATGACGGGAGTGAACGGTGGAGTGGTGGTGCTCGTGGCTGACGACCCGTCGATGCACTCCTCGCAAGACGAACAAGACAGCCGTTTCTACGGCAAGTTTGCACTGATTCCCACCATGGAGCCCAGCAGCCAGCAGGAGGCTTACGACATGACGCGCGAGGCTTTCGACCTCTCAGAGAAAGTGGGGTTGCCCGTGCTGATGCGCGTCACAACCCGCATGGCTCACTCGAGGGCCGTGGTGAGCATAGCCGACGAAGCGCGGGAGCAAAACGCCATGAACTACAATGCTGAAGCTTCCCACTGGGTGCTGCTGCCGGCCAATGCACGCAAGCGCAACGACGTGGTGACGGCCCAGCAGGCAGAACTGGAACAGATGGCTGTGGAAAGCAGTCACAACAAGTATATCGAAGGAACCGACCATTCGCTGGGAATCATTGCCAGCGGCATAGGTTTCAACTATGTATGCGAGTGTTTCGGAGGTGAAGAGAAGTGCCCCTATCCGTTGCTTAAGATTTCACAATATCCACTGCCCAAGGAACTCGTGCGTCGCATGACCGAGGCCTGCGAGGAAGTGCTCATCGTGGAAGAAGGCCAACCCTTCATTGAGGACCAGGTGCGCGGTGTGATGCCCGGCAATGCGCAGGTGAAGGGACGACTCACAGGCGAGTTGCCCCGTACAGGCGAATTGAATCCCGATGCCGTGAAGCGCGCTCTGGGAATGCCTGTCGCCGAAGGCTATGCCAAGTGCGACGATGTGGCTCCGCGCCCACCCATGCTCTGCCAGGGATGCGGCCATCGTGATGTCTATACCGCCCTTAATGAAGTGCTCCGCGAGTACGACAATGCCCGGGTGTTCGGCGACATTGGCTGCTATACGCTGGGCTTCTTGCCGCCCTTCCGCGCCATCCACTCCTGTGTGGACATGGGGGCCAGCATCACCATGGCCAAAGGCGCGTCGGATGCCGGACAATGGCCGGCAGTGGCCATCATCGGCGACTCCACATTCACCCATTCGGGCATGACCGGACTGCTCGATGCCATCAATGAGAATGCCGACATCACCGTCATCATCAGCGACAACCTCACCACAGCCATGACCGGAGGCCAGGATTCGGCCGGAACAAACAAGTTTGAAGCCA
This sequence comes from uncultured Prevotellaceae bacterium, assembly GCA_946622085.1. Lineage (GTDB taxonomy): Bacteria > Bacteroidota > Bacteroidia > Bacteroidales > Bacteroidaceae > Prevotella. The sequence continues at coordinate 15,777 of CAMOPD010000015.1, read as the reverse complement.
TTTGCCGGGGACTCGGACTGAGCGACGAACATTTGCACGTCGTGGTGCCACTTCCCAAAAACATGCCCGAAATAACGGACATCATACGCAAGGAAATCAACTATCACGGCACGAGCGTCATCATTCCCAGGCGCGAGTGCATGCAGACACTGCAAAGACATTTGAAGGCTAAAAAAGCAAAGGAGGCGAAGAAATGAAAACCGATATCATACTTTGCGGCGTAGGAGGACAGGGTATCCTCTCTATTGCCACCATCATTGGCGAGGCTGCCATGAAAGAAAACCTCTTCATCAAGCAGGCTGAGGTTCACGGAATGTCACAACGTGGAGGAGACGTGCAGAGCAATCTGCGCATCTCGTCGGAACCCATCAACAGCGACCTCATCGCTCTCGGTTCGGCCGATGTCATTATTTCCATGGAGCCCATGGAAGCTTTGCGCTATCTGCCCTATCTGAGCAAGCAGGGATGGATCATCACGTCGAGTGCTCCCTACGTGAATATTCCTAACTATCCCGACATGCAGAAGATTATGGACGACTTGAAGGCGGTAGATAATGTCATACTGCTCGACATAGAGAAGGCAGCCAAGGACAATGGCGTGCCTCGTTCGGCCAACGTGATTCTGCTGGGTGCAGCCCAGAAGGCTCTCGGTATAGAGTACGAGAAACTTGAAGATGCCATCCGCCGCGTGTTTGGCCGCAAGGGCGAAGCCGTTGTGGAAGCCAACATCAAGGCTTTGGCCATTGGAAAGGAAGCACAGCGATGAGAGAAACTCCAATTAAGAAAGAACTGGTGGATGGACTCATCCGCCAGTTCGACATTCAGGACTTTGCCAAGGCCACCATACGCGAGGTGAAGCGGGTGGCACAGTTTGCCGAGGAGCAAAGCGGCGTGGAGTTCATCAAGATGGAAATGGGCATACCTGGCTTGCCGGCTGCCAAGGTGGGCGTAGAGGCACAGGTGAAGGCGCTGCAGGGCGGCATTGCCAATAGCTATCCCGACATACAGGGATTGCCGGAGCTGAAGGAGCAGGCTTCGCGTTTCGTGAAGGCCTTCATCGGACTTGACGTCAATGCCGAAGGGTGCGTGCCCGTAGTGGGCAGCATGCAGGGCACTTTCGCCTCGTTTCTCACTTGCTCGCAATGCGACCCTAAGAAAGACACCGTGCTCTTCATCGACCCGGGCTTCCCCGTTCAGAAGATGCAGTTGCAGGTGATGGGCGTGAAGTACAAGACGTTTGACGTGTATGAATTCCGAGGCGAAAAACTCGGTCCGAAACTCGAAAGCTATCTCAGCGAGGGTAACATCTGCGCCATTGTCTATAGCAACCCCAACAATCCTTCGTGGATTTGCTTCAATGAAGAAGAACTGAAGACCATTGGCTCCTTGGCCACTCGCTATGACTGCATCGTGATGGAAGACTTGGCTTACTTTGCCATGGACTTCCGCAAGAATCTGAGCACGCCATTCCAGCCGCCCTATCAGCCCTCGGTGGGTCGCTATACCGACAACTATATGTTGCTCATCAGCGGATCCAAGGCATTCAGTTATGCCGGTGAGCGCATTGGCGTGGTGTGCATCAGCGATAAACTCTTCCATCGCCACTATCAGGCTCTGGCCGACCGCTACGAAGGGCTGCCCTTCGGTCTGGTGTTCTCCACCCGCATGCTCTATGCGCTTTCGTCGGGAACAAGCCACAGTGCCCAGTATGCCATGGCCGCCATGTTGAAGGCTGCCGCCGACGGCACCTTCGACTTCCGTAGCGAAATCAAGACTTACGGCGACCGTGCCCACAAACTGAAGGAAATATTCTGCCGCCACAAGTTCTATATTGTCTACGACAAAGACCTTGACGAGCCCATTGCCGACGGATTCTATTTCACCATTGGCTATCCTGGCATGACGAGTGGCAAGCTGGCCCACGAACTGATGTACTACGGCGTGAGTGCCATTTGCCTCATCACCACTGGCAGCCATCAGGAAGGGTTGCGCGTGTGCACATCGTTCATTAAAGACCATCAGTACGAGCAGCTGGAAGAGCGAATGGCCATCTTTGAAGAGAACAATCCCCGTTGACGCAGGTCTGACTTCTGGAGGTTGAATATACAAAAAGGAGATTTGCCTTGAGTGATGCAGGCAAATCTCCTTTTTTTTTGTCTCCCTTTTTCTCGTCTCCTACAACGAAGCGATGGCCAGGCTGTAGAGTTTCGACTCCTTGCTGTCGCTACGCGAAGGCAGCACCACCGGCGAGAGTGCTCCCTGAAGGATGCCTGCCGTGCCTGCCTTGCAGAAGAAGGTGATGGTTTTGTAGAACACGTTGGCGGCCTCGATGTCGGGGAAAATCATCGCGTCGGTCTCGCCCGCTACCGGACTGTCGATGCCCTTTGTCACGGCACTTTCCTTGCAGCATGACACCTTCACGTCGAGCGGCCCGTCGACGATGCAACGCCCAAACTCTCCGTTGCGGGCAGCTTCGATGATGTCGAGATAGCCCACGGTATGGGGGAAGAACTTCTCGTTCACTTTCTCTGAGCAGTGGATGAGCGAGAGCCGTGGTTCTTCGATGCCCAGCGAGTGGCAGATGTAAATGGCCTTGCGCACTTGTTCCATGCGTTGTGCCTGAGAGGGATAGGGTATGACGGCCGCGTCGCCAAACACCAGCATCTTGTGGTAGGTGGGAATCTTGGCCACCGTGATGTGGGTCAGAATCTGGCCTTTGGGCAGAATGCCCGTCTCCTTGTTGAGCACGGCGTGGAGCAAGTTGTCGGTGTTGATGAGGCCCTTCATCAGAATGTCGGCCCTGCCATCGCGCACCATGGCCACGGCCATGCGGGCAGCCTCGTCGCGGTCGTCGGTATCGACTATCGTCACGTGCTCCTTGTGGGCCATCAGCGCCTCGTTGCGCTCAACGGCCTCGCGGCAGCCAACAAAAATGGCATCGATGAAACCCTCGTCAAGCGCGCTCAAAACGGCTTCTTGGCTCGACTCATCTTCTCCCCAAACCACGGCAACGCGCTTGCGGTCGCCGCGCTGGCGGAGATGCTCTATCAGTTCTTCAAAACTCGTAATGGTTTTCATAGCTACTTGTTTACCTGTTTATTTGTTATTTCAATTTAGTGAAATCTTGTCTTGCTTGATTACCCGCCAAAGGTAAACAATTTCCACCAAACAATCTCACCTTTTTCCGAAAACATTCATCTTTTTTTGGGAAAAACTGCAGGGTGGGGGCTTGTCAGTCCCTTTTTCTTTGCTCTATTGTTGTCTAACAAGTTGCTTGAAAGCCGAGCCGAATATCACGTATTGTGTGTTTCCGGCAATGGTGCCCTCGTTCTGCCCCCAGAGGAAGGGCCAGTCGTCGAAGTTCTCAAAGTGGTCGGGCTTGCGGAAGAGCAGTCCGGGAGCCACGTTGCCGGGAATGAACGAGAAGTCGGCGCGGTTGTTGCCATAGAACACCTGCTTGGGGCGGGCTGCTCCTACGGCCGCCACAAACGAATAGTTGTGGTAGGGATGGCAGCCGAAGAGCCAGTCGGCGGCCCTGTAGATCATGTCCTTTGAGATGATGTCGGGGAAATACATGTGGGCATAGCAGACGGCAATGCCGAAGTTCAGCACGGCGTTCACGCCTGCCCAGTTGCCCAGTCCGATGGGCACTCCGTAGGGGTTCTGCCTGTCGAAGTTCTCTATATAGGCCTTGTATTGTGCCACGTAGGGGCGCAGTCTTTGCCGATAGTTCTCGTCCATTTCGGGCAGTGCGTCGAGTGCCGTCTGTATGTTCATGGCAAGATTCAGGTCGAGGGCATCCCATATCTGCTTGCTGAAGTTTTCCAGATACTGTTTCTCCCTGGTGGCTCCGTAGAGTTGCAGGTTGGTGTTCATGTCGCCCAGCAGGTTGCGGTTTTTCCTGCTCCTTTCCACCAACTTCTGGCGTTTCTTGTCCATGGAGCGCGCCGGCTGGCTGCCGTCCATGCCGTCGAGCCAGCTGAAGTCGGCTTCGGCTTGGGCGTTGCCTTTCGCGGCGCGTTGCTTCATCAGTTCGCCCGCCTCCTGCATGAGTCGTTTCGACTGCTTGAGAGCCCGTTGTGCCAGGTCGTCGTTATATCCCGTCAAAGCCCGGCTGGCGGCGGCAAACATGGTGGCAGCGCGCAGGTCGAGGGCGGCATTGCGGGTGGTGAAGGCCCACATGTCGTCGGGTGTGCCGCTGCGCTTGCCGTCGGCCGACACCTCATAGGGTTTCAGGCTCGGGTCATAGTGCAGCCCGTCGGTGATGCTGGCGGCGTCGCCCAGGTGGTGGTAGTTGTCGAGCACGGAGTTGGAGAGGGTAGAGGCCATGTGTCCTATCTGCTCGGCCTGGGCCACGAGGTTGAGCGTGCCGTGCTCAATGAACTGCAGAATGTCGGCCACTCCGTCGGGCCTGTGCAGGTCTACGTAGCGCTGCTTCTGGCTGACGAACGTCTCGTCGCGCTGAGGCTTGAAGAGCTGCCACGTGCGTATGAAATTCTGCACCACGTTGATGTTGGAGCCCGTCTCGATGTCGAAGTCGCCCGCATCGAAGAATCCGCCGATGTTCAGTCCCGGTATCAGCTCCAGCGGCTTGTAGCGTGTGTCGGTGGTAGCACCTTGTGAGTGCAGGTCGAAGTGGTCGCTTGGCGGCGCTTGCAGATAGCCCTCCTTGAAAGGTTCGCCGTGCCACGTGCGGTAGCCTTCGTTCACGTACATGTGGTTCATGTGGATGGGAATCCACACGTCGGTGGTGGCATCGGTTATCTTGTCGTACACGTGCTCGTCGATGAGGAAGTCGTTCGTGCGCGTCTTTCCATATTCTATATAGTAGATGCCCGGTTGGCTGACGGATGAGAAGTCAAACTTCACATAATTATATTTAAAGTAAGGTCCCCATTGCCTGATGTTGCCCGAGAAGGCCTCGGTGGCCTTCCCGTCGTTGCCTATGCGCATCAGCCTGGCGGTGGCTTGCGGCGTGTCGTTCTTGTCAAGTTCTATCACGGCCACCTTGGGCTGATGTGGCATGTAGCCCACCTGCGAAAAACCGATGTTCGGCTCGCGTATCCAGTTGTCAATGGCATGGGGCTCCACCGTCCACGAAACCACCTTCCCGGTCTTCCCCTTGGGCAGCACGCTTCTCACCACATACCATCCGTTCTGGGCCAGCATGCGCCCGTCGTAGAGCATCAGCTCGGCGTCGGTGCTGCTCACCTTGATGAGCCTCTCGGGCGCATCGGTGGCCATGAGCAGCGTGTGGCCCCGCTCTATGGGCAGCGGGTCTACAAAGCGGTTGGTGCCGCGGTCGTCGTAGGTCTTGAAACCCTTAAACTGCCGTGGCTTCTCGGCATTGGGGCGCGTGGTGGTCTCGCTCGTCGCATAGCGGGGCAGCCGGCCGAGCCGTCCGTCCATGCTGAACGTCTTCAGCCAGTATTGCGAGGGCAGGAACTCCAGGTTGAAGCCTGCCTCGCCGGCCAGGCTCTCGGGCACGGGCTTGTCAAGCCACACGGCAATCTCGACCGCCTTGCCCCGGGCCGTCACCACCACGCGGCTGTCGAAGTCGTAGTCGTCATAGCGCATGCCCACCTCGATGGACTGGTTGTCGCGGTCCACGTGGCGGCTCGTCATCGTGGGCACCAGGTCCCACTGTTCGGGCGTGTTGTTCAGCCTCACGGCTCCACCCTGCACCGTGCGCACGCCGTGGTGGATGATTTCAATGCCCGAGTTTTTCTCGTCGTTGAAACCACCGTTGAAGCTGTTGCTGAACACCAGCACGTTGACTCCCTGTCGTTCGAAATACTCCAGTTCGTTCAGTCTCAGGTCTTGTGCCTGTGCTGCCATGCTCAGCAGGGCGCAGGCTGCAATCATCATTCTTCTTGAGATCATCATGATAAATCAGAAAGTGTTTTGGATGTTTTTTGTGTTGGTTAGAATGTCTTCTGTTACATTTCGCAAAGATAATCAAAAATGGGGTCATAACAAAGAATCAGCCCACTTTCTTCTTATTGGATGGCGGTAAAGATGCTGCATGATATAAATGCCTGTCAACAGAAGCAATCCCACGGTTTTCTTTGATTGCAGGCGCGTCCCTACAGGAACATACTAAACAACCCCACGAGGCATAGGTGCTTTGTAAAATAATTTCACAACTTTTTCTGCCCTCGCAAAGCCCTTCCGTAAAGTGCTGAAAATCAATGTCGGGTAGTAAGGACGCCACTTACGGGTAGTAAGAACGCCACTCACGCCTCGTAAGCACGCCATTTACTCATCGTGAGTGGCGTGCTTACTCAACGGGAGCGGACGGCCGTTACCTCGTTTTGTAAAAATAATTCACAGATTAATTGTGTTGTCATCCGGGGGCTGATTCCGGTTTGTAGGGAGGTGGTGGTGGTGTTTTCGGGTGAGGGGGGCGAGATGTGATTTCTCCGCCCGTTTCTTCCGTTCTTTTGCATGGTCCCGGGCTGCATCGTCCAGCAGTGCTGGCCTGCATTGCCCGGTGATCCCTTCTTCGGACTCTTTTTGCAGGGCTTGGCTTGGGAGTTACTTGATGCAGTTGTTCTGCAGGAATTCCTCGAATTTGTCGCGGTAGCCGTTGAACACGTTGATGTCTACTTCTCCGGTGATGCCGCTGACGCGCCCGTCGGGGCAGAGCTGCCAGAAGGCCAGCTTCACGTCGGGCTTGTATTCGCCGTAGCGTGCAATCCACACCCTATAGTTGCGCTTGATGTCGGGAGCCTGCGACAGATAGCGGTTGACAAATGACTGGTTGACGTAGAGGATGGGCTTCACGCCAGCGCGCTGTTCCACAATGTTCATCCAAGTGCGTATGCGCTTGAAGAGCTCAGTGGCTCCGCCCATGTCTTCTATCTGCCTGCGGGTGGGCTCCACGTCGAGCACGGGTGGCAGGTCGCCGCTGTGGAAATAGGTGTTGCTGATGAAATAGTGTGCCTGCGATGTGGCAGTAGACTTGACGGAGAAGAAGTGGTAGGTGCCCACGGGGATGCCCCGTCGGCGGGCCGCGCGGTAGTCGGCCGCATAGTAGGGATTCTTCACGCTGCTGCCCTCGGTAGACTTGATGAAGGCGAAGGAAACGGGGTAGTCAACCACCCCGCTGACGTTTTTCTTGCTGAGCGTTCCTAAGTGGGAAATGCGCAGCCTGTTCCAGTAGATGGGGTATTTCTTTTTCCCTCGAATGTGCTGATACTTGGAAATGTCGATGCCGTAGATGCGGTCGGAGTGATAGTTCACGCGTTCGCCTTTGAACACGCCGTTCTCCCATTCTCCGGCTTGCAGGGGCTGCCCCGGAGCGATGGCAAATCCGAATCCGTGGCGCAGTCCGTCCTTCCATTGTCCTTCGTAGTAGGCTCCCGAAGGCTGCTCATGCCGGCCGTGTCCGTGAGCGCGTCGTCGCTTGTCCATCTCGCCGGTGTAAATGCCGGTGGAGTCGGCCCTCACGTTGGCCGGCAATGGGGGCTTCTTGCTGCTTAAGTAGCTCACTTCGTGGCTGATGCGGAATTTCGCTCCACGACGAATAGAGTCGGTTGCCAGGCCTACGAATGCCAGGGAGTCTACGCGGGCATCCATCTTCTGGCTGTAGGCAGCAATCATGTCGAAACCCTCGTCTTGCACCCCGTGGGAGTGGAGATAGTAGTGCAGGTCGGCCTGCTCTTCGCGCGCCAGCAACAGCTCCTCGGCGAGTCGTGCCGAGTCGGTTTCTATCAGCCTGAAGGCCTCTTCGCGGGTCTTGGTGATGCATATCCTGGTGCTGTCGGCGGTCCAAAGCGCGTAGTAGTGGCGGTCGGCAAAGGCTGTCAGTTGGCGCATGGCTTGCAACTGCCGGCCTCGTTCCACTTTCCATACAAGCAAAAGAACGGCCATGGCCAAGAGGAAAGAAGGAACAAAGATGAAGTATTTCTCAATATTTGTTTTCATATTCTTAACGCAAAAGTAACGATTATTTCAGAAAAATGGTTATCTTTGTAGCGAATTTTCGCATGAAACGCGATGATCGTTCTTAAAACTAATAACTTTAACAACAAATTGAATCAGGAAATGAAAAGAAATCTGTTTACACTGATGTTGCTGGCAGTAGTAGCCTGCTGGTTCAACTTGGGCGATGCCCAGGCAAAGAAAGTGATTATCTGTGGTAATGGATCGGGCGTATACCACACGAGTAAGAAATGCAAGGAGCTGAAGGGCTGTGGCCTCACCGCCCAGGTGAACGAGAAGGACGCCAAGCGCGACGGCAAGTCTCTCTGCTCGGAGTGCCAGCGCCGCGACGCCCAGGAGGCTGCCGACAAGGCTCAGAAGAAGGCCGAGAAGAAGCAGAAGAAGGCCGAGAACAAGGCCAAGAAGCAGCAGAAGAAGGCCAAGAAGGCTGCCAAGGAGCAGCAGAAGCTCTTGGAACAGCAGCAACAGATGGGCATGCCCATGCAATAACGTCATTGAGAAGGAAGTGATGCCTTGGGGAGATGGTGCCAGGCGTGCACGGGTGCTCGGTCATCCGGCGTGCACAAGCCCGCAGCACTGTCATCGTGAGGCATCACTTTTTCGTTTTTTTTATCCCCCGCATCGCAATGCCCCAGGAACAGTCAGGCATCAAGGAACGGCAGCGCACCGACCTGCGTGAGCCGCGCCGATACAAAGTGACCATCTATAACGACGACTTCACCACGATGGAGTTTGTCGTGCTCGTTTTGAAAACCGTATTCCACAAGTCGGAGGCCGAAGCCGAGGCGCTCATGATGCAGGTGCATCATGGCGACAAGGCCGTCGTGGGCGTCTATAGCTACGACATTGCCTCCTCAAAAGTGAACAAAGCCACCCGCATGGCTCGTGATGCGGGCTTTCCACTGCGGCTTACTTGCGAACCGGAGTAAGCCTGAAATCACCGAAACACCGTCATCATGGACATTCACTACACGCAACAGGCGCATGCCGTCTATGAGCGCATGCTGGGCATCTGCCGACAACATCGGCACGAATTCGTTGTGCCCGAACATCTGCTGGCTGCCCTCTTGGCCCAGCAGGAGTTTGTTTATTCCTTGGAATACTATGGGGCTGATATCGAGGAGATGAACCGTGAACTTTCAGCCTATCTTTCCGGCCTCGACCAACTGCCCGAAGGAGCCGAGGAGGAGCTGGAGATGTCGGTGCAGTTGGCCCAGGTCTTCCAGAGTGCCTATCAGTCGGTGGAGTTTTCCAGCGCCGAGGCTCTCGACGTGCCCCATCTGGTGAGAGGGCTGCTGCGTCTGCAGGAGTCGCTGGCTTCCTACTTGCTGCACAGGGAACTGGGCGACAATGAGCAGGAGTTCATGAGCGACCTGATAGGGCGCTACGAGGAACTGGCCCCAAGCCATGACGGCCTCATGGACGAAGCTGCCGACGGGGGCAGCCGGAAAGAGCCGTGGCGAAAACTCGTCACCTGCATCAACGACCATCTCGAGGGCCGCAACGTGCTCATCGGGCGTGAGGCTGAACTGGAGCGCACCATCCAGGTGCTCTGCCGCAAGGAGAAAAACAATCCGTTGCATGTCGGCGAGCCCGGCGTGGGCAAGACGGCTCTGGTCTACGGACTGGCACGCCGCATAGTAGAAGGGCGGGTGCCGCCACGGCTGCAGGCATGCCGCATCTATCAGCTCGAACTGGGCACTATGCTTTCGGGCACCCAGTTCCGGGGCGACTTCGAGAAGCGCATCCAGGAGGTGATGACGGGCATCATGCACGAGGGCAACGCCATCGTCTATATTGACGAGATACACAATCTTGTGGGGGCCGGAGCCGTGGGCGAGAGCTCCATGGACGCGTCGAACATGCTCAAGCCTTATCTTGAGCAGGGCAGCATACGCTTCATCGGGTCAACCACTTACGATGAGTTCAATCGATTCTTCTCGCGGAGCAAGGGGCTCGTGCGCCGCTTCCAGCAAATAGATATTGCCGAGCCTTCGGTGGCCGAGGCCATCGACATTCTGAAAGGCCTGAAGGCGGGCTACGAGTCTTTCCATGGCATAGTGTATGACGACGATGCCATCGAGTTTGCCGTGACGGCCAGCGCAAAATATGTGAACGACCGCTTCCTGCCCGACAAGGCCATCGACCTCATCGACGAAGCCGGAGCATGGCGCGAAAACCATCCCCAGGAGGGAGCCGACCCCCAGCGCGTAGACCGGAAACTCATTGCCGACGTGCTGGCCCGCACCTGCAAGGTGGAGGCCATGGCCGACGGCGACGACGACGTGGAGCGCCTGGCCTCGCTCGAAAAACGCATCAAGTCGGAAATCTATGGGCAGGACGAGGCCGTGGCCCAAGTGGTGCAGGCCGTGCAGATGTCGAAGGCGGGGCTGCTCGACAGCGACAAGCCCCTGGCCAGCCTGCTCTTCGTGGGGCCCACGGGAGTGGGCAAGACCGAAGTGGCCAAGGTGCTCTCCCGCGAGTTGGCCATCCCCCTGGTGCGCTTCGACATGAGCGAATACACCGAAAAGCACACCGTGGCCAAGCTCATCGGATCGCCCGCCGGATACGTGGGCTACGAGGACGGCGGCCTGCTCACCGACGCCATCCGCAAGACCCCCCACTGCGTGCTGCTCCTCGACGAGATCGAGAAGGCCCATCACGACATCTACAACATCCTGCTGCAGGTGATGGACTATGCGCGGCTGACCGACAACAAAGGGCGCAAGGCCGATTTCCGCAACGTGATTCTCATCATGACTTCCAATGCCGGCGCCCAATATGCGTCGCAGGCCAACGTGGGATTCAACACCAAGGTGAGCCGAGGACAGGCCATGCTGGCGCAGGCCAAGAAGACCTTCAAGCCCGAGTTCATCAACCGGCTGAGCAGCATCGTGGTCTTCCACGACATGGACGAACAGATGGCTTCGCTCATCCTGCAGAAGAAACTCGACGAACTGGCCGGGAAGCTCGCCGCGAGAAACGTCACCATGCGCCTCGACCCGGGCGTCTTCGCCCGACTGCTCAGCCAGGCATTCACCCGCGAATATGGAGCGCGCCAGATGGATCGCGTCATTGCCTCGCAGCTGAAGCCCCTGCTCATGCGCGAGCTCTTGTTTGGCAAACTGATCAACGGCGGAGAGGCCCATATGGGCATTGCCGCCGACCAACTGGTGATGCTCTGAGCTATGGTGTTCCGACTGACCCACGAACTGGTGTTCCCCGACCCCCGTCTGGCCGATGCCGACGGGCTGCTGGCCGTAGGAGGCGACCTCTCCGTCGACCGCCTGTTGCTGGCCTATAGCCATGGCATCTTCCCCTGGACGTCGTTCCGCCATTTCGACGAGCTTCACTGGTATTGTCCGCATGAGCGCTTCGTCATCTTTCCGTCAGAGATCCACGTCTCCCACAGCATGCGCACGCTCATCCGCAAGCAGCCCTATCGGCTCAGCATCAACGAAGATTTCCATGGCGTCATCGGCCAGTGCGGCCGCCTCCGCCTCCACGAAGAGGGCGCGTGGCTCGGCCCGCAGATGACCGAAGCCTACGAGCGGCTTCACCATCAGGGCTTTGCCGCCAGCGTGGAAGTGTGGGCAGGCTCGCGCCTGGTGGGCGGCCTCTATGGAGTGACCATCGGGCGGTGCTTCTTCGGCGAGAGCATGTTCTCGCTCGTTCCCAGCGCCAGCAAGTTGGCCCTCATCCATCTTGCCCGGGTGATGGAGGCCAACGGCGGAGTGCTCATCGACTGCCAGCTGGAGACGCCCCACCTGCGCAGCATGGGAGGGCGCTACATCCCCTACGACGACTATCTGAGGCTGATCAGAACCGAGTGACGCCTGCCAGCGACGCCTGCCATCGAGGTGCAGGAACCTGCTACCGCCTTGACAGCCGTTGGGGGAGGGGGAGCTCCTCTGAAACTCCCCGAAACTCCCTGAATAAAACTCCTTGAACTTCATGGAACAAAAAAAGGAGTTGCCGAAGCAACTCCTTTTTGCTGTACGCCTGCAGGGGGTCGAACCCTGGACACCCTGATTAAGAGTCAGGTGCTCTACCAACTGAGCTACAAGCGCATCTTTTTGTTGGTGCAATCAGTGTTATTTCTGAATTGCGAGTGCAAAGGTATGGGTTTTATTCGTAACCACCAAATTTTTTCTACACTTTTTTTCCGAAAAGTTCATTTTCCCCCATTTTCTCGCCTTTCAGGGGGCGTCGTAGCATGGTTTCACCCCCGCCGAGACATCCCGCTTAGGGGCGCGCAGCCCCCCGCCGCCGGAACTCCGCACAGACGATGGCTGTAGCAATGGCCACGTTCAGACTGTCGGCCGTGGGCCTGCCCGGTGGGTAGTTGGGAATGAGTAGCCGCCGGTTGATGCGGCTGGCCACTGCGCGGCTGATGCCGCGGCCCTCGTTGCCCATGACGATGAGCCCGCCGGCCGAAAGATTCTGCGAGTAGATGTCGGCGCCATCGAGGAAAGTGCCGTAGACAGGCGTGCCCGCCGGCAGGCGGTCGAGCATCTCGGTCAGCTCAATATAAAGAATGTTCACGCGCGCGAGGCTCCCCATCGTGGCCTGCACCACCTTGGGGTTGTAGCAGTCGGCCGTGTCGGCGCTGCACACCACGTTCTCCACGCCAAACCAGTCGGCAATGCGGATGATGGTGCCCAGGTTGCCCGGGTCCTGCACGCCGTCGAGCATCAGCGCCAGCCCGTCGGTCAGCGCCTGCCCGTCGACCAGTGCCGCGTCGGGCCCCGCTGCGCCCGTTGCGGGCATGTCGAAGAGCGCCAGCACCTGCTGCGGGTGCTGCAAGAAGCTCACTCGGCGCAGCTCGTCATCGCTCACGGCCGTCGTCTCGCAAGCCACGCCGCGCCCCTCGCGGGTCAGCCATTCCTCGGTGGCCACCACCATTTTGGGGCGGTAGCGCGCCAGCAGGTCGCCCACCACCTTCGGCCCCTCAGCCACGAAGAGCCCCTCGCGCAGCCGGTTTTTCTTCTGTTCCAGCGAGCGTATGAGTTTTATCTGGTTTTTGCTGATCATGTCTATTCCTTTTTTTCTGATAGAGAGATGTTTGCCGTCGTCAGTGCCTGCCGCAGTCGCCCACCGTCAGGAGCTCGGCAAAGCTGTCAATCAAGTAGTCGGCGTGCTGGCCCGCCAGCTGAGCGCGGCTATGGTTGCCATAGGTGACGCCGCACGTAGGGCATCCTGCGGCCTGCCCCATGGCCACGTCGAACGTCGTGTCGCCCACCACCAGCGCCTCCTCGGGCGCCGTGCCGCAGCGCTGCAGCAGCCCGATCACCATGTCGGGAGCAGGCTTCTTGCGGGCCACGTCCTCGTCGCCCGCCACGTGATCCATGAGCCCCCCAATGCCCAGCATGCCGAGCAGCATGAGCAGCGACTCGCGCCCCCGGCTGGAGGCCACGCAGAGTGAGAGCCCCCTCTCGCGGAGCCTCCGCAGCGTTGGCTCCACGCCGTCGAAGAGCGTCACCGTGTCGCGGCAGATGTCGTCGAACAGCCGCCGGTATGTCTCCACGCATGCCTCCAGCGTGGCCTCGTCGGCTATGTGGGCGCCCAGCCGGAAGTTGTCGATCAGGGGCAGCCCGATCACCCGCCCCACGTCGGCCTCGCTCGCTGGCGGCAGCCCCAGGGTGCTAAGTGTAGCCGCCATGGTGGCCACGATGCACCGGCGCGTGTCGGCCAACGTGCCGTCGAAATCCAGGATGATGGTTTTCATTGCAACGTTTGTTTTGAGCCTCAAAATTAGATAATGATTTCCAAAAACACCCCCTCCGAGCCCACTTTTTAGGCTTTATTAGTATTCACCTTGGCCCTTCCTTTCATGTTTGGGGGGCTTCATCATTTCCATTGGTGCGCGGTAAATATGCTTCATGACATTAATGCCTGGCAGCATAAGCACCACGGCGCTTCCCTATATGAGCAGACTGAACGACCTGAGGAAACGCTTGCATTTTGTAAAAATAATTCACAACTTTTTCGGCCTTCGCTTAACGCTTCTGTAAAGTGCTGAAAATCAATATCGGGTAGTAAGAACGCCACTTACGATGAGTAAGCACGCCACTCACGCCTCGTAAGCACGCCATTTACTCATCGTGAGTGGCGTGCTTACTTGAGGAGAGCGACCGGCTCTTTCCCGGTTTTGTAAAAATAATTCACAAAATGAATGTCATCATTCAGCCGGTTGATCCCAATTGATGAGCATCATGTTTGCAAGTCTTGCAGAAGGTGTTTTCTTGGATTGGCGGTGAAAATGTCGTATATTTGCATCGTCGGAGGACAATAAGTCCGGGATTCTGTAGTTCTCGAATATGGGGGGACGAAGTGTTTTTCCCAGTCTTGTTGTTGTTTGGCGCAGCAGGAGCAAGGGGTGCAATCCCTCTGTGCCCAAGACGGTGGTCCCCGTCAGGCTGCTTCGATGATGCGCAATCTGATCACAGTATATTAAAACATGCCGGCAAAGACAGGCTTGCCGGCTTTTAGAAAACAGAACGAAGACTATGGCTGCAAACGATATTCTTTTCAGGGATTTACCCTTTCGCCCCGGCTACAATCAGGTGTTCTACATCGAGCGGGGCTATGACCAGCGTGTGAATGACTTCATCCGCTGCTACTATGATGACTTGAAACTCTTGTTCGCCCGCAGGGGCTTTGATTTCTACTATCTGCCCTTCTTGCTGAAGGAGGAGGATGTGGAGGCCAGGGTGAGGTACTATGCGCCTTACCTGTCGGCTAAACTGCTCTGCGGGACGGAGGTGCAAAGCAGCGCCCTCGCCAGATACATCTCCGACGACGCGGTGCGGCGGGGCCTCGGGCCGTCGTTCGTCTTCGGGGCAGAGCAGGAAGGATGTGGAGGCACTACCTGGTTGTTGCAGCTGCCGCTGGCCGGCATCGACTTCGCCCAGCCGGAAGCACTCGAAAGGCTGGTGGAGCAGATGGCGGCCGAGCTGGAGGGCTGCCGTGGGGTGATGCTTCGTGGCCGGGGCCATGGACAGCCGTCGGCATGTGGGCCTGTGAAGATGAATGCCACGCTGCGCATGTCTCGCGAGGAGTCGTCGGCCAGGCTGTCGGCCCCGCCGGAGGCCATGGGCTGCAGGCTGCCGGAAGAGACGCGGCAGGTGCGGCCAGAGCCCGCGGCGAGGAGTGGCAAGGGGCGGCTGCTGGGCAGGCTGCTCAGGCGCTTCGGACGGGAGGAAGATGCAAGCACGGACGAGCCTGCCGGCAGTGCCGTCATAGAGAAAACGGAAGAGCAACGGGCCGAGGAGCAGAGTCTCTTCGAGACGGAAAAGGTGCTGCGCGAGCTCCGCATCGCCGTTCAGAGGCTCAGGCTCGAGGGCGTTTCGCTGATGGCCATCCATGAGTTCATCGACAAGCAGGAACCGCTCTCGCGCATGGTCATCACGCCTGACTATCGCATCTGGCTTCCCGACTACAACGACATGGAGATAGAGATGGCGGCGTTGCCCAAGGCCGTCTATTTCCTCTTCCTGCGCTATCCCGAGGGGATTGTCTGCAAGCACATGCAGGACTATTACAAGGAGTTGCTCAACATCTACCGGCAGCTGCGCCCCCATACCGACGAGTCGCGGCTCAACCTGACCATAACCAAGGTGACCAACCCCCTGGGGAATGCGCTCAACGAGAATATAGCGCGCATAAGAAAGGCGTTTGTGGAGAAGTTTGATGAGCATCTGGCCAACAACTACATCATAACGGGTGAGCGCGGCCTGCGCTATTCCATTCCGCTCGACAGGGAACTGATTACGTGGGAAGAAGAGGAGTAGCGCCATGACGCCCGTCTGACGGCATTGCTCTGCTGCG
>CAMOPD010000014.1 GCA_946622085.1 uncultured Prevotellaceae bacterium | reverse complement strand
ATTTTTCACAACGAATTTTCCCCGCTCGTAAAGTGCTGAAAATCAATGATTGTAGTAAGAACGCCACTTACGGGTAGTAAGCACGCCACTCACGCCTCGTAAGCACGCCACTTACGATGAGTGAGCAAGGCGCTTTCTCGGAGAGGTCTGCCGGCGGCGGTGGCGTCTGTAAAGATTTTTCAGAATTATTTTGCCGCGCTCAGTCGGTCAGTCGGGAAGGTGAGTGAAGCCGGTGAGCGGGGAGTATTACCTTGTAAAATGAGTGGCGGACTTAGTGTCTGCCTAATGCATTCATCGTGATTGGCAGGCAAAAGGCAAGAGAGCGTGCAAATTATATTTTGTCTAAATAGCTGCCCTTCTGTGCCCCACTTGATTCTTCGTTTGCAAAGTGCTCATATTTATGACTTTTAACGTGCGCCATCCTACTTGAACGCTCTTGGTGAACATCATTCGTTCTTTTTCCTTAAGCCGTTGAAAGACAAACACTTCCTAATTTGCAAATATCTTTTTACAAATGTTTGGCACTATACGGTCTTAAAGTTCCATTATATAGCGTTTTACGAAGGAAGTATAAAAAATAATAAAAAGAAAGATTTGTGTGTTTCGAAAAAGTTTACGAAATTTGCACTCACAAAAACCTATGGACTAAAATCCTGACGGCTTATTTATATTTAATAAGGTAATGAAAGCAAATCCCTCGCAACTCTGGGATCAGAGTCTTTTGCTCATTAAAGACAACGTCACAGAGCAGCAGTTTAACACATGGTTCAAGTCGATTGTGCTGGAGTCTTACAACGATAAGACCCACACCTTGCGGCTACAGGTGCCCAGTATGTTCGCATACGAGTATCTGGAGGAGAACTATTTGGAACTGCTGAGCGCTGTGCTTTCGCGTACCTTCGGCAAGGGTGTGGGCCTGGAGTATCGGGTGCTCACGGACAAGGCTCATGGACTGACGCAGGACCTGCAGTCGGAGCCCGTGGCCAATATTGACGCGCAGCACCCCAAGACGCGGGCCAACCAGTCGCCCACGGTTCTTGATGCCGTTCAGCCACAGCAGATAGATTCCCAGCTCAATCCGCATCTCACTTTCGGCAACTTCATTGAAGGCGACAGCAACAAGCTCCCTCGTTCGGTAGGCTTGTCGATAGCCGAGCATCCGGGCAAGACGTCGTTCAACCCGATGTTTATCTATGGGCCGTCGGGATGTGGCAAGACGCATCTCATCAATGCCATCGGCGTGAGAATCAAGGAGCTCTATCCCGAGAAGCGCGTGCTCTATATCAGTGCCCGCCTGTTTCAGGTGCAATATATGAACTCCACGCGCAACAATACGTCGATTGATTTCATTAATTTCTATCAGACGATTGACGTGCTGATTGTCGATGACGTTCAGGAGTGGACAGGTAAGGGTACGCTCGACACGTTCTTCCACATCTTCAACCATCTCTTCCGCAATGGCAAGCGCATCATCCTGGCCAGCGACCGCCCGCCGGTGGATTTGCAGGATATGCCCGAGAGGCTGCTCACCCGCTTTGCTTGTGGGCTGATAGCCGAGTTGGAGAAGCCCAATGTGCAGTTGTGTGTTGACATTCTGGAGAGCAAGATCAAGCGCGACGGACTCAAGATTCCGCGTGATGTGGTGCAGTTCATTGCCGAGACGGCCAACGGGAGCGTGCGCGATCTGGAAGGAGTGGTCAATTCGCTCATGGCCTATTCCGTGGTCTACAATTGCAACATTGACATGCGATTGGCCGAGCGAGTCATCCAGCGTGCCGTGAAGGTAGACGATAAGCCGCTGACGATTGACGACATAGTGGAGACGGTGTGCAACCATTTCAATGTGTCAGCATCGGCCGTGTCGAGCCGCAGCCGCAAGCATGAATATGTGGTGGCCCGCCAGGTGTCAATGTATCTGGCGCAGAAATACACCAAGATGACCGCTTCGCGAATAGGCAAGCTGGTCGGAGGCCGCGACCACAGCACGGTCATCCACAGTTGCACTCAGGTGGAGCAGCGCATGAAGACCGACCGCCACTTCGGCGAAGAGATTGCAAGCATAGAGAATTCCTTTAAGTTGAAGAAATAGGCCGAACGGCCATCCCCGCTGAGGGATGGCCGTTCGCTGTCTTTATAGATTGATGTTCAGGCTGGCTCCAGCCATGATCCATATTCCGGGTTGAGGAATATGTCCGAAGTCTACGTAGGTTTTGTTCAGCAGGTTGTTGGCCTCTGCGTAGAAGCTGTAGCGGGGCATGTCGTAGGAAAGCCGCGCGTCGACCACGCTGTAGGGCTCGTAGTCTTTCACCTGGCCCTGGCTGTCGGTGTAGCTTCCCGTTCGGTCTTGCAGCCTGTAGTGAATGCTCATATTCAGGTTCTTCCAGACGTTCATGCCCAGTTTGGCCACGAATTTATGTCGCAGGTATTCCAGTGTGAACTGGCTCTGTATTCCTTCCTTCTCCATTTTGTCCTGGCTGATGTAGCTATAGGCCACGTCCAGTTGTTTCAGCAGGCTTTGGCCAGGCATCAAAAGCGCCAGGTTGAAGTTGGTGTTCACCTCGCAGCCTGTGGCATTGACCTTGGTGAAGTTTACCGACTGCCATGGGGCGTCAGGCCCTTTCGTGGTGTCGCGAATCCAGTCGATGATGTTCTTGCAGTGGTTGTGATAAACGCTGACGCTGGCCATGACGCCGGGATATTGTGCCTTCAGCCCCGCCTCCACGGCAGAAAGTTCCTCGGGCTTGAGATGCTTGTCGGCCTGATGACCGCCTACTGAGTAGTACAGTTCGGTGACCGATGGCAGTCGCAGGGAGGTGTTGTATGAGGCATAAATCTTCCAGTGCTCACCAATGCGGTAGCTGGCGTCGGCTCCGGGATAGACGCGCATGTTCATTTCGTTCCAGGAATTCTTCACCGCCACCAGTCCGGCCGACAAAGTGAAGCGCTCGAGAAGAATGTTGTGCTCGAGCATGAAGCTGACGTTGGTGCGGTTCAGCCCGTATTCATATTGGCGACTGGTTCCGCTGATGCTGCGCTTCTTGTTCAGCGGTTCTCCCAGATTGCCGCTGATGAGGTCTTCGTTGCGCAGTTCGGCGCCGAAGGCCGTCCGCCCGAGCAGCCAGTCGCAGTAGCTGTTCAGGTTGGCTCCGAAGACATCAGTGCGGTGATAGTTGAACGGATAGGCCTCGGCATTGCCTCGGAACAGCTCAAACCGGTCGTGATTCCGGTTCCAGTAGACCGATGGCTTGATGTGCAGGCGCCCGTGTTTGTTCTCGGCCTGGAGGGCAGTGAATGTTTTCAGCGTGTGTTCAAACTGGTCGTCCCATTTTGCTCCGTAGAATGTGTTGGAGCCAAAATCGCGGCAACTCACTCCCGCGTGCCAGTTGACGGCAAACGTCTCGTCGTCATAGTGGCCCTGATAGAAGGCGCGCCAGCCCTGATAGTCGGCGTTCAGATGCCCTTTGCTGTTGCGGCTATAGCCGTCGCTGCGGGTGAATCCCGCCGACAGGCTGTTGCTCACCGCCGAGGCCAGTGCCACCCTTCCGCCGACACTGGCATAGCCATAGCTGCCGCCTTCAGCGTGCGCTTGCAGAGAGGAAGAAGAGTTGCGGGTGACGATGTTGATGGCTCCCAGGAGGGACGACGTTCCGTAGACGCGGCCTGCCGGGCCTTCGAGCACTTCTATGCGTTCGATGTCGCAAATGTCGACAGGAAAGTCGAACGCATTGTGCCCGGTCTGCGGATCGCAGATGCTGATGCCGTTGAGCAGAATCGTGATTTGCTCGTAGTTGCCGCCGCGTACGCTGATGTCGGTCTGCGCCCCAATGGGACCGCGCTGCCTCACGTCTACGCCTACGGCCATCTTCAGCAAATCGTTAATACTTTGCACTGGCGCGGCCTGTATGTCGGCACGGTCCAGCACAGTTACCATCCTTGCTTGCTGACTCCTGGTCAGCGGCGCACGGGAGCCTGTCACGCAGACCTCCTCCAGTTTCACTTCTCGTTGCGAGCTGAGCGTGTCGGGGCGTTGTGGCTCCGTGCTGATGCCGTCGGCCTTGGCGTAGGTCAAGGTGGCTACGCTCAGTGTGCCGATGAGCACCTCACGTCCCAGGCAGGCGAAAAGTGAGTAGCCCTTGCGCTGAAATTGCTTGAAGTGCAAGGGCGTGCGCTTGTTGAAAACTGTCTTTTTCATTAATAAAGTGTTTCGAATGTGTTTTATCAGTGCAAAGGTATGAAAAAATATGTACTCACAATTAGCATGATGCGACAAATGTTGATTTGTTTGGAGCAAAATGTCGTCTCCCAGAGTTGTTTGTCGTCACAAGTGAGTCGTTTTTCCTTCGTTTTATTTGGCTTGCTCGTTTTTTCGAGATACTTTTGCAAGTGAATAAAAACACTTAGACATGAAGACAATAAAAATGTGGGTGATGGTCGCCATCCTTGCTCTTTGTGGCCAGTCGATGCCTGTCAAGGCACAAATGATGAAAGCTGCCGACTTGGAGAAATATGCCAAGGAACGCTATGGTGACAAATGGATTGATGCCGCAGCCAATCTTGCTGCCAACCTGACGCTCGACAAGAACCAGAACCTGACCTACCAGCAGGTGATCGAGGCTCCGGGCAAAACCAAGCAACAGCTTTACCTGGCACTCAACTATTGGGCCACGGCCACCTTCAAGGACCATCAGGCCATCACGCTGAATGACAAGGAGGCGGGCTGCATCATCGTCTCGTCTGCCATCAAGAATATTGTGGAGCACATGGGCACGCTGAACAAATATTCGGTGAGCATCACTCCGATCATTCGCCTCGACATCAAGGACGGCCGTGTGCGTGTCACCTACACCGTGCAGAGCTACGACATCCTGGCCGACATCAGCGGTGGATGGCTCAGCCTGACCGACGAACACGATAAGACCTATGGCGACTCCAAGCGAAAGGCCGACGATAAGACCAACGCCAATCTTTACGATGAGCAGTGGGAGATTGCACACCACTATCCGTTTGTACAGAAAGATGCTCAGAAGCGCACTTGTGCCAAGGCGCTCGTGATGGCTCATGCCTATTCCAACGCTGTTATCGACAAAGTGGAGGAAGCGGTGAAGAACGGTATCATCGGAAACGATGATGATGATTGGTGATTGGCTGCCTCAAACTTCGTGAGAATGGGCACAAAAAAGAAGCGCCACATTCTCACGAACATAGCGCCGAGACTTTAATTAAACTAAATTAACTTTATGAAAAGCTACTCTCACGAGCAGAGGGGATTTTATGCGAAATGCAAGTGTTAAAAAGACACTCTCCATTTCAACTGCAAAGATAGATAAAATCTTTTATAAACCAAACATTCGGCCTTACAATCTTTGCCGATTTACGATTTTTAACCTTCATTTCGCATCGAAAGTACGGAAAACCATGAAATAGCCGTCGCCATGAAGTCTTATAGTTGCGCTTAATGCTTCGTTCAGAGTGCCTTGCCAAAGACTTTGATAGGCGTAAGGCTCCCATTTGAGCCCCTCGCCGGAGAGTTCTGAGCAGTTGATGTTGAAGATGCTCACCTGCTGGCCTTCGAAGGTCTGCAATTCGCAGTATCCTTTGTGCACCGTGAAATAGCCATGGTCTGAAAGCAGGCTGACGTCGAGACGGAGCTCGCGGGTGTAGTAAACCATCAGGCTGATATTGCCCATGGTGTGGTCTTCACGTTTGCCGGTGGCCCCGATATAGGCAATCTTCTTAAAGCCTTTCTGCATGCAGAACAGCGTGGCTTTCGTCAGGTCGTTGTACTCCTGTTCGTCAATGATGTGGATGATGTCCCCGTAGTTTTGTTTAAAGTCTGGCGCTAAGGAGTCGCCGTCGCCCACAATGGCGTCGGGCTTTCTCCTAAGATTATTCACGGCTCCGTCGCAGCAGCAAAGATAATGGGCCTGCTCGAGCACGGAGAGCGGAATGCTGTGGGTGGGAAACTGGCCGTTGGCCAGGATTACGGCGTCAGGTTGGAAGTCTATCTTCATGGTTGTCTGTCGATTGTGGTTTCATCATTTTCTTCCATTTGAAGTATCCCATCACGGCAATCACCACATAAAGCCCGTAGAGCATGGCTTTGAAGGGAATGCCCTTGTTGATGTAGAGGCATGTGCATACGGCATCCACGATGATCCAGAACAGCCATTGTTCCAGATACTTATGGGCCAGTGCCCACAGGCCTACGAACGACAGTGCATTGGTGAATGCGTCGAGCAGGGGCACGGTGGAGTTGGTGTAGTTGATGAGAATCCAGTAGGTGAGGCCCCAAATGCCCAGGAAGATCAGCGTGGTTGGCACCAAGAGGCGCATCGGGAAGTGGGTGATGGGCATCGGCTCGCTGGTTTGCTGGCCGTGTTTCTTGCTGAACTTCCATACGATGTAGCCATAGATGGCAGCAATGGTGTAGTAGACCGCCATGCCGGCATCGCCATAGAGGCCGTGAGTCCAGTACAGCCAGATGTCGAGTGCGGGCATGATGATGCCCACAATCCAGAGAGCTATCGACGCACGATACTCCAGCCAGATGTATATCAGGCCGAGTATCGTGGTCAGTATGTCGAGCCAATGGGCTGCAAGATAATCCATTTGCTTAGAAGTTAATCGAGAGGTGTGCCATCATGTTGAAGGGTGCCGAAGGAGCAAAGCCGGCGTTCCAGAGGCCATCGGCAATGGCCTGAATCTCTCCTTGGGCGTTCTTGGCATACTTGGGAGCGGCCCAGCCGTTGTTGTCGAACTTGGCACTGAAGAGGTTATACATGGTCATGCCTATGGTGACATCTTTCAGCCCCCACTTCTTGGCTGTGAACCGATAGCTCAGGTCCACATTGGTGGAGAAATGGCCTTCGAGCATCATGCCCACCTCGCTGTTGCTCTCCGTGTCGATGTAGCTCTTGAAGCCCGTGTTCGTCATGTACTGGTCGCTCACGTATTGGCTTTGTATGCTGCCGGTGAAGCCTTTGTAGGTGAAGGTGAAGATGTTGTTCACAATCCAGTCGGGCGAGAAGGCCAGCGGCTGGTCGCCCAGGTCGGCCACCGTCTTGTCGGTGAGCATCACGGTGATGCCCTTCACGCGGTTTTTGGCCCACGTGGCGTTGGCATCCCAGCGGAACCAGCTGACGGGCTTCAGCGCTGCTTCGAACTCAATGCCCAGGCGGTAGCTCTTGGGCAGGTTGCGCGTAATGGCCTCTCCAAGCTTGTCTATTTCGCCTGTCAGCACAAACTGGTCCTTGTAGTCCATCCAGTAGAGGTTGGCTCCGCCCGAGAAGATGGCACTCTGATATTTGTAGCCCACTTCCAGGTCGTTCAGCCGCTCGGCCTTCGGCATTTCCAGTTCTGCATTGATGTTGTTCTCGAAATTGTTTCGTGTGGGCTCCTTGTGGGCAATGGCATACGAGGCATACACCTTGTTCTGGCTGTTGATGTCGTAGTTGAGGCCCAGTTTCGGATTGAAGAAGTCGTACGACTCTTCCATGTTATAGACTATTCGCTTGTAGGCGTCCCAGTCAATCTCGTCGGTCGGTCCGTGCATCTTCACGCCGATGTGGCGGTATTGCAGGTCAACGAATGCGTTCAGTCCGGCCGCGAAGTCGTAGGTCAGCTTGCCATAGATGTTGGCGTCGGTCTTCTTCGTGTTGTTGTCGTAATACTTGTGGTTGGGCATGAGCTCCTCCACGGGATTCTTCACCCAGGTGACGAGTCCGAAGTGGTCGCCGTCGTATTTGTTCCAGCCGCCGCCGATAGTGGCCTGCACGTTCTCGTGGTTGTTGTAGTTGAGCGAGGCCACGGCGCCGAAGAAGTCGTTGTCCATCTTCTTCTGCCTGATGAGGTCGCTCTCTGCCCACGTCTGCGCGTTGTCCAGGTCGTATTCAAAGAGCGTGCGGCCCGATTTGTATTCGTTGTAGTAGCCCTGTCCCTTGGTGTAGTGCAGGGCCGTGCTCAGGTTCAGCTGGTCGGTCAGCACTTGGTTCAGGATTAGCTGGTAGTTCTGCTGGTGGTAGTTGTCGGTCTGGTCTTTGTAGTAGTGCACGTTGCCCTGCTCGTCCCTGTATTCTCCGCACGAGTTGTAGGTGCGTCCATAGAGCTTCTGCTCATATTTCGACGTGTAGTTCCAGGCGTGATAGGTTTCTTCCATGCTGTTGAAGGTAATCAGCTTCAGCGAAGTGTTGTCGCTGAAGTAGCCTGCCTGCAGGAAGTAGGAGTTGAGTTTGGTCGACGCGCGGTCCAGGTAGCCTTTCGAACCGATGTTCGACAGACGTCCCTGCAGGCCCCAGTGCCCGCCCAGGAGGCCCGTTCCGAAGCGCAGCGTCTCCTTGTGCGAGTAGTAGCTGCCGCCGCTCACGTCGAGCCCTATGAAGGGCTGCGTGCCTACGTTCTCGGTCTGCATGTTGAGCGTGGCACCGAAGGCACCAGCACCGTTGGTCGAGGTGCCCACGCCGCGCTGTATCTGCATCGACTGCACGCTCGAGGCGAAGTCGCCCATGTTCACCCAGAACACCTGAGCCGACTCGGCGTCGTTCATGGGCACGCCGTTGGCCGTGATGTTGATGCGGCTGGGGTCGGTGCCGCGCACGCGCAGCGAGGTGTAGCCTATGCCGTTGCCCGCGTCGCTGGTCATCGTCACGCTCGGGGTGAGCGAGAGCAGGTAGGGCACGTCCTGGCCGAAGTTCACCGCCTTGAGCTGTTCGCTGCTCATGTTGGTGAAGGCCACGGGCGTCTTCTTGGTGGCGCGGGTGGCCACCACCTGCACGTCTTCCAGTTCGTAAATCTTTGTGGTGTCAATCTTGGCTGCTTTCTCTTGGGCAGCAGCCGTGAGTGGTGACGTCATCGTCAGCACCCAAAGGCCAAGAGCCTTGAAACAAGTCTTCATTACTTTACAATGTTGTGTTAAATGAATAAGTAATAAAGGGGGGGAGAATAACAGGAAACGCTTCGTGGTTTCCTTTCTGTGTGGTGTTCTCTTCCTACGCCGGCATTATCCGTATCAGGTTCGAGGGTATCATCTCAGCCCGCCGAACTCGGCGAGCACCCCTTAGCCTACTGTTTGTAAGCCGCCGCAAAGTTACACCTTTTTTATATAATAGACAAGAAAATGGGGGAAAAAGAGTTTTTAGAGTTGATAGAGGAGAGAGGAAAGAGGAGAGAGGAGAGAGAATAGTTTTATCCGCACAAACAGCGCCAGATACTATTCTCTCTCCTCTCTCCTCTCTCCTCTCTCCTCTAAGAAAACTATTTCACCACCTTCTTCCCGTCTACTACGTAGATGCCGGGCTTCAGTGCGTTGAAGTCGAGGCCGACGAAGCGGCCGTCGATGGTGTAGATGCGGCCGCCCACTGGGCGCACCTTCGGGCTCACCTCGCGGATGTCGGTCGTCTCGGGCACCGTGATGAGCACGTCGTCGATGAAGAAGCGCTTCTGGGGCTGGAATATCATATAGTTGTCGCCATCGCCTTTGAGGGTCAGCGTCAGCTCGTTCCACTCGCCGGGCGTCAGGTCGCCACTATAAATGATTTCCAGGTCGTCCAATGAGGTTGCGTCCTCTCCTGCGTAGTATATCTGCAGCTGGTTTTCGCGTCCGTTGCCCCATGGAGCCACTCTCAGCGTCAGCGTGGCCTCGCCTTGCAGGTTGAAGGTGGGCGTCATCACCACTCCCATGGTGCTTGCCGTTCCAAACTTGGCGCATTGGTCGGCACCGAAAGATATGTTAGTGGCTGAGCCTGTCTCCCATCCCTCCACATCGGGCACGAAAGCAGCATTGGCAATGGCGCCCATCCACTGACCGTCGTTGCCGCCCTTGCCGTTGCACTGGTCGAACGTCTCGTGGAACACGGTACCGGCAGCCGTCTGCTCGCCGCCCTCAGAGCCGCTCTCCACCACCTTGAAGTTGAAGCTCATGGTGCCGTCGGCGTTCTGGGTGATGTCGGTCACCTCCTTGTTCATCAGCTTCTTGCCGTCGGTATTCTTGTTGTAGAGCGAAGCCTTGGGCTTCGACGTGTTGGTCAGGCTGTTGTTGCCTCTGTAGGGGTAGGGGTCGCCTGGCAGGCTGGTGTAGTCTATCTGGTAGTACACCTCGCCGTTGTATTCAATCTTGTCCATGGCCAGGCTGTTGTCGGCCGGTATGATGGTCAGTCGCTGGTGGTCGTTCTTCGGGCCGAAGTAGGGAGCTCCGCTCAGGTCGTCGATGGAGTTCACCATGTTCCATGCCCACATTTCCTCGTCGTAGTCAACGTGCAGGATGAGCATTCCCTTGCCATATTGCCCGGCATCCCAGCCCGTCAGCTGGCGGTTCTCCAGCAGATAGTATTCGTCGGGGTGGGCATCGTTGTAGATGACGTAGGCTTCGCCGCCTTCGCTCAGCGGCTTCATGGACGTCACCTGCGTGTCTTCCTTCAGCTCAATGGGCTCCAGCCATCCGGCGCACCACTTCTCGTAGCTGCTGTAGCCGGCAGGCACGAATCCGCGCTCGTCGCCGTTGTAGGTGCCGTGGTCCATGAGGTCCCACGTGCCCATGCCGAAGTTCTGGTAGGTGGTGTCATACATGTCGGGGAATCCCAGACAGTGGGAGAACTCGTGGCAGAAGGAGCCAATGCCGTCGATGCCCCATTCGGTGGCCTCGCCGGTCCAGTCGTCGAAGACGATTCCCGTCAGCTCGCTGCTGCACGCATAGGTGTCCACCTTCACGCCGTCGAGTGTCAGGGCGCTGCCTTTGGCGCTGAGCCAGTATTCATGGGGCCACACGGTGTCCTCGCTGCCACCGGCAGCCTCACTCAGTCCGGCATAGAGCACGTACACCTGGTCCACCTCGCCGTCGCCGTCCCAGTCGTAGTCGGCAAAGTTCACATCGCTGTCAATGGCCTGGCAGGCTTCACTGATCATGGCTTCGGCATTCGTGTCTTCGTCATTCGTGTTGTTGCGTCCATAGTAGCGCGTGTTGTTTTTCAGAGGCACGGGCCCCATCACATCGAACGTCAGGTCGAACTGACCACCGCTCTGGGCACTGAAGTAGTCGTGCACGCTGCCCTTGAATCCCTCTTCGCTGGTGAAGCCCGGCTCGTTGACAATGCGGTTGTAGAGTGCCGCGTCGTGGCCCTCTTCAAACTTCTTGTCGGTGAATTCCACCAAGATGATCAGGCCCTTCTTCTTGCCCGTGTAGTTGTTGCCGGTGGCACCGCCCACCTTCTTCATGCCCGGGGCTGCGGCCAGGCGGCGCTTCTGGGCGGCGCCCTTCATGCGGCGCATCTGCGCCTTGCGCACCAGCTCCTTGCGGTCGGCCTTGACGAAGGCCGTGCCGTTGTTCCGATAACAGTTGCCTTGGGCGTCGCGATAGAAGTGTGCATGCTCATCGCCCACGAGCATGGCTCTGACCGATGTACCGTCGGTCAGCTGAATGGTTCTCCATAGTCCCCGCTTGGCGGGAATGGCATACATAGCCATAGCCATCACTACGAGTGAAAGGCTCAAGATAAGTCTCTTTTTCATTTATTTTCAATTATATGTTATTAATATTCTGAAACGGGATGCAAAGATAGGAATAAAAAAGCAACTTCCACTCCTTTTAACATTCTTTTTTTGCTGTTCCTCGGCCTCACCCGGCTTCCCTCTACCCGGCCGGGGCGCGGCTTCAAACCGAAATCGGCCCGCTTGCTGTCTGTTGACTGGAGTCAACGCATCTGTTGACTTAAGTCAACGCATCTGTTGACTGGAGTCAACAGATCTATTGACTTAAGTCAACAGACAGCAAACTGCCCGTTTTCGGTTTGAAATCGGGCATTTCAGCCCTTGCCGTCCCTTTGCTCACGGAAACTGGCGTAGCCATTAATAATATATTAATGTACGCGCGCGAGGAAGACAGTTGTTTCGGAATGGTGGGTGTCAGGTAAACATGTCAAAACCTGTAGTAGCTCCCAATCAATGAAATTGCGGGAATATTTTGATATGAGGTGGGGTCTGTATCTTTGAATGGCGCAAATTGTATCCTGGGCGCCCAGCCCTTCGCCATGAGCCGTTGCCCCATTTGCCGCTTCGCAATGGCAGCAGGAAAGCCAGGCCGTTTTCTGGCTCTTGCTATTTCAGAATGATGCCGCCCATGGGCTGAATGGTCAGCCGTGCCGTGCCATTCTTGCCTATCTTCAGCTGTTTCATCGTCGAAGGGCCTATCTCTTCGCCCTTGCGTTTGGGCTGGTCGGTGTATAGACTGACAGTCTGGCCGGCCAGCATGGGCAGTTTGAGGGTGAGCGTCAGCGGTTGGTCGGTGCCGTTCAGTCCGGCCACGTACCATTGATTGCCGTGGCGGCGGGCCAGCACGACATAGCGCGATGGGTAGCCGTCGATGAAGCGCGTCTCGTCCCACTGTGTGGGCAACTCCCTGATGAAGTCGAGTTCAAACTGCGGCAGCTCCTCCAGGTTGTTGGGCTGCATGGCGATGCACTGTATGAGCGTCTGGTTGGTGATGCCCGTGGCCATCTCGAACACGTCGCCCGTGAAGCGCTGGTGGCGGCTGCGGTTGTCGGGGCTCATGTGGCGGTTCATGATGACGCCGCCCCAGTCGAAGGCGCCGAGGGCGTTGCGGCAGAAGGGGTGCATGGTGAGCTCGAAGCCTTCGGCGCGTGCGTGACGCTCGTCGAACATCACGTTCTCGCTGGCCAGTGCCGCCTCGCTCGACACGTAGTTGGGATACATGCGCTCCCAGCCGCGCGGAATGGTGCAGCCGTGGAACACCACCTGCAGGCCGAAGCGGTTGGCGTCGGAGAGAATGTCTTCGTAGAGCCGCATGGTCTCCTGCTTGTCGCTGCCGAAGAAGTCCACCTTGATGCCCACCACGCCAATGCTCCTCAGCCAGCTCATCTCGCGCTCGCGGGCAATGGCCGTGTTCATGCAGTCGCGTGGCGTCTGCGGCGCGTCGTTGGCGAAGCCGTTGCTGTTGTACCAGAGCATCAGCCTCACGCCCTTGCTCTGGGCGTAGCGGCTCAGCTCGGCCATGCGCTTGCGGCCAATCTGCGCATCCCACCAGTTGTCCACCAGGCAGTATTCGATGCCCATCTGCGAAGCCAGGTCGATGAACTTCACCTGGTCGTCGTAGTTGATGGAGTTGTCTTGCCAGATGAGCCAGCTCCACGTGTAGCGTCCGCCCTCATACTTCTTCGAGGGGGCGTAGAGCGGCTCCACCACGTCGTAGGCAATGGTGGTCTCCACGATGGGTGCCAGCGTAGAGCCTACGGTGATGGTGCGCCAGGGCGTCTCGCCGGGCAGACTGATGGCGGCAAACTCGCTGCCGAAGCCATTGTTCTCGCCCGCCATGGGGAAGGCTATGGTGTAGCCCTGGCCCTGCTTGTAGTCGCTCAGATGCGATGCGCAGTAGCGGCTCGACACGCCGGTTTCGCTGATGAGCAGCCAGTGGGCTGCGCCGTTGGCTTTGCCTTCGCCGGGAATCTTGAAGAGGCAGGGGAAGGTGTAGCCCTCGCCGAATTTCGACTTCCTCTCCATGGGCTGCTCCACCTCGTAGTCCTCCTCATAGCTGGGCTTGGTGCGCTCCCAGCCCGTCATGGGGTTGATTTGCGGCGAAAGGAACGTCTTGGTGACGGCGGGCAGGCGGAAGGCCGTTGCCTCCTTATAGATGATGGCGCACTTGGGATTGTTCTTCTCCGGCCGTGGCAGCCGGTAGCAGAAGGCCACGTTGTCGTTGGACACCTGAAACACCACCGTCATGCAGAGCCCCTCGGCGTTGGTGAAGTCCACGTCGAGCCGGTTGGCGCGGTAGTGTATGCGGGAAGCCTTCACGCGGTCCATCTCGTAGTCGTTCTCCACTATCTTCTCGTGGGTGCTGCCCATGGTGAGCTGTTCGGTGAAGTCGCCGATGTTGGTCTTCAGCCCGAGGGCGGAGGGCTCAACGACGGTCTTCCCGTCGTAGCTCACCTCGTAGCAGGCCGCGTGGCGGTCGTTGCTGATGGTCACTTTCAGTTTGCCGTCGGGCGAAGTCACCGAAGCCTCCTGTGCCGAGAGGCACATGGCGGCGAGGCATAGAGCCAAAGTAAGGATGTTTCTTTTCATGATCATCGTTTTCACAGTATTTAGATTAGAACCATTGCATCAGGGTGCGCAGATAGGCGGTCAGTTCGCCAGCCATCTTCTGGTGCTGCCACAGGCTGGGGTGCCAGCTTGCGCCGTAGTAGAGGTCGCCGTTCTGGGGCGTGAAGTCAAACCGGTAGAGCTCCTTGTCGCCCTTCTTGTGGTATTCGTCCACCACGTCGTTGAGCGTCCGTCGGGCTATGTCGAGCTCCTTGCCGTTGAGCATGCTGCCGCAGAGCATCACGATCTTGGCCGAGGGATAGTGGGCGCGCACCTGGGCAATGAAATTCACGTAGGCCTGGCGCAGCCGCTTCACGTCGTAGTTGTTGGTCGAGAGGTCGTTGGTGCCCAGATTGATGCACACCACGTGGGGCTGGTATCGGCTGAAGTCCCATTTCTCCTTGAAGTCGTTGAAGAGCGTGAAGTCATATTGTGCCGGCATGCAGTCCTTGCTGCCCGTCTTGGGGCCGTCGTAGTTGCGATAGACGCCGATGCCGCTGCGCGCCACCACCCAGTGCTGGGCCTTCAGCTGGCGGGCCGTCTCGGCGGCATAGGTGTAGTAGTGGTTCTCGGTTTCATATTCAAAGGGGTCGCTCTTCTCGATGCTCTCGTTGCCATAGCCGCAGGTGATGCTGTTGCCTATGAACTCTATCTTGCGCTCGGGCAGCACCGGCGGGGCCAGAAGACGGCGGCCCTCGTCGAGCACGAAACCGCGGAAAACAGGCTTGTAGTCAAGCCCCTCCACACAATACATTAGCCTCACCGTGTGGCAGCCGTCGGTCAGGGCCGTGGCCAGCGTCACCACCGAGTCCTTCGGAGCATTGAACGACACCTTGAAGGGCTCGGCCTGGTCTATCTGGGCCATGAAGTAGCCGCTCATAGGCTTGCAGAAGAGCTTCAGCGAGGTGCCCTCGAAGTTGGCCATGATCTGCGTGCCGGGGTAGGAGAATGTGGGGGCGTCGGGATTGGCAAAACTGATGCGCCCAGTGTAGACGATGTTCTTGTCGGAGGGTTTGATGACTTGTCCCTTGATGGGGAGCGTGGTCGAGGCCGTGGCCTGCGTCAGTGCGAGTGAGGCCAGGACGAGGGTTAATAGTTTTTTCATGGTTGTCCTTTTTTCCTACAAAGGTAAGCTTTTTTTGTAAATTTGTTTGCAGTTTTTCCGGAAATGTGTATTTTTGTCACTTGAAAGAATAAATTACTGTCTTATTGCCATAAATATAGACTCTTTTTTATGAAAAAGCATTTCCTGTTGGTGCTCCTTGCGGCGTGTTGTTTTTCTGCCGCCTTCTCCCAATCATTGCCTTATCAGAATGCCCGACTCAGTGCCGAGGAGCGGGCTCGCGACCTGCTGAAACGCCTCACCCTTGAAGAGAAGGCCCGGCTCATGGAGAGCAGTTCGCCCGCCATCAAGCGGCTCGGCATTCCGCAGTTCGACTGGTGGAGCGAGGCCCTGCATGGCGTGGGGCGCAACGGGCTGGCCACGGTGTTCCCCATCACCATTGGCATGGCCGCGTCGTTTGATGAGCCGCTGGTCTTCGACGTCTTCACGGCTGTGAGCGACGAGGCCCGCGCCAAGAACACGGCCGACCGGCGCAACAACAGCTTCCGCCGTTATCAGGGGCTCTCGTTCTGGACACCCAATATCAACATCTTCCGCGACCCGCGCTGGGGGCGCGGACAAGAGACCTATGGCGAAGACCCCTTCCTCACCACACGCATGGGACTGGCCGTGGTGCGCGGATTGCAGGGCCCTGCGGGGCACCGCTATCAGAAACTGCTGGCCTGTGCCAAGCATTTCGCCGTGCACAGCGGGCCTGAGTGGAACAGGCACAGCTTCAATCTGGAGGATGTGGCCCCGCGCGACTTGTGGGAAACCTACCTGCCGGCCTTCAAGGCCTTGGTGCAGGAGGGCGACGTGAAGGAAATCATGTGTGCCTATCAGCGCATCGACGGCGAGCCCTGCTGCGGCAACAACCGCTACTTGCAGCAGATTCTGCGCGATGAATGGGGCTTCCAGGGACTCGTCACGAGCGACTGCTGGGCCGTCAACGACTTTTGGGAGCCCGGGCGTCATGGCTTCTCGCCCGACAGGGAGAGTGCTGTGGCCCAGGCCGTGCGTGCCGGAACCGACGTGGAGTGCGGCGAGAGCTACAGCAGTCTGCCCGAGGCCGTAAAGCGCGGGCAAGTGACTGAAAAAGAGATTGATACCAGTCTGCTCCGGCTGCTGAAAGCCCGTTTTGAACTGGGCGACTTCGACCCCGACGAACTTGTGGAGTGGACCAGCATACCCATGAGCGTGGTCTCTTCGACCGAACATCGCTCGCTCGCCTTGAAAATGGCGCGCGAAAGCATGGTGCTGCTGCAAAACCGCAACGGCATTCTCCCCCTCAGCCGGCAGCAAAACATTGTGGTCATGGGGCCCAATGCCGCCGATTCCACCATGCTATGGGGCAACTACAACGGATTTCCTGCCCACACGACGACCATCCTCGACGGCATTGCCGCCAAGAAGGCGGCCAACGTCAGCTTTGTGAATGCCTGTGGACACACCACACGCACCGTGGAGGAGAGCCGCTTTGGACAGCTCTTCACCCCCGACGGACAGCGAGGAATGACCGCTACTTACTGGAACAATCAGCGGCAGGAGGGCACGCCCGTGGCAACGGCCCACTACACAGCCCCCGTAAGCCTCTCCAACGGCGGGGCTACGGTGTTCGCGCCGGGCGTTAGCCTGCAGCATTTCTCGGCACGCCTGGAGGGCATCCTGCACCCGCAGAAGTCGGAGAAGGTGGTGTTCGCACTGACCTGCGACGACGGCGCCCGACTCACGGTTGACGGACAGGTGCTCATCGACGACATGAGAACCACCGACAGCCTGCGCTATACGCGCGAATCGAAGTGCGAAATGCAGGTGGAGGCCGGCCGCGAATATCGCGTCGTGGTCGACTACGTGCAAAGCGTAGCCTACGCCCAGCTGAAGTTCAACGTGCTGAACTACAGCACGATGAGCGATGACGACATACTCCAGGCAACGGCCCATGCCGACGTGGTGGTCTTTGCCGGAGGCATCTCGCCACGCCTCGAGGGCGAGGAGATGAAGGTCGATGCGCCCGGATTCAAGGGCGGCGACCGCACCAGCATCGAACTACCCGAGGCTCAGCGGCAGGTCATTGAGTTGCTCGGACGTAACCATCGCCGCGTGGTGTTCGTCAACTGTTCGGGCAGCGCCATGGCACTGGTGCCCGAGAGCCAGCATGCCGATGCCATCGTGCAGGCCTGGTATGGCGGCGAAGCTGGCGGACAGGCCGTGGCCGACGTGCTCTTTGGCGACTACAACCCAGGCGGCAAGCTGCCCCTCACCTTCTATGCCAGCACCGACCAGTTGCCCGACTTCGAGGACTACAGCATGCAGAACCGCACCTACCGCTACTTCCGGGGGGAGCCGCTCTTCAGCTTTGGCTACGGCCTGAGCTACACTCACTTCACGCTTTCCAACCAGCAGGTGGAGTTCGTGGGCAATGCCGAGCGCGACGTGCGCGTGACGCTCGACGTGACCAACGACGGCAGTAGGCTGGGCGACGAGGTGGTGCAGGTCTATCTGCGCCGCAGGGCCGATGTCGATGGACCGCAAAAAGCGCTCAAGGCTTTCCAGCGTGTGAGCCTGCAGCCCGGCGAGACGCGCCGCGTAGAAATGATTCTGCCCCGTCAGCGCTTCGAAAACTGGGACGAGTCGGCACAGACCATGCGCGTGGTTCCTGGCATCTACGATGTCTACGTGGGCAATTCCTGCCGCCGGGCTGACCAGAAGTGGCTGGCAGTGGAACTGAAGAAATGAGCACAAGGGAAGGAAATACACATTATTATATATGTAAATCAACATTTTTAATCGTAAGTACTATGAGACTGATTATTGAAAAAGACTATGACCAGATGTCGCGATGGGCGGCAGAACATGTCATCAAACGCATCAACGAGGCAAAGCCAACGGCTGAGAAGCCTTTCGTGTTAGGACTTCCCACGGGATCATCGCCCGAGGGCATGTATGCCTGCCTGGTGAAGGCTTGCAAGGAGGGGCGCGTGTCCTTCAAGCATGTGCTCACCTTCAACATGGACGAATACGTGGGGCTGCCCGAAGAGCATCCCGAGAGCTATCATTCTTTCATGGCCCGCAATCTGTTCGACCACATTGATTGCCCGAAGGAGAACATACACATACTGAATGGCAATGCCGAAGACCTGGAGGCCGAGTGCGCCCACTATGAGCAGATGATAGCCGAGGCCGGCGGCATCGACCTCTTCCTCGGCGGCATCGGTCCCGACGGCCATATCGCCTTCAACGAGCCGGGAAGCTCGCTCTCGTCAAGAACGCGGGTAAAGACCCTCACCACTGATACCATCATTGCCAATTCGCGCTTCTTCGAAGGCGACGTGAACAAGGTGCCCAAACTGGCACTCACCGTCGGCGTGGGCACCGTGATGGCAGCTCGTGAGGTGATGATTCTGGTCAATGGACACCACAAGGCCCGTGCCCTGCAGGCTGCTGTCGAGGGTAGCGTGAACCACATGTGGACCATCAGCGCCCTGCAGATGCATCAGCACGGCATCATCGTCTGCGACGAGCCGGCCACCGACGAGCTCAGAGTGGCCACTTATCGCTATTTCAAAGACATCGAAAAGGACAATCTTTAAGCTTCCGAATGATCATCCTGTGAACGCCACTGATTCACGGATTTATCGGATTCTTAAAGAGCTCTGCTACCACGGATTTCACAGATTAAACGGATTCTCGACTTCTCAGCCTGTAGGCAGGCAAAGAATCCGCCTAATCCGTGAAATCCGTGTTTTTATCTGTATAGAAGATTCCACCACCGAAAACGCTGATTCAACGGATTCTGTGCGTC
Organism: uncultured Prevotellaceae bacterium; assembly: GCA_946622085.1. GTDB lineage: Bacteria > Bacteroidota > Bacteroidia > Bacteroidales > Bacteroidaceae > Prevotella. The sequence goes on along the minus strand of CAMOPD010000014.1, from coordinate 3,050 downwards.
TCAGCTTATCAGCATTGTCTTCATTCGTACAATTCGTTCAATTTGTTGTTTCGGCAGTCCGCTCTCTGACTTTTCCGTGAGGGCAGATCACGTGTTGCAGGGGCCCATGTCCGATTTCTTCTGCACAGTTGTTCAGAGATGAGGCTGTTTGTATGAGGCGGCTGATTATCAGCGACTTGCCAGGTGTTAGCGGTTCGTACTTTGAAAATGTCAGTGAAATGTCAGTTTGATTTTTAGGCGCTTGGGCGGCGTAATGCTACATTTGCCGCAAAAACATCGTCTATGTCAATGAAATCATTTCAACGCACCGACCGCATACTGGCCTGGAGTGTGTTCGTCATTGCTGCCACGGTCTATAGTCTCACTGTGGAGCCAAGTGTTTCGTTCTGGGATTGCCCCGAATTCATCCTGTCGGCCTACAAGCTCGAGACGGGCCATCCACCGGGCGCACCGTTCTTCATGCTGATGGCAAACGTGTTTTCCGGCTTCGTCTCGTCGCCCGATCAGGTGGCCCGCATGGTGAACATTCTCAATGCGCTGCTCAGCGCCCTGTGCATCATGCTGCTCTATCTCACCATTACCCACTTGGTGCGACGGCTTGTTTTGCGTGATACTGACCATTCTGCTCATCGTCAGGTGTGGGTATTCGCAGCTGGTCTCGTCGGTTCTTTCGTCTACATGGTGAGCGATACGTTCTGGTTCTCAGCCGTCGAGGCCGAGGTGTATGCCTGTTCCTCTGCGTTCACGGCATTGGTGGTTTGGCTCATGCTGAAGTGGGAAGACCATGCTGACGAGCCCCACAGCGACCGTTGGCTGGTGCTCATAGCCTATATGACGGGGCTTAGCATTGGCGTGCATCTGCTCAATCTGCTCTGCCTGCCCGCCTTGGTGCTTGTGGCATGCTATCGGTTGCGCCCGCAGGCGGGAGTCAAGCTGTCGTTGCTGGCCGTCATGGCCTCTTTCTTGCTCATAGCGCTCATCCTCTTTGGGCTCATTCCCGGGGTGGTGGGAGCTGCCGGATGGCTGGAGCTGCTATTCGTCAATGGGCTCAAATGTCCTTATAATACGGGCCTTTGGGTGGCCGCGTTCGCGTTCTTTTCCCTGGTGGGGTGGGGCGTGTGGTGGACCTATAGGCATGGATGGCGTGTGCTCCACACCGTTACGCTCTGCCTGCTCATGCTGCTCATTGGCTATAGTAGCTATGCCGTGGTGATGATTCGGGCTTGCTCCAACACGCCAATGAATCAGAACGCCCCCGACAACGTCTTTGCCTTGGCGAGCTATCTGGCTCGCGACCAATATGGCGAACGACCCCTGATTTACGGTCAGGTATACTCTTCGCAGCCCAAATTGCTTGTGGAGGACGGCTACTGCAGACAAGAAGTGAAAGAAGGGGCAGCCGAATACAGGCGCAGCCCAAAGCAGGGTGATGAAGCAGACCAATACATCGTGACAGGCCACAAGCAGCATTATGTGTATGCCCAGAACATGCTCTTCCCACGCATGTGGAGCAGCAGACATGCCGAAAGCTATGAAGCATGGATGGGAGGAGTAGAGGGGCGGATGGAAGTCTACGACCGCTGCGGCGAAATGGTGACGGTGAAGGTGCCCACGGCGTGGGAGAACCTGCGCTTCTTCTTCTCCTATCAGTGCAACTGGATGTATTGGCGCTACTTCATGTGGAACTTCTGCGGGCGGCAGAACGACGTGCAGGGCTTCGGTGAACCCGAGCACGGCAACTGGCTGACGGGCTTCAGCTGGATAGACAACTGGTTGCTGGGCGACCAGCACCTGCTGCCCGACAGCCTGCGGCAAAACCGCGGCCACAACGTCTATTATGGACTGCCCCTGCTTCTGGGCCTTCTGGGCATGGCGTGGCAGCTGAGACGCGGTCGTCGGGGCGAGCAACAGTTCTGGGTGGTGGCCTTTCTTTTCCTCATGACGGGGCTGGCCATTGTGGTCTATTTGAACCAGACACCCGTTGAACCCCGTGAGCGCGACTACTCCTATGCAGGCTCTTTTTATGCATTTGCCATTTGGTGCGGCATGGGCGTGGCGGCACTCTGCCAGTGGGCAAGTGCGCTGTTGCGGCGTCATAGGCTGTTGGTCAGTGCCATCGTGGGGAGCGCGTCGCTGCTTGTACCGCTGCAGATGGGGTTGCAAAACTGGGATGACCACGACCGCAGCCACCGCTACGTGTGCCGCGACGCGGGCTACAACTACCTTATGTCGCTGCAGGACGAGGGGCATCCCATCGTCTTCTCCAATGGCGACAACGACACGTTTCCGCTTTGGTATTGCCAGGAAGTAGAAGGTGTCAGGACCGATGCACGCGTGTGCAACCTTATGTATAGCACCACCGATTGGTATATCGACCAACTGCGAAGGCCGGCCTACCTGTCGCCCGGAGTGCCCTTCCTATGGAATCGCGATGAATACATCTCTGGGACCAACGACTATGTAGAGGTGGTGCCCCAGCTGAAGGGCCAGCTGACCGACTTCTACAGTCAGCACCCCGATGCCGCCCGGCAGCAGTTTGGCGACGAGCCCTTCGAGCTGCGCAATGTGATTGACCGCTGGGTGCGCTCACCGTCGGACGGCGACATGCATTGCATACCCACCGACACCTTGTATCTGACGGTGGACAAGGAGGCGCTGGCCCGCAGTGGTGCGAAGGTGCCCCACGATGGCGTGCCCGAGCGGATGACGATTGCGCTCGGCGGCCGTCATGCTCTCCTCAGAAGCGAGCTGATGATTCTGGAGTTGCTCTCGCGGTGCAACTGGCAACGGCCACTCTACGTGTGCAACTCCGTGGGCAGCAACGACTATCTGAATCTCGACAATCACCTCGTATGCGAGGGGCTGGCCGAGCGTTTCGTGCCCTGGGAAACCCACAACGACATCGACACCGAGCGCACCTACCGCAACGTGATGACGCGCTTCCGCTACACCGGCATCGACCGGCGCGGAGTCTATCTCGACCAGACCAATCTCGGCATGTGCTGGCGCTACAGGCGACTCTTTGCCCGCCTGGCCCTGGCACTCATCGA
>CAMOPD010000013.1 GCA_946622085.1 uncultured Prevotellaceae bacterium | reverse complement strand
ACGCTGAAGCCCAGGCGCCGCAGGAAGCGTGCCAGGGCGAACTGGTCGACGTAGCTCTGAAAGTAGAAGTTCATGGCCGCCCCCCACAAGGCCAGGGTAACGAAGAGCGAGAGCGTGAGCACGAACATGGAGAGCCAGGAACGCGAAGAGAGCGTGATGCGCAGGTCGGCGCGCACGTTGGTCTGCTGTTTTGGCGGCGGCTGGATGCGCTCGCGGGTGGAGAAGAAGCACACCAGGAAGCACACCATGGCAGCAGCAGCGAAAAGGCTCACCGTGGACAGCCATCCGCGGGCGGCATCGCCATGGCCGAAGTGATGGACCAAAGGCAGCGTGAGCCCCTGCACCACAAACTGCGCTATGGTGGTGGCCACGAAGCGGAAACTGTTGATGCTGGTGCGCTGGGCTATGTCGCCCGTGATGACGCCTCCGAGCGACGAATAAGGCGTGTTGTTGAGCGAATACATGGAGAGCATGAGCACATAGGAGACGGTGGCATAGACGGCCACAAGCGTCTTGTCGGTGATGCCTGGATTCCAGAAGGCCAGCACATAGAACACGCAGAAGGGCAGCGCCGACCAGAGCACCCACGGCCTGTATTTACCCCAGCGCGTGGTGGTGCGGTCGGCCACGATGCCGATGAGCGGGTCGACGAAGGCATTGACGAGCGGCGCTATGAGCAGCACCATGCCCGCCACGGCGCCGTCGAGTCCGAAGACGTCGGTATAGAACTTCAGCTGATAGATTATCATCACCTGGAAGGCCAGGTTGGCCCCCACGTCACCGAGTGAATAGCCCACCTTCTCGCGTATGGAAATTGTGTTGGTCATCTTTAGGAAATTGTAAAAGGCTGGGGGCAAAAGCAAGAGAATCCCCCACTCCACTATCATACTCTTTTGTGGTTGCAAAGTTAGCAATTTGCCCTTTTGCAACCCCCAAATAATGTAACTATTGTATTTGTTTTTGTGTCATTGCCGGCGTTTTCAGGGACTATTAGTTGTTGGTGAGCCCAACATGTTGTAACTTTGCAAATGTGAAAGAGGGAATGTCTCCCCAAAAGACGCCAAAAGTTACACCAAAAGAAAGCCTAAAGAAAATGAGAACACCCAAACAAAAGAACCTACTTGCAACAGTTATTCTGACTCTGGCAAGCCTCAGCATGCAGGCCGCCGAAACTTTCGTCAGCTTCACAGGTGGCGACCTGCTGCTGAACGCTCAGGAGAAAGTGTCCATCTACGTAGACAATGACGACGAGCGGGGCGTGGCCCTGGCCGCCCGCAACGTGGCTGCCGACATGGAGAAAGTGTGCGGGGCCAAGGGCGAAGTGTCCACCGATGCCTCGGCCGTCATCGTGGCCGGCACGCTGGGCCATTCGCAGCTCATCGACCGTCTGGCCCGCGAGGGCAAGCTCAACGGCCGCGACCTGCGCGGACGACGCGAGAAATACGTCATCACGCTGGTGGGTCAGCAGCTCGTCATTGCCGGCAGCGACCGCCGCGGCACCATCTACGGGCTTTACGAGCTGTCGCGCCAGATGGGGGTGTCGCCCTGGTACTACTGGGCCGACGTGCCCGTGGAGCACCACACGCACGTATATATAAATAAAGGTGTCTACACCGACGGCGAGCCGGCCGTGCGCTATCGAGGCATCTTCCTCAACGACGAGGCGCCCTGCCTCACCACCTGGGTGAAAAACACTTTTGGCACCAACTACGGCGACCACCACTTCTACGCCCGTGTGTTTGAGCTCATCCTCCGCCTGAAAGGCAACTTCATGTGGCCGGCCATGTGGAGCTGGGCTTTCTATGCCGACGACCCGGAGAACTCGAAGACCGCCGACGAGATGGGCGTCATCATGGGCACCTCGCACCACGAGCCCATGGCCCGCAACCACCAGGAATATGCCCGCCACCGTCAGGACTGGGGAGCCTGGAACTATGCCACCAACAAGGAGCGCCTGGACCGCTTCTTCCGCGAGGGCATTGAGCGCGTGAAGAACACCGACGACGTGATTACCATCGGCATGCGCGGCGACGGCGACGAAGCCATGAGCGAAGAGGCCGACACGAAACTGCTGGAAACCGTGGTAAGCAATCAGCGACGCATCATTAGCCAGGTGACGGGTCGGCCTGCCAAGGAGACGCCCCAGGTGTGGGCTCTCTACAAGGAGGTGCTCGACTACTACGACAAGGGCATGCGCGTGCCCGACGACGTGACCATGCTGCTCTGCGACGACAACTGGGGCAACGTGCGCCGCGTGCCCACTGCCAAGGAGCGCCAGCACAAGGGCGGCTGGGGGCTCTATTACCACGTGGACTACGTGGGTGCTCCGCGCAACTCGAAGTGGCTCAACGTGACACCCGTGCAGAACATGTGGGAGCAGCTCACGCTGGCCTACGACCACGGCATCGACCGCATGTGGATTCTCAACGTGGGCGACCTCAAGCCCATGGAATATCCCATACAGCTGTTCATGGACATGGCTTGGGAGGGCAGCCGGTTTGCTAAATATGAGTGCGGCAACGACGTGACCGCGACGGGCAGAGTGTATGCCCCCATGGGCCATCTGCGCCACTTCTGCGCCCAGACCTTCGGCGAAGCACAGGCCGACGAGGCGGCCCGCATACTCAACCTCTGCTGCAAGATGAACGGGCGAAGCACCGCCGAGATGCTCGATGCCTCCACCTACACGCTGGAGGAGTGGCCCCGCGTGGTGGCCGACTACGAGCGACTGGAGGCCGAGGCACTGAGGCAATTCGTCACGCTGCGCCCCGAACAGCGCGATGCCTACCAGCAAATCATCCTCTTCCCCATTCAGGCCATGGGCAACCTGCACGCCATGTACTACGCCCACGCCATGAACCGCCAGCTCTTCAAGGAAGGCAATCCCGACGCCAACCGCTGGGCCGACCGCGTGGAACAGACCTTCCGCCGCGACAGTCTGCTCTGCCTGGCCTACAACCGCGACCTGGCCAGCGGCAAGTGGAACGGCATGATGACGCAAAAGCACATCGGCTACAAGACATGGAACGACGACTTCCCCGCCGACCGCATGCCCGACGTGAAGCGACTGGAGGAGCGCACCGAGGGCTATGTGTTTACGGCCCGCGACGGACGCGTGAGCATGGAAGCCGAACACACCTATAGCCGCACCGACGCCAAGAGCGGAGCACAATGGACCGTCGTCCCCCACATGGGACGCACGCTGAGCGCCCTGGCACTGATGCCCTACACCAAGAGTGCCGACGGCGGTGCGCTCACCTACAAATTCGAGGTGAAGCAAGCCGATGGCAAAGAGCAGGCTCTTCCCGTGCACATCGTGGTGAAGTCTACGCTCGATTATCTCAACAAAGGCGGGCTCTACTACTCGGTAGCGCTCGACGACGGCGAGCCCCAGACCATTTGCTTCAACGACAAACTGAATGAGAAGCCCGAAAACATCTACAACATCTACTACCCCACCGTGGCACGCCGCGTGGTGGAGAGCGTGGTCAGTATGCCGCTCAAGGGAAGTCTCGAGGGCACGCACACGCTGACCATCCGACCGCTCGACCCAGGCATCGTGTTCGAAAAGGTGGTAGTAGACTGCGGTGGCTACAGCCCATCGTTCCTCTTTGGCGACGAATCGCCCAAACGCTACGAGAAGTAAACCACGGCGCCACTCCAAGTGATTCACGAAAAGAACTACCCCCATTGATAAAAACCCCGACAAATGAGTCCGTCCATCGACGGGCTCATTTAGAAAGTGCCGCGCTTACAATGAGTAAGTAGCGTGCGCGCTCATCGTAAGTGGCGTGCTTACGATGGCAATACCACATGCTAAGAGCAAGAAAAAAGGACACGTCTTGCCGTTTTTCCGACAAAAATGATTATTTTTGCACAACAAAGCATGATACTAACCTACAACCGACATACCGAAAACACAAGCCTCCCGACGGGCATCCCCGTGCACGGGCCGACATTCCTTGCCGCCATGATGCGCTCCTGGTGGGTGGTGGCGTGGTGCATGCTCACGCTGTGCGCCCACGCCGACACCAGCCGACTCTATACTGCCGACCAGATGTCGAGCAGCATGACCGTGTGCATCTGCCAGGACCGCACGGGCTATCTGTGGGTGGGCACGGAGTATGGCCTGAACAAGTTCGACGGCTATCGCTTCACCACCTTCTTTGCCGATGCCGCCGACTCCACCTCACTGCCCGACAACGAAGTGACCAACTTCCTGACCGACCGCAACGGCCGGTTGTGGATAGGCTTCTCCAAGGGCTTGGCCCACTATGACGCCGAGCGCAACTGCTTCGTGCGCCACCGTTTTCCCGGCGGACTGCGGCCGCGCGTAGAGTCGATGGTGGAGGATGCCGACGGCAACATCATCATCGGCACGGCCGGCTATGGCGTCTTTGCCCTGCGCCACAAGGCCGACACCATCTCGCGAGAGCAGGCCCTGCGGCAGCGCGCCATCGACGACTTTGCCAACAAACTCTTCATCGACGACCAGCACAATCTCTGGCGATGCTGCCATCTGCCCGTCATCACCCGCACCAAGATGAGCGGCCTCGCCCCCACAGCCACCAAAGACTTCAACTCCAACTACGGACCCGGCATTAGTTTCATCAAGACCGACAAGCGCGGATTCCTGCTTATCTGCATGTATGGCATCATGCGCTACGACTATCTGACGGGCACGCTCTCCGACGCGGGCTACGACCTGAGCACCCTCGACGGCAGCGTCTCCATACGCAACGCCACGCTCGACCACCAAGGCAACCTCTTCTTGGGCACGTCGGGCAACGGACTGATGGTGGTGCCGGCAGGCAGCAAAGTGCTGCGCAAGGTGGAAAGTGCAAGCAACGGCTTCGACCTGGGCTCAGCCAACGTCAACGACATCATGGTAGACAAGCACCACAACCTGTGGGTGAGCTGCTACAAGAAGGGCCTCTTCAGGCTCAATCAGGGTCAGGACGCCTTCCATAGCTGGAGCTTCTCGCGCCAGAACTATCAGTTGGGCAGCAGCGTGTCGAGCATCACGCCGGGCAACGACGGTGCCGTGTGGTGCACGGTGCAGAAGAGCGGCGTCTATCTCTTCGACGCTCAGGGCCACATTGCCGCCCACCCCGCTGCGCCCAGCGGAGCCAACACCATCTATCGCGACCGGCAGGGCCACTTCTGGCTCTGCACCGAGAATGCCCTCTACAGCTACAACCCGCTGGCGGGCAGCGCCCAGGAACGCCTGCGGCTCGACGGCTGGGGACTGAACTGCATGACCGACGACGGCGAGGGCACCCTCTACATCTGCAACTACGGCAAGGGGCTCGTCATCTACAACACCGCCACCGGCCAGTACGCCATGAAGAGCATGAGCATGGCCGACCAGAAGAAAGGACGACTGTGCAACGACTGGATAAAGACGCTCTGCATCGACAGCCGCGGGCTGCTATGGATTGGCTGTGCCGACGGACTCTCGGTGATGAACCCGGCCGACGGCAACTTCCGCGTCATGGGATGGGAAGTGCAACTGGCGGGATTGCAGTGCCTGGCCTTCAGCGAGAAGCCCAACGGCGACATGCTCATCGGCACCAACAACGGACTCTATCTCTACGACAGGAAGAAAGGGGAGACCGAGGCCGTGGCCCATACCGACGAACTGCGCAACAAAGCCATCTACGGCATAGCCACCGATGCCCAGGGCGACGTGTGGATGAGCACCAGCATGGGCATCTGGCAACTGGAGAAAGCCAGCGGCCGGCTCATTGGCCATCTGCACGGCAACGGACTGACAACCAAAGAATACATCATCGGAGCCATGCTGCAAGCCAATGACTCCAGCGGGCGCATCGTCTTCGGAACCAACGACGGCATGACCACCTTCCTGCCGCGCGACGTGAGAGCCTCGCGCATGCAGATGGGCGAAATATTCCTCACGGCCTTCAGCATCAACGGCAAGGCCGCCAATCCCCAGCAGGAGCGCTTCGAGATACCCTACGACGAGAACTCGTTCACCATGGAGTTCTCGCTACTCACCTTCCGCAACACCGACAACATCACCTTCCAATATCGCATCAATGGCGGCAACTGGACTTCAGTGTCTGAGGGGCAGAACGCCGTGTCGTTTGCCCGCATGAAGCCCGGACGCTACATCATCGAGGTGCGCGCCATGAGCAATGGCGTCTACTCCGAGAGCGTGAAGACGGTCACCGTGGTGGTGCGCGACCCGTGGTACAGCTCCTCGCTGGCCTATCTGCTCTATGCGCTCCTGGCAGCCGGCCTCATCTTCATGGCCCTGATGTTCTACGAACGGCGCAAGAAGGCCGAAATGGAAGAGGCCAAGATGCGCTTCCTCATCAACGCCACCCACGACATACGTTCGCCACTGACGCTCATCATGGGTCCCGTGCAGAAACTTAAGGACATGCTGCACGAGGGCAAAGACCCCATGAGGAACCTCAAGGGCGACAACACGCTCCACACGGAAATAAGCAATGAGCTCGAGACCATCGACCGAAATGCCCAACGGCTCATGCTGCTGGTGAACCAGATTCTCGATGAGCGCAAGATAGACAAGAACCAGATGCACCTGCACTGCCAGGAGACCAATCTCGTGGAATTCATCGGCGGCATCTGCACCCTCTACCAATATAACGCCAGCCAGCGCAACATCCACTTCCACTTCGAGCACGCCGACAAGAAGGTCGTGGCATGGATTGACCGCGTGAACTTCGACAAGGTGGTGTCGAACCTGCTCTCCAACGCCTTCAAATACACCTTCGACGGGGGCGACATCTGCATCGACGTCGCCCAGACCAGCAAGGAAGCCATCATGAAGGTGACCGACACGGGCATCGGATTCAAGGACGAGAAGACCGACAAGCTCTTTGAGCGCTTCTATCAAGGTGCCAACTCACGCGACGTCCACATAGAAGGCACCGGCATAGGCCTCAACCTGAGCCGCGCCATCACCCAGATGCACGGCGGCAGCATCAAGGCCTACAACCGCACCGACGGCCAACGGGGAGCCTGTCTGGAAGTGAGGATCCCACTGGGCAACGCCCACCTGAAGCCCGAAGAAATACTCAACGACGAGAAAGAAGCCTCTGCGGCACCCAAAGAGAAGAAACAGGCATCGAAAAACTTCAAGATTCTGCTCGTCGACGATGACAACGACTTGGCCCAATACATACGCAACGAACTGAGTTCGTGGTATCGCTTCGACATTGCCCCCAACGGCAAGGAAGCCCTGAAGTTGCTGCTTACCGGCAGTTACGACCTGGTGGTCTCCGACGTGATGATGCCCGAAATGGACGGCATCACCCTGCTGAAGAACATCAAGGGGAACTCCAACATCAGCGACATACCCGTCATCCTGCTCACGTCGAAGGCCGAAGTGAGCGACCGCCTGGAGGGCCTCAAGCGCGGAGCCGACGCCTTCCTGGCCAAGCCTTTCAACATGGCCGAGCTACATATCCTCATCGACAATCTCATCGACAATGTGCGCCGCCTGCGCGGCAAGTTCTCCGGCGCACAAGTGCAGGAGCAGCGCATGGAACCTGTTGAGGTGAAGGGCAACAACGATGCGCTCATGGATCGCATCATGCACTCCATCAACGAGCATCTCTCCGACCCCGACTTCAACGTGGAACGACTCACCGAAGACGTGGGCATCAGCCGCGCCCAGCTCCACCGCAAAATGAAGGAAATCACCGGCATCTCCACCGCCGAGTTCATTCGCAACCTGCGACTGGAACAGGCCGCACGCCTCATCCGCGAGGACAAAATCAACATCACCCAGGTGGCCTATAGCGTGGGATTCAACAACCAGACCCACTTCTCCACCGTGTTCAAGAAACACTATGGCATGACGCCAACCGAATATTCAGAGGCAAACAAAACCAACAACAACACATGAAGAAACTCATCCTGTCTTTACTGGCCGTCGTCTGCTCGCTCAGCGCATCAGCAGAAGATGGTCATCGCCTGTGGCTTCGCTACGACACACTACAGCACGCCAAAGTTGCAACCAACCGCCACTCTGCTACCGCCGACATTGCGGCGAGAGAGTTGCGGACCTTCTCCAAGAGCGACTACATCAAACTGAGCATCAACCGCTCGCTGCCCGACGACGAAGGCTTCACCCTGGCCGCCGATGCCAAGGGGCGCATCACCATCAGTGCCCGCCGCGACGTGGGATTGCTCTACGGAGCCTACAAACTGCTGGAACTGGAACACAAAGGGGCAACCAGCAACAGCCTTCAGCTGCCAGCAACAGCCACCCACGAAGCGCCGTTCTTCAACCTTCGGCTGCTCAACCACTGGGACAATCTCGACGGCAGCATCGAGCGAGGCTACGCCGGCGAGAGCATCTTCGAGTGGTTTCACCTCGACCGCCAGCTCATCGAAGAGTACGCCCGCGCCAACGCCAGCATCGGCATCAACGGCTCGGTGCTCAACAACGTGAATGCCTCGCCCAAGATTCTCACCGCTCCCTATCTGAACGACATCAAGACCATTGCCGACATTCTGCGCCCCTACGGCATTCGCGTCTATCTCTCCATCAACTTCGCTTCGCCCATGGCCTTGGGCGACACCCCCACGGCCGACCCGCTGGACCAGAGCGTGGCCGCCTGGTGGAAGCAGAAGGCCGATGAAATCTACCGGCTCATCCCCGACTTCGGAGGATTCCTCGTCAAGGCCAACAGCGAGGGACAGCCCGGCCCCGGCGACTACCACCGCACGCACGCCGAAGGAGCCAACATGCTGGCCGATGCACTGCAGCCCCATGGCGGCATCGTGATGTGGCGCTGCTTTGTCTATGCCACCAACCACGTAGGCGAGGACCGCGTGATGCAGCCCGTGAGCGAATTCAAGCCGCTCGACGGCAAGTTCCGCCCCAACGTCATCCTGCAAACCAAGAACGGCCCGCTGGACTTCCAGCCGCGAGAGCCCTATAGCCCCATCTTCGACCAGATAACGCAGACACCCAACATGGTGGAGCTGCAAATCACCCAGGAGTATCTTGGCCAAAGCCGCCATCTGGTTTATCTCGGTCCCCTGTGGCAGGAGTTCTTCTCGTTTGTCAATCCCAAAGTGCTGCGCGGCATAGCCGGAGTGGCCAACATCGGCAAGGACCGCAACTGGTGCGGCCACCACTTCTCGCAGGCCAACTGGTATGCCTTCGGCCGACTGGCATGGAACCCCCGGGAGACGTCGAAAGCCATTGCCGAGGACTGGCTCGCCCTCACCTTCACCTCGCCCCTCGCCCCCGCATCGTCGGCCTTCTTCCCCACGATGACCCGACTGATGGAGCACAGCCGCGAAGCCTGCGTAAACTACATGATGCCCCTCGGACTGCACCACATCTTCGAGTTCGACCACCACTATGGACCCTGCCCCGGCGGACAGCGGCCCGACGTGCCCACCGTGTGGTGCCCTGCCCACTACGACAAGGCCGACGCTCAGGGCATAGGCTTCGACCGCACCACGGCCACGGGAACGGGCGCCACCGCGCAATACCGCGACTCGCTGGCCCGGCTCTACGACGACGTGCAGACGTGTCCCGAGGAGCTGCTGCTCTGGTTCCACCACCTGCCATGGACCTACCGCATGCGCAACGGGCAGACGCTCTGGCAGAACCTGCAGGCAAAATATAATCAAGGCGTGGGCGAAGTGGACCAGATGCTGCACACGTGGCAACTGATGAAGCCCAACGTTGACGAACAGCGCTGGCGCGAAGTCAACGAGCGGCTGCTCCACCAGCTCGACAATGCCCGCGAGTGGCGCAACGCCTGTCTTGACTATTACGGACAGTTTGCCAACCAATAGCACACAAACGCAGGGAAGGAAACGGGAACGTCGCCATGACTGTGCCGACGTGCAGACCATGGGAGAGCACAATGGCCATTCCCGTCTCCTTCCCCCTTTTTCACCACACCACCAATCACCTTCCAAATGAAAAAGCTCTTTCTCTTCTTCCTGTTCCCCCTTTCCACCCTGTTTCTTCTTCCTTCAGCTGCCCAGGGCAAAGACAAGTCCCTGCAGTCACTCTTCATCCTTGGCGGCGAGCTCAGCAATTCGGCAGCCACCAGTCTGTCCGACATCGACGAGGTGATGCCTCGCATGGCAGCACTGGGCCTCAACACGGTGCTCGTGCCCGCCTACTGGGACCTCATAGAGCCCACCGAAGGGCAGTTTGACTTCTCGCTCGTCGACCGCGTCATCCTCCGCGCCCGTGAGCATCAGCTCAAAGTGATATTCCTCTGGTTTGGCGTGTGGAAAAACTCCATGAGCTGCTACGCCCCTCTGTGGTTCAAGCAAGACACCAAGAGATTTCCCCGTGCCATGACCCACATCGGCAAGCCCCTAGAGATAGCCAGTGCCTTTTCCGAAGACGTGTTCCAGGCCGACTGCCGCGCCTTCACCCGCTTCATGCGCCATCTGGCCGAGGCAGACCCCGCCCAGGCCACCGTCATCATGATACAGATAGAAAACGAGATAGGCATGCTCGAAGATGCCCGCGACCACTCGCCGCTCGCCGAACGAGTCTTCCGCCAGCCCATCCCCGAGCGGCTGATTCCCGTGCTCCGTAAAAGCGGGAAGGGCCAACTGGCCAATGGGAAATCGCTGAACAGCCGGTCCACCTGGCAATCGGTAGCCACCGCCGACCCCTACTGGGACGAGCAGTTCATGGCCTGGCACTACGCCTCCTACGTGGAACGGCTGGCACAAGTGGCCCGGTCCATCATGCCCCACATGCCGCTCTACGTCAATGCAGCCATGAACAGCCGCGGGCGAAAGCCTGGCGAATATCCCTCGGCAGGCCCACTGGCCCATCTGGCTCCCATCTGGCGATGCGCCGCCCCGTCGGTGGACATTCTTGCCCCCGACATCTACGACACGGGGTTCAAGGCGTGGGCCGCCCAATATGCCCTGCCCGACAACCCGCTCTTCATACCCGAGAGCCGATGCTGCATCAACAGCGGCGTGCGCGCCATCTATACCTTCGGCGAGCACCACGCACTGGGCTTCTCGCCCTTTGCCATAGACCAGGCACCAGCGAGCGAGACTCAACACGTCAGCAAGGCCTACGCACTGCTCAGCCAGCTGCAACCCTACCTCAAGGCCAGCCACACGTCGTGGGGACTGCTCTTCGACCAGCAAGACCGCGAGCGCATCATCACCGACGGCAACACCGTGCTCACCTGCCGCCACTTCTTCACCCTGCCATGGGACCCGCGCGCCACCGACGGCAGCACATGGCCCGAAGGCGGAGCCACCATCATCCGCCTGGCACCCGGCGAATACTTGCTGGCCGGCTCGGGTGTGGTGGTAGACTTCAAGACCAAGAGCGAGAAGGCGCAGGAACAGCAGTCGAAACTCGGTGAAGACGGATTTGCCGAAGCCGGAAACGACAGCCCGTCGGGCAGCCCCGCCACCACCTTCAGCGGCCGGCGTCTCGGCATAGGATTCGTAGACGAGGTGAAGATAGCACCCGACGGCACCATGACCACGCTGCGCCGCGACGGAGGCGACCAGAGCCACCAGGGACGCCACGCACGCATCTCGGTAGGCGACTACCGCATTCTGCACATCAAGCTCTATGAATACTGAACGCCCCCCTTTGTCATTTGAATTATTTTTACAAAACGGGAAAGCCGCAGTTCGCTCCCTATGAGTAAGCACGCCACTCACGAGGAGTAAGTGGCGTGCTTACGAGGCGTGAGTGGCGTGCTTACTACCCGTAAGTGGCGTTCTTACTACCCTATACTGATTTTCAGCACTTTACGGAAGCGTGCTGCGAGGGCTAAAAAAGTTGTGAAATAATTTTACAAAACACTTGCGTTTCCCAGGGCTGTTTAGTACGCCTCCATGTAGGGGCGCGCCCACTCCCGAAGGAAAACAGCGACAACGCATGTGTTGACAGCCACCACTTACTAACATCTGGGCGGGAGAGGATTATTTCAATGACGAAACATATTGTCCGGTCAGCAATAAATTGCACACAACCCTTGCCGTTTTCATCTTTTTTCCCTATCTTTGACTTTTGAATCAGAACCCCTTAAAAACAAAGCCTATGAAGAAGAAGATTGTGGTGCTCACAGGTGCCGGCATGTCGGTGGAGAGCGGACTGAGCACCTTCCGCGATGCCGATGGTTTGTGGGAGAACTATCCCGTGAGCCGCGTGGCCACCCACGAAGGCTGGGAAGCCGACCCCGAATACGTGAACAATTTCTACAATATGCTGCGCCGCAAACTGGTAGCAGCCAAGCCCAACGAGGGCCATCGGCTGGTGGCCCAGCTGGAGGAGAAATACGATGTGACCGTGGTGACGCAAAACGTTGATAATCTGCACGAAATGGCAGGCTCCACCCACGTCATCCATCTGCACGGCGAGCTGATGAAAGTGTGCTCCAGCTGGGACGTGGACAACCCCGCCTATCAGCGCACGCTCACGCCGCCCGACCTTGACGTGCATCCCGGCGAGAAGGCTGCCGACGGCTCGCTGCTGCGCCCCTTCATCGTGTTTTTCGGCGAGGGTGTGCCCAACATTGTGAGTGCCGCCGAGGAGGCCCAGCATGCCGACATATTTATTATTATAGGCACATCGCTCAACGTCTATCCCGCCGCAGGACTGGTGCAATACGTGCCGCAGGGCGTGCCCGTCTATCTCATCGACCCCAACGCCGTGATGGGCAGTGGCCGACGCCAGATTACCCACATACAGAAAGGCGCTTCTGAAGGCATGCGCCAGCTGGCCGGGATGCTCCTCTGAAAGCAGAAGCAGCAGGAGCTGAGAATCAGAGAAACGGAAAGCCAAGAGACCGATGAGGAAGGGGAGTGATGGGGGGAATGACACCCTGTTACTCCCCTTCCCATTTCATCACTCCCCGCCCCCGGCAACAGCCCTCTTGCCGTTTCGCGCCGGCAGTCAAGAAGAAATGTGAGGCTTGATGGGCGATTATTGATTCTTTTTTTGTAATTTTGCACCCAAATTCAGAAAAAGACAATCCAAGCAAACAGAATCATGGAACAGAAGAACTTTAAGCGGACGACCGTAACGGCCGCGCTGCCCTATGCCAACGGCGGTGTTCATATTGGCCATCTGGCTGGTGTGTATGTGCCGGCCGACATCTATGTGCGCTATCTCCGGCTGAAGAAGCAGGAAGTGATGTTCATTGGCGGAAGCGATGAGCACGGAGTGCCCATCACCATCCGCGCCCGCAAAGAGGGCATCACGCCACAGGACGTGGTAGACCGCTATCACGCCATGATAAAGAAGTCGTTTGAGGACTTCGGCATCTCGTTCGACATCTACAGCCGCACGACGAGCGACGTTCACCACAAATTTGCCGCCGACTTCTTCCGCAAGCTCTTCGACGAAGGCAAGCTGGTGGAAGAAACCACCACGCAGCTCTACGACGAAGAGGCCCATCAGTTTCTGGCCGACCGCTACGTGACGGGTGAGTGTCCGCACTGCCACAACGAGGGAGCCTATGGCGACCAGTGCGAGAAATGCGGCCGCGACCTCTCGCCCACCGAGCTCATCAACCCCAAGAGCACCATCAGCGGCTCCACCCCCGTGCTGCGCGAGACCAAGAACTGGTATCTGCCGCTGAACGACTATCAGGAGTGGCTCAAGCAGTGGATTCTGGAAGGCCACAAGGAGTGGCGCCCGAACGTCTACGGACAGTGCAAGTCGTGGCTCGACATGGACCTGCAGCCGCGTGCCATGACGCGCGACCTCGACTGGGGCATCCCCGTGCCCGTGGAGGGAGCCGAGGGCAAGGTGCTCTATGTGTGGTTTGATGCGCCCATCGGATACATCAGCAACACCAAGGAGCTCTGCGACCGCGAGCCCCAGCGCTGGGGCAACTGGGAGAAGTGGTGGCAGGACGACGAGAGCCGCCTGGTGCACTTCATCGGCAAGGACAACATCGTGTTCCACTGCATCATCTTCCCCGTGATGATGAAAGCCCACGGCAAATACATCATGCCCGACAATGTGCCCGCCAACGAATTCCTCAACCTCGAGAACGATAAGATAAGTACTTCGCGCAACTGGGCCGTATGGCTGCACGAGTATCTGGAAGACATGCCGGGAAAGCAGGACGTCCTGCGCTATGTCTTGACCGCCAATGCACCCGAAACGAAGGACAACAACTTCACATGGAAAGACTTCCAGGAGCGCAACAACAACGAGCTGGTGGCCGTCTATGGCAACTTCGTCAACCGCGCCTTGCAGCTCACGAAGAAATACTGGGGCGGAGTGGTGCCGGCTTGCGGCGAACTGCAAGACGTTGACCGACAGGCTTTCGACGAGTTCAAGGACGTGAAGCAAAAGGTGGAGACACTGCTCGACCAGTTCAAATTCCGCGATGCCCAGAAAGAGGCCATGAACCTGGCCCGCATAGGCAACCGCTACATCACGGAGTGTGAGCCCTGGAAGGTGTGGAAGACCGACCCCAAGCGCGTGGAGACCATCCTCTACATCTCGTTGCAGCTCGTGGCCAACCTGGCCATTGCCTTCGAGCCCTTCCTGCCCTTCTCGTCGAAGAGACTAAGGGAGATGATCAACGTGGAAGACTTCGACTGGAACCAGCTGGGACAGACCGACATCCTGAAGCCTGGCCACCAACTGGCAGAGCCCGCACTGCTGTTCGAGAAGATTGAAGACAGCGTCATCCAGATGCAGCTCGACAAGCTGGAAGCCACCAAGCGCGCCAACGAGGCTGCCGCCTACAAGGCCGCCCCGGTGAAGGACACGGTGACATTTGAGGACTTTGAGAAACTCGACATCCGCGTGGGCCACGTGAAGGACTGCGTGAAGGTGAAGAAGTCGAAGAAGTTGCTCCAATTCACCATCGACGACGGAAGCGGCCAGGACCGCACCATCCTCAGCGGCATTGCCGCCTACTATGAGCCCGAACAGCTCATAGGCCGCGACGTGCTCTTCGTGGCCAACTTCGCCCCACGCAAGATGATGGGCATAGAAAGCCAGGGCATGATCCTATCGGCCGTCGACAGCGACGAATCGCTCTGCGTGACCACCGTGCTGCGCCAGGTGAAGCCTGGCAGCCAGGTGGGCTGAGCATCCATTCAATATCAACATTACCCTATTACTTGCATTTAAAAGACAGAAAGAAATGGCTTATTTTTTCACTTCAGAATCAGTCTCAGAAGGTCATCCCGACAAGGTGGCCGACCAGATAAGCGATGCCCTGGTGGACCAGTTCCTGGCCTACGACGACCATGCACGCTGCGCCATAGAGACATTCGTGACCACCGGCCAGGTGGTCATCATGGGCGAAGTGCGCTCCGAGGCCTATATTGACTTGCAGACCATAGCACGCAACACCATCAAACGCATTGGCTACACCAAGTCGGAATATCAGTTTGACGGCGACTCCTGCGGCATACTGACCGCCATACATGAGCAGAGTGCCGACATCAACCGCGGCGTTGACCGCGAAGAAGACGAGAACCAGGGCGCCGGCGACCAGGGCATGATGTTCGGATATGCCACGACAGAAACCGAGAACTACATGCCCGTATCGCTCGACCTGGCGCATCTGCTGGTGCGCACTCTGGCCGAGATACGCAAGGAAGGCCGCGAAATGACCTATCTGCGCCCTGACTCGAAGAGCCAGGTGACCATAGAATACAGCGACGAAGGCATGCCGCAACGCATCGACACCATTGTGGTGTCTACACAGCACGACGAGTTCGACACCGACGACGAACGCATGCTGAGCCGCATCAAGAGCGACGTCATCAACATACTCATTCCGCGCGTCAAGTCGAAAATCCACAGCGAAAAGGTGTTGAGACTCTTTGGCGACGACATCAAATACTATGTAAACCCCACCGGAAAGTTTGTCATCGGCGGACCTCACGGCGACACCGGACTGACTGGAAGAAAAATCATTGTCGACACCTATGGCGGCAAAGGAGCCCATGGCGGCGGAGCCTTCTCGGGCAAAGACTCTTCGAAGGTGGACCGCTCGGGGGCCTATGCTGCCCGCCACATTGCCAAAAACATGGTGGCGGCAGGAGTAAGCGACGAAATGCTGGTGCAGGTGAGCTATGCCATCGGCGTGGCAGAGCCCATGAACATCTACGTCAACACGTATGGCCGCAGCCACGTGAAGATGTCCGACGGCGAAATAGCCCAACGCATCAGCCAGCTGTTCGACCTGCGCCCGAAAGCCATAGAGCGCAATCTGAAACTGCGTCAGCCCATGTTCAGCGAGACGGCTGCCTACGGGCACGTGGGGCGCCAGTCGGAAGTGGTGACCAAAACGTTCACCAGCCATTATCACCCCACACGAGTAATGGAGGTGGAGCTCTTCACTTGGGAGAAGCTCGACCGCGTAGACGACATCAAGAAGGCCTTCGGACTGTAAACTCTTCATGACACTGCTGCAAGGCGATTCCACTCAGACCACGACGATTGCGGCTCCGAAAGCTGCAACAGAACATACAGAGGACGGGGCTCAGGCTCCCGTCCTTAAAACGGTGCGCCCCGCTAAACCCACCCACCCCTATCAGGTGTTGCGGTCGTTGCCGGCTGATGCCACCCCGGCGCAGCAAGACTCGGCCATTCAGGCAGCCTTCAAGCCCGAGGTGATAAACCGCAGCACACGCCCCGACACGCTCCATCTGCCAGGCTATGGCAAAGGGAAGAGCTTCCTCGACGTCGACATTCCCACTTATTACCGCGAAAGCTTCTTTGCCAAAGACTCGCTCTTCCATCCCGAAATCAGCGGCGGACGCATGGGCGTGGCCGGCGACCCCGTGCCCTACACCATGCGCAACGACGACGTCATCACGAGCATCCTGCTGGGATGCTTCATCCTTGCACTGGTGACATTCTCGCAGACACGCGGCTTCCTGGTGCGACAAGCCAAGAGCTTCTTCTACATCCCCAAGAGCGGCCCCACGACACCAACCGAGACGACGGGCGAAATAAGGTTTCAGTTCTTCCTCGTCTTGCAGACTTGCCTGCTCTTTTCCATCCTCTGCTTCTTCTATACCAGAGAATATATATCCGAAACGCTCATCCTCTCGTCTCAGTATCAGCTCATAGGCATCTGCTTCGGGGTGTTTGTGGCCTATTTCGTGCTGAAAGCCATCCTCTATTCCTGCCTCAATTGGGTGTTCTTCGACAAGAAAAAAAACGGACAATGGAGCAACGCCCAGCTCTTCATCCACTCCATGGAAGGAGTGGCCATTTTCCCGCTTGTCTTGCTGCAAGTCTATTTCGATTTGCCCATGCAAAGTGCCATCACTTATGCGCTAATTATCATAATTTTAGTGAAAATCCTTTCATTTTATAAGTGTTATGTCATCTTTTTTCGAAGAATAGGTGTCGTTTTGCAAATATTTTTGTACTTTTGTGCCCTCGAAATCATCCCCTTACTCGCTTTGGGCGGTATTTTGATGATGATTGGGAATTATTTGAAAATAAATTATTAGGACACCAATGATTAAAAAGATTTTGGTATCGCAGCCGAAACCGGCGAGTGAGAAATCACCCTATTTTGATATCGCAGATGAGTTCGGAGTAGAATTAGTTTTTCGTCCATTCATCAAGGTAGAGGGACTGTCGGCAAAAGAATTTCGCCAGCAGAAAATAAGCATTCTTAATCATACTGCCATCGTCTTCACTTCCCGCCATGCCATCGACAATTTCTTCAAGCTGGCCAAGGAAATGCGCATTACTATCCCCGAGGACATGAAATATTTCTGCGTGACAGAGCAGATAGCCCTCTACATCCAGAAGTACGTGCAGTACCGCAAGCGCAAGGTGTTCTTTGGCCAGACGGGAAAGATAGCCGATCTGGTGCCCAACATGGTAAAACACAAGACAGAAAAATACCTCATTCCCATGAGCAATGTGCACGACGACAGCGTGAAGCTCATGCTCGATGCCAAGAAACTGCAGCACACCGAATGCGTGATGTATCGCACGGTGAGCAACGAATTCACTGAGGAGGAAATCAAAGCCTTCGACTACGACATGGCCGTCTTCTTCAGTCCTTCGGGAATCAATGCCTACACCAAGGTCTTCCCGGCTGAAGTCCTCGAGAAGGTGGCCGTTGCCACTTTCGGCCCCACCACAGCCAAGACCGCCCGCGACGTAGGGCTGCGCCTTGATTTGGAAGCCCCATCGAAGGAATTCCCTTCCATGACGGCAGCACTAAAGGATTTTCTGAGAAACCAGAAGAAATAAATCAGAACAAACAGAGAAATGTCTGCACCTGAGGCTCACACACTGAGCAAGGAGGAGCGGATATCCAGCAAACTGCTTATCGACAAGCTCTTCAATGGTGGCGGCAGCCATGCCATGGCGGCCTTCCCACTGCGTTTGGTCTATATGCAGACCGAAACCGCGACAGGAGCTGCAGATGAGCCGCCTGTGCGCATATTGGTAAGCGTGCCCAAACGCTGTTTCAAGCGTGCCGTGAAGCGCAATCGGGTGAAGCGCCAGATACGCGAGGCCTACCGCAAGAACAAGCAACTGCTCACCAGCCGACTGGCCGAAGGAGAAAACAAGGGCTTTTTGCTGGCCTTCATTTGGCTCGACACCGAGCTCCACACGTCCGAAAAAGTGGAGCGCCGCGTGAAACAACTGCTTCAACGATTAAGCGAACGACTATGAGAATCGCCGGCACCATATTACACTGGCTCTCCATGGCCCTTGTCGGCTTGTTGCTGTTGCCCATCTGGCTCTATCAGAAATTCATATCGCCCTACACTCCGCCCTCTTGCCGATTTACGCCCACTTGCTCGGAATACGCCCGCCAGGCGCTGCTCAAGCATGGGCCTTTCAAAGGGCTTTGGCTGGCCGTCAGACGAATACTGAGATGCCACCCATGGGGCGGTTCGGGCTACGACCCGGTGCCATAAAAAAAAGAAAGAAAGACTAAAAAGAAAAATCAAAACAATAAAGACAACGATGAAGAATTTTGTAGAAGAACTCCGCTGGCGCGGAATGCTGGCACAGATGATGCCAGGAACAGAAGAACTCCTGCAAAGAGAGATGGTTACGGCCTATCTGGGCACCGACCCCACGGCCGATTCACTGCACATTGGCCACCTCTGCGGCATCATGATGCTGCGCCACCTGCAGCGTTGTGGACATAAGCCCATCATCCTGGTGGGAGGTGCCACGGGCATGATTGGCGACCCCTCGGGCAAGAGCCAGGAGCGCAATCTGCTCAACGACGAAACTCTGCGCCACAATCAGGAATGCATCAAGGCACAGGTGGCCAAGTTCCTCGACTTTGAAAGCAAAGAGCCCAACGCCGCCGAAATGGTGAACAACTACGACTGGATGAAGGACTTCACCTTCCTGGATTTTGCCCGAGAGGTGGGCAAGCACATCACCGTGAACTACATGATGGCCAAGGACAGCGTGCAGCAGCGACTCAACGGCACGGCACGCGACGGACTCAGCTTCACCGAGTTCACCTATCAGCTGCTGCAAGGCTACGACTTCCTCTATCTCTATCAGCACAAAGGCGTGAAACTGCAGTTGGGCGGCAACGACCAGTGGGGCAACATGACCACCGGCACCGAGCTCATACGCCGCACACTGGGCAATGAGGTAGAAACCTTCGCACTGACCTGCCCGCTCATCACCAAGAGCGACGGCAAGAAGTTCGGCAAAACAGAGAGCGGTAACATCTGGCTCGACCCGAAGCGCACCACGCCCTACCGATTCTATCAGTTCTGGCTCAACGTGAGCGACGAGGATGCTGAGCGCTACATCAAGATATTCACCTCGCTCGAAAAGGAAGTCATCGACGCTCTTGTAGAGGAGCACAAGCAAGACCCGGGACGCCGCGTGCTCCAGAAGCGCCTTGCCGAAGAAGTCACCATCCTGGTGCACTCGCAGGAAGCACTCGACATGGCCATTGAAGCCTCTAACATTCTCTTTGGCAAGGCTACAAAAGAAGCACTTGAGAAGCTCGATGAGCAGACGCTGCTCGACGTTTTCGACGGTGTGCCCCACTTCGACATCAGTGCCGACCAGCTCGGCCAACCAGCCATCGAACTGCTCACTCAGGCTGCTCCCGTTTTCCCCTCAAAGGGCGAAATGCGCAAGATGGTGCAGGGCAGCGGCGTCAGTCTGAACAAAGAGAAGCTTTCCGACCAGAACCGTGTCATCACCGCCGACGACCTCATCGACGGCAAGTATCTGCTGGCACAGAAGGGCAAGAAGAACTACTTCCTGCTGACGGTAAAATAGAAAAAAGCTTGGGCCACTGCCAGGCTCACTCCCTGCGACTGTCAAGCACATACAAAATGGCAGCAGAAATGCAATTCAAAGAAGAAAAATTTGGCCATATAGCTTTTTTTGCATACCTTTGCAGCCGTATTTCCTAACGATTGGGTGATGGTGTAACGGTAACACTACAGGTTTTGGTTCTGTCATTCCCGGTTCGAATCCGAGTCACCCAACACAAGAGAAGCGCAACAGGCAAATGCTTGTTGCGCTTCTCTTGTGTATGCCCATTGGGCGAATCTTCCTGTCTATGGCTGTTTGCCGATATAGGCCAGGATGCCACCGTCTACATAGAGGATGTGTCCATTGACGGCATCAGAGGCATGCGAAGCCAGGAAAACGGCCGGTCCGCCCAGCTCCTCGGGGTTGAGCCATCGTCCGGCCGGCGTCTTGGCACAGATGAACGAGTCGAACGGATGACGACTGCCATCGGCCTGTGGCTCGCGCAGCGGGGCTGTCTGTGGCGTGGCGATGTAGCCCGGACCAATGGCGTTGCACTGGATGTTGTATCCGCCATATTCCGAACAGATGTTGCGTGTGAGCATCTTCAGTCCGCCCTTGGCAGCCGCATAGGCGCTGACGGTTTCGCGGCCCAGTTCGCTCATCATCGAGCAGATGTTGATAATCTTGCCTTCGCGACGCTCCATCATTTCGGGAATCACCGCCTTGGTCATGATGAACGGTCCCACGAGGTCGATGTCGATGACCTGCTGGAACTCTTCGCGCTTCATCTCGTGCATGGGGATGCGCTTGATAATGCCGGCATTGTTCACCAGAATGTCTATATGACCTAATTCCTGGCGTATGTCTGCCACCATGCGCTCCACGTCGGCCTCATTGGTCACGTCGCACAGATAGCCATGGGCCTCGATGCCCTTGCTGCGATAGTCGGCCAGGGCCTTGTCCATGTGCTCCTGTCCACGGCAGTTGAACGCTATTTTTGCCCCGGCTCCGGCCAGTGCTTCAGCAATGGCGAAGCCAATGCCATAGGCGGCACCCGTCACGAGAGCCACCTTGCCTTCCAAA
This sequence comes from uncultured Prevotellaceae bacterium, assembly GCA_946622085.1. GTDB lineage: Bacteria > Bacteroidota > Bacteroidia > Bacteroidales > Bacteroidaceae > Prevotella. The sequence continues at coordinate 1,964 of CAMOPD010000013.1, read as the reverse complement.
GAAAACATGTTCTGCATAGTTGTTTTTCCTCCTGTGCGTTTTATTTCAGGTCAGTAATCAACGAGAAGTCCTGGTCGCCATAGTCGAGGTTCTCGCCGCCCATGCCCCAGATGAAAGTATAGTTGTGGGTGGCAGCAGCCGAGTGTATGCTCCATTCGGGCGAGAGCACGGCCTGTTCGCCGCGCATCCAGATGTGGCGTGTCTCCTCCACTTCGCCCATGAAGTGGCACACGGCCTGATCCTCGGGCACCTCGAAATAGAAGTACGCCTCCATGCGGCGCGAGTGAACGTGGGCGGGCATGGTGTTCCACACACTACCCGTGGCCAGCTCGGTCATGCCCATCTGCAGCTGGCAGGTGGGCAGCACCTGATTGACAATCATCTTGTTGATATTGCGTTCGTTCGACATTTCGAGCGAGCCCATGTGAGCCACCACGGCGTCCTTCTTCGTGATTTTCTTGCAGGGATACTCCTTGTGGGCCGTAGTAGAGTTGAAATAGAACTTGGCGGGGTTCTGTGCATCCTTCGAGCAGAAGGTCACGTCGCGGTCGCCGCGGCCAATGTAGAGGGCCTCCTTGAAGTCGAGTTCAAATTCCTCGTCGCCCACTTTCACCACGCCGGCACCTCCCACGTTGAAGATGCCCACTTCGCGGCGTGTGGTGAAGAAGGGAGCCTTCAGCGGGTCGATGGCCTCCAGTTTCAGGCATTCGTTGACGGGCTTGGCACCACCCACCACCATGCGGTCGTACATGGAATAGACCATGTTCACCTCGTCGTCGGCAAACACGCGCTCAATGAGGAAGTCGCGTCGTATGCGCTTAGTGTCGTAGCTCTTTGCGTCCTCGGGATGGGCCGCATAGCGAATTTCATAATTTGTCTTCATGTCTTTTCTAAGTATTTTGTTTGTTTTGATTAGTTTGAATGCAAAGATAATCAAAAAATCCGGGTAAGTGAGCAGAAACTCCCACTTTTTTCTTTCCTCCCTCTGCACCTTATTATATAATATGTCTGAGGCTCCGCAAAAAAAGAGAGATGATGCCCTCTCCCGATCAGAAGGAAGCATCATCTCTTATTCTTGTTGTCTAATCTAAAACCTCTATCCGGGAGAGAGATTAGAAGTCGCCGTGGTCGAGGGCATCGCTGAAGTCCTTCGGCTCATGCTCGGCCATGGGGTCGTGATAGTCGTTGTTGCGTGGAGCCTGTCGGCGCTCACCACGCTCGGGGCGCTGGCGGCGCTCTCCGCCGTTGTTGCGGTCGGGACGCTGACGACGCTCGCCGTTGCCGCCACGCTCGCGGCGCGGCTGGCGCTCAACATATCCTTCGGGTTTGGGTATGAGCACGCGGTGAGAGAGCTTATACTTGCCCGTCTTCTGGTCAATCTCGAGCAGCTTCACGGTGATTTTGTCGCCCTCCTTGATGCCGGCATCCTCAACGGTTTCGAGTCGCTTCCAGTCAATCTCCGAGATGTGGAGCAATCCGTCCTTGCCCGGCATGATTTCAACGAAGCAGCCATAGGGCATGATGCTGCGCACGGTGCCCTCGTATACCTCGCCCACTTCGGGAATGGCCACGATGGCGCGGATCTTCTGGATGGCAGCGTCGATGCTCTCCTTGTTGGGACCGCTCACCTGCACCTTGCCCACGCCGTCTACTTCGTCGATGACGATGGTGGCACCGGTGTCTTCCTGCATCTGCTGGATGATCTTTCCGCCCGGGCCGATGACGGCGCCGATGAACTCCTTCGGAATCTCGAAGGCCTCAATGCGCGGAACGTGCGGCTTCAGTTCGGGACGCGGCTCGGCAATGGTGTCGGTGAGACAGTTCAGGATGTGCTCGCGTCCGGCCTTGGCCTGCATGAGCGCCTTCTCCAGGATGTCGAACGAGAGTCCGTCGCACTTGATATCCATCTGCGTGGCCGTCAGACCGTCGCGTGTACCGGTGGTCTTGAAGTCCATGTCGCCCAG
>CAMOPD010000012.1 GCA_946622085.1 uncultured Prevotellaceae bacterium | reverse complement strand
GATCCTCCACCTTGCCCTTGATGTCCGTGCCGATGACCACGGCATGGAGTTCCACTCCCAGTTCATTGGCGAGCTTGCGACCCTTGGTCAGCAGCTCCTGAGATACTTCCTGTACCAGGGTACCTTCGATTTCGCAATATACAAATACGTTGTTCATATCTCTTTAACCAATAATCTTCTCGTCCAACAATTCTTTGATCATTCCCTCAACATCAGCATCAGAAGCCGTCAAAGTCTTCGACTCCTTAGCCTGGAACACGATGTTCTTCACAGCCTTCACCTTCGTGGGGCTACCGGATAGACCGCACTGGCTGGCATCGCCATCCACATCGGCCACGCTCCACTGGTTGAGCGTCAGTTCTGGGCGCTCCTCATACAGATAGTCGTAGGGCGTGCCTTCAGCCGGACGTTCCATGGGGCATGTGGCGCGCTTGTATTTCATCACGAGCTTAGCGTTCTGCGGGCGGCAGGGAGCAGCACTTCCGTTCACCGTGATGACCACGGGCAGCGGAGCCTCTACGGTCTCCACTCCACCATCAATGACACGGCGGATGAGCGCCTTTCCGTCTTCCACCTTCAGAATTTCCTCGGCATAGGTCACCTGGTTGAGTCCCAGCTTCTGGGCCACCTGCGGACCCACCTGGGCGGTATCACCGTCGATGGCCTGACGGCCGCCGATGACGATGTCCACATCGCCAATCTTCTTGATGGCCGTGGCCAGTGCATAACTGGTGGCCAGTGTGTCGGCACCTGCAAACAGACGGTCGGTCAAGAGCCAGCCCGTGTCGGCACCCCGATAGAGTCCCTGACGGATGATTTCGCCAGCACGTGGCGGACCCATGGTCAGTATGCCTACAGTACTGCCCTCATGCTGCTCCTTCAGTCGGAGAGCCTGTTCAAGGGCGTTTAAATCTTCAGGATTGAAAATGGCGGGCAAAGCAGCACGATTCACGGTGCCTTCGGCTGTCATGGCGTCTTTACCCACATTTCTTGTGTCGGGTACTTGCTTGGCAAGCACAACAATCTTTAAACTCATAAAAATATAATAATGTGAAATTTGTGGTCAGATTTCCTAAAATCGGGTGCAAAATTACACATTTTCCCTTGTATGGCAAAAGAAAAGCATGTAAAAATGCACATTTGAAGCCCAAACGTGCACATTTTACGGTTTTTGTGCAACCATTGTCTGCCCTGCTAAGCCACATCTTGATTTCTGAACGGACCATACCTGGGGAGTATCGGCTACCACCAATGAACGAAACGAGGAATCTGTTCTCTGGCACAAAAAAGTGCCGAAAAGCACGGCGTTTCAAATATTATGATTATCTTTGTGATGTGCATCATCAAAACCGAAACAGCAAACTATGAAACGACTCTTTTTCCTTCTCCTTTCCTTTCTGCTCGGCGTGGCTTGGGCTTCGGCGCAGCATTGGCAGTATGTAGACCCTCGAATAGGCAGCGAGGGCGTGGGGCGCACGTTCCCCGGCCCCAGTATGCCCTTTGGCATGTCGAAGCCTGGCCCCGACTGCACCGTGCTGCCCAACGCGGGCTGGGCGCCCATGCCCGAGGTGGTGACCGGCTTCTCTCAGACCCACGTCAGCGGCACGGGTGGCGGCCAGAAGTATGGCAACATTCTGCTGCAGCCCTTCGTGGGGAGCGCGGCTGCCCAGCGGCGAGTGTCGGAAGATTTCTCCCTGGGCTACTATGCCACAACCTTTGAAAACGGCATCCGCACGGAGGTCACCACGGCTGAGCGTTGCGCCTTCTACAGGTTCTGCTATCCTCTGCCGACACTCGGCGGCACTGTCGGTGGCGGGCTGCTGGTAGATGCCTCCCACTTCCTGGGCAAAGACTCCGTGGCCGACCTGCGCGAGCGCCAGCAGTTGGTGGGCGCCGAGGTGGAGGTGGTGAGCCCCCGTGAGGTTCGCGGTTTCTCACGCGTCAGGGGCGGCTGGAACAATGGCGATGCCTATACCGTCTACTTCTGTCTGCTGAGCGACAAGCCCTTCAGCAACACCTCCACGAGTCAGGCCACCGTGGAACTGCAGTTTGCCGACTCGCTGGTGGACGTGCGCGTGGGCATCTCCTACGTAAGTTGCCAGCAGGCCCGGCGCAACATTCCCGACGCCACCTTCGACGAGCAGCTGCACCGTCTGCGCCAAAGCTGGGAGAGCCTGCTCGGCCGGATAGACATCAAAGGCTCGGAGCGCCAGAAGCACATGTTCTATACGGCCCTCTACCACACGATGCTCATGCCCGTGGACAAGACGGGCGAGAATCCCAAGTGGACCGATGCACCCTATTATGACGACTACTATGCCATCTGGGACACCTACCGCACCTCCACGCCGCTCATCACGCTGCTCGACGAGGAACGGCAGCGCGACATGGTCTGCTCGCTGCTCAACATCTATCGGCGTGAGGGCTATATGCCCGATGCCCGCAGTGGCGACTGCAACGGACGCACGCAGGGAGGCTCTAACGCCGACGTGGTGGTGGCCGATGCCTTTGCCAAAGGGCTTGATGGCATTGACTACGAGCTGGCCCTGGAAGCCATGCTCAAGGATGGCGAGGCCGACCCCGGCGCCGACCACGAGAAGCATGGGCGCGGCGGACTGACGGAATACTTGCGGCTGGGCTACGTGCCTTATGGCATCGACCGTGCCGGCACGCGCACCATGGAGTATGCCTACGACGACTACTGCATCGCGCAGGTGGCCCGGGGGCTGGGGCGCAGCGATGTGGGCGAGCGCTACATGCGCCGCTCGGAGAACTGGAAGAACCTCTGGCGCGACGACTATGAGTGGGGCGGCATGCGGGGATTCATCATGCCGCGAGCCGCCACGGGCGAATGGCTCGACAGCGTGCCCTGGGGACGCTCCAAGGTGTTTCATCCCACGATTCCCTATACACCCGTAACGAAGGTGGCGCCCTGGTATCTGCCCTGGTGGAGCACGTTCTTCTATGAGGCCTTGTCGGCTGAATATTCGCTCAGTGTGCCCCACGACGTAGAGGGGCTGATAGCGCGCTGCGGCGGCCCCGAGGCCTTCAGACGGCGGCTCGACACCTTCTTCGACAAGGGGCACTACAACGTGCAGAACGAGCCCTCGTTTCTCACGCCCTGTCTTTACCACTGGATAGGGCGCCCCGACCTGAGCGTAGCCCGCGTGCGCAGCATCGTGGAGAACAGCTATGACGACAGCCCCGACGGGCTGCCCGGCAACGACGACAGCGGAGCCATGTCGTCATGGCTGGCATTCCACATGATGGGCTTCTATCCCAATGCGGGGCAGAGCTACTATCTGCTGCTGGCTCCCATGCTGCCCGAGTACACCCTGCGACTGCCCAATGGGCGGCAGCTCCACGTGGTGAGGAAGGGCAGGGGAGAGCGGGTGAGCCGCATACTGCTCAATGGCATGGAAATAACGAATGCCCGCATGGAGCACCGACAGCTCATGGAGGGTGGCCAGTTGGTCTTCCTGATGGCGAAAGGCGGCCGCCAGCCCATGCCTCAGGCCCAGGCGAAAGCCGGCTTGAAAGTGCAGCGGCCCGTGGGTGCGGGGGCGCAGGAATACATGTTCCACTTCACGCTCAACCGGCAGATGCGCTCATGGCCAGTGACCATGGCCTGGGAGGGCGACACGCTCCTGACCACCTGCAAGCAGGCGCTCTACAAGACGTCGCGACAGGCCGCTGACACCGCTCGCCGGCTGTGCTGGCTCATCCCGGCCGACGGCCAGGAATATAGCGTGGAGGATGCCACTTTTGGCTTTATTTCCCGAAAATCTTTGCACGAATTAAAAGAAAGTGGTAATTTTGTCGTCGATAACATCACGTGGCGGCTGCTCGATGAAGACGATGAGGCTTTTCACGTCCGTGCCGACATTGACCGGACGGAAATGTGGATATCCAAGACCGAACCGCTGCCCATGATTCTGGAGATGCGCCACAACCCACTCGGCATAGACTGGCGAATGGAGCGCACAGGAGAGAATAAATGATTCAAGTTATGAAAATAAAGCACCTGTTTTTTATTCTGTTGGCGTTGCTGCCGGCAACGCTGATGGCTCAGAATCACACCCCCGAACAGACGGGCGGCGTGTATTATGCCTATCATCCCTATACGGGCAAACTCTCGCCCGTGCCCGAAGGCTACAAGCCCTTCTATATCAGCCACTACGGGCGTCATGGCTCGCGCTGGCTCACCAGTGATGAGCGCTACATGTGGGTCTACGACCACTTCCTTGACGAGAGCAACCTCACCGACCTGGGCAAGGACGTGCGCAAGCGCCTTCAGCGCGTGTGGGACGATGCCAAGGGCAACGGCGGCAAGCTCACCTCGCTCGGAGCATGGCAGCACAAGGGCATTGCCGAGCGCATGTACAAGCGCTTTCCTGAAGTGTTCAAGGGCAAGACGCGCGTCGAGGCACGCTCCAGCACCGCCAACCGCTGTGTGGAGAGCATGAAGGCCTTCTGCGAAGAGCTGCTCAGGCAGAACTCCAAGATGGACGTCTCGCAGTCGGCCGACAAGCGCTATATGGACTATATAGCCTACAGTTCGCCCGAGATGGAGGAACTCATCAAACGCGTGCACCCGCCCTTCCGTGCCAATGTGCGCCGCTTCTCGCAGTCGCTCTTCAGAAACATTCACGTAGTGAAGGATCATGCCAAGCTCATGTCGGAGATGCACACCATTGCTTCCGACATGCAGGACGTGGAGATTGGGGTGAACCTCTTCGACCTCTTTACCGACGACGAGATGCGGCTCATTGAAGACCAGAACAACGAGCGCATGAGACTTGTCAACGGCGAAGACCCCTCCAACGACGACATTCCCGAGAAGTCGGCTGCTTCGCTCTGGAAAAACATCGTGGAGAGTGCCGATGCAGCCATCAATGGCGACGGCACGGCTGCCACGCTGCGCTTTGGCCACGACACGTCGCTCTATCGGCTGCTCACCCTGCTCGGCATCGACCTGGGCACCAGCATGTGCGACATCATCCCCATGGCAGCCAACCTGCAAATGGTGTTCTACAAGAACAAGGGCGGTAACGTGCTCGTGAAGTTCCTTCACAACGAGCGCGAAGTGCAACTGCCTCTGCCGGCCTACAAGGAGGTGTACTATCGTTGGGCCGACGTGAAGGCCTACTATGAGAAATGGATTCTCCTCGACGAGCGCGAACGACTGCTTTCCATGGTCAACACCATGGTGGGTACCGACGTGGCCGACACACCCTCGGCCTCTCTCTTCGGCCACGACACCGAGCAGCGCGGACAGACGCTGCCCGCCGTGCTCGAACCCAACGGCATGAACTTCTGGACGCCCCAAACACGGGCGGGCGAGCAGAAGTGCGTGGCTCCCTATTACTATTCCGACACCGCGTTCCAGGGCTTCCGCAACAGCCACTGGATTGTGGGTGGGTGCACCCAGGACTACGGCTCAATGACCATTGCCGCCCTCTCCGACAGTCTGCGCACCACGCCTGAACGCCGCGCCACACCCTTCATCCACGAGCACGAGAAGTCGCATCCCGACTACTACTCCGTGGAACTGCCCCGCGAGCATATCACCGCTGAGCTCACCGGCCGCTCCCACTCGGCCATGATGCGCTTCACCAGCCATCGGGGCGGAAAGACCTACATCGTGATCAATCCCAACAGCGACTATGGCGAAGGCTACGTGGCCATCGACACGCTCACCAACACCGTCTATGGCTACAACCCCGCCCACCGCATCTATCAGGGATGGGGCGAGCAGGCAGGATTCTTTGGCTGGTTCGTCATTGAACTGCAGAAGCAGCCTTCGGCCTATGGCACCTATTTCGGCAACGACGTCTTCGAAGGCTCCGTGCAGATAGCCAACCGCAAGGACATTGGGCTGTGGCTCTGCTTCGACACCACGCCCGAAGAGCCCATCCTGCTGCGCACTGCCTCGTCGTTTACCGACCTCGACGGCGCCCGCCGCAACCTGGCAGCCGAAATTCCGCATTGGGACTTCGCTCAGACGCGGGGCGAGCTGAGCAACATCTGGCAGCAGCGACTGCAGACCATCGACGTGCAGAGCGACGACCCCACCGCCGTGGCACAGTTCTACGGCGCGCTCTATCGCGCCTCTTTCCTGCCCAGGGAGTTCAGCGACGTTGACGGACGCTATCCCGCCTTCGACGGCGGAAAGTCCATACAGACGGCTGCCCACGGGCGGAAATACTACAACGACTTCAGCATGTGGGACACCTACCGCGCCCTGCATCCGCTGCTCAACATCCTCACCCCCACCAAGTCGGGCCACATGATGCAATCGCTCGTAGACATGTATGAGCAGGGCGGCTGGATGCCCATCTTCCCCTGCTGGAACAGCTACACCGCTGCCATGATAGGCGACCACTGCACTGCTGCCATCTGCGACGCCTACGTCAAGGACGTGCGCAACTTCGACTTCGTCAAGGCCTATGAGGGCATGCGCAAGAACGCCTTCAAGACGTCGGCCTTCGCCCAGGAATACAAGCAGGGCAAGGGACGTCGCGCCCTGCAGTCGTATCTGCGCTATGGCTACATTCCGCTCGAAGACAAGGTGGAGGATGCCTTCCACACCAACGAGCAGGTGTCGCGCACGCTGGAATATGCCTTCGACGACTTTGCCCTTGCCCAGATGAGCAACGCCTTCGGCAAGATGGAAGACGAGGAACTGCTCCTGCGCCGCGCCCAGAACTACCGCAAGGTGATCAATCCGCTCACGGGCTATGCCCAGGGACGGCGCGCCGACGGCTCGTTCCTGGCCGACAACAACACCACCCAGCGCACTTCGTTCCTCACCGAGGGAGCCCCCTGCCACTACACCTGGTACGTGCCCCACGATCCTTACGGACTCATGGATGCCATGGGCGGACAGCAGGCTTACACCGAGCGGCTCGACAGCACCTTCCTGCTCAATCGCTACTGGCACGGCAATGAGCCCTGCCATCAGGTGGCCTACATGTACAACTTCGCCCAGCAACCCTGGAAGACGCAGCGCGAAGTGCGCCGCATCATGAAGAACGAATACCAGAACACGCCTGGCGGACTGCCCGGAAACGAAGATGCCGGACAGCTCTCGGCCTGGTACATATTCTCGGCACTGGGCTTCTATCCCGTATGCCCCGCCACGCCTTACTACATGATTGGCTCGCCCTCCTTCGAGCGTGCCGTGGTGCGTCTGGAGAGCGGCAAGACGTTCACCATTGAGGCCGAGAACGCTTCGGCGGAGAACGTCTACATTCAGAGCGCCACGCTCAACGGACTGCCCTACACCAAGAACTACCTGCGCCACTCCGACATCATTCGCGGTGGAACCATCCACTTCGTCATGGGGCCGCAGCCCAACATGCAGTGGGGATGCGGTGCCGACGACCGCCAGCCGCAATAGGGCCAGTAGCCCACAGAACAACAGGAAGAGCCTGACTGCCGTTGAAAGCATGTCAGGCTCTTTTCGTTGGGTGTTATCGAGAGAGTGTGTTTGTGTGAGTGCGGCTTATTTCGCCTTTGTTTGTGTCTGGGGGAACGGCTCGAAGGGCTAAGCGCATAGCGAAGGGTGGGCGCCCTGGCTGCCATTTTGCGCCGTTCAAAGATACAGACCCCACCCCTGACCCCGCCCCTAAAGGGGAGGGCAGGGGTGGGGATTGTAACTCATAGCTAATAATAGTGAGCAGTAAATTCGTAGTGGGGTCTGTAATTATGATCACGCCAAATCGTTGATTATTGCCTGCTGCCCAGACCGTATTACCAGCCCATTCAAATGCTTTTTGCAATAATCCCATTTACAAGGAGTTGTTGCGGGCATGACATCTTTGCCGGACGTCAATGTTTCGCCTTCAGTTTCACGTTGATCACCGGATTGGCGGGGTCGTTCTTGTCAATGCTTATCGACTCTATGTCGGCTGAGTTGGTGGACTCCAGCCTGCTGGCCGGCACTTCCTCGCCGTCAATCTTCACCTTTATGTTTCCTTCCAGTGCAAGCTTGTTCTTCGTGCCGGCTTCCGGTGCGTCGGCCTTCAGCAGTATGGCCGTCCGGCTTTGCCGTCCGTCTTGCTGCGCCATGGTCTTGCGGTCGGCTTTGACGGTTGCTGTGGCCATGCCTATGTAGGCCACTTCGAGGGTGGCTCCGTCGGGAACGTCAATGCTGAAGTTGCCGTCCATGTCGCTCACGGTGCCCTTCTTCGTGCCCTTCACCATGATCGCGGCACCGATGACGGGCTTGCGGTTTTCGTCAAGCACCGTGCCCATCATCCTGAAGGGCTCGTGCCCCTGCTGGTTGGGGTGGTCTTCAATCTGCACCAGCATCACGCCGTCTTTGGCCTTTTCGCCATATTTGCTGATGCCCTCCGAGTTTTTCAGCACTTCAATGCTCTTGATGATATTAGCGTTGAGTTCAATGAATTGTTCGTAGGGCATCTCCGTGCCGTTGATAATGACCAGCGGCTTCCCTCCGTCGGCTTCCTGGCCTATTCTCACCGCGTCGGGATGGGCCATCTTGACGCCTTCGTCGCCCTTGGCCGTGATGATGTCGCCTTGCTTGTTGGCTTGGGGGCCTTTGGCCTTGTTCGCGGCCTTGTTGTTGGCCTGGAGCAGGGAGGCTTCGGTTTTGCCCCTGTCGGGCGTGGGGGCCCACTGATAGTTGGTCACTGTGCGGGCACTCAGTGCCAGCGAGACAGCCGTAACGGGAACAATATAAAGTGCTTTGAGCCAGCTTGCGCTGCCCGATTTCTTCTGTGTCATCATGTTGATTCTTTGTTTTAGGGTACTATGACTGAGCCTGTTGGCGACGGAGTACCCATGAGTCGCCACGGCCTTTCTTACTAACAGATATTGATATTGACGTGCATCGTAGCCTTGGGAGAGTACAGCCTGGTCGGCCTCAAACTCGTGCAGGGCGCGCAAGTCGGCGCGCAGCATCCACACGGCGGGGTTGAACCACTGCAAGGGCGTAAGTGCATCGACGAGCAGCACGTCCCACGAGTGGCGGGCGCTGATGTGAGCCCGCTCGTGGGCCATGATGGGCGCGTTGCGTTCCTCATAGTCGCTGCGGTTCATCACGATGTAGCCCATCCAGCTGAAGGGTTGCACCTGCTCATCGTCGCTCACGGCAACCACTGTGCCGTCGGCCTGCCGATGGCGCTCACAGCGGCTGATGAGCCGTTTCAGTTTCACAACAGAAATCACCGAGTGGGCGAGCGTCAGCACCGCCCCCGCCACGTAGACCGTTGCCGCGAGCCACAGCCACGGCTCCCAGCCGCTGGCAGACTCGCCCATGGCGACAGTGGTGGCGGTTGCCGCCGCAGGCTCAGTGGCAGGCGGGGCCGTTATCACTACCGTCTTGTGCAGCGTGACGACGCACAAGGGCAGCACGGCCGAGAGCACAACCACCGACAGCAGCACCACGCGATTGAGCCGATGGAGCGTCTCTCGCGACAACAGCAGCCGCCAGAACATGTAGAACACCGCCATCAGCGCTGCTACGTGCAGGTTGTAGAGCAGAAAATCGGTCATTTCTTTCTGTTGATTCGTTGCTATTGGACAGGGGCTTCACTCACGGCCTTTCTCAATCGTCTCTATCAGCTGGCGCAGGTCGTCCACGCTGATTTTCTCCTCTTTCACGAAGGCCGAAACGGCACTTACGTACGAGTTGTTGAAGTAGCTCCTGATGATTCCGGCCAGACTGCTCCGCCCGTATTCGGCCTCGCTGATGGTGGCGTAATACTGGTAGGTGTTGCCATATTGCTTGTGGCCCAGGAAGCCGTTTTTCTCCAGCAGTCTCACCATGGTGGAGAGCGTGTTGAAATGGGGGCGCGGCTCGGAGTAGTGCTCCTGCAACTCGCGCACGAACATCGGTCCGTGCTGCCAGTAGAGCTCCATGATTTCCTTTTCCTTGTTGGTCAGTTTCTTCATGTTTTCGTTTCTTTTTTTAGTGGTCAGAAATTTGCTATTCGTCGTCAGCTATCAATATCTTCGGCAAAGATAACTAAAAAATCTTTTCGTGCAACTAAAAACTTTAGTTATTAAAGAAAATTAATTAGTTCCGCGCGCGTTTTAAAACACGTTAACAAGTCGTTGGGGCGTTTGATAGAGGCATAATAATTGTGAAAAAACTTTACAAAATCTCCCTCTCCCGCTGCCCCTGTCTCTCAGTCAGCTGCCTGCTTACGATGAGTAAGTGGCGTGCTTACTCGTCGTGAGTGGCGTGCTTACTCATCGTAAGTGGCGTGCTTACTCATCGTGAATGGCGTGCTTACTCATCGCAGGTTGTGCGGTGGTTTTCTAAGATGCAGATTATCAGCGTGTTATGGAAACGGCGAAATGATGGCCATCTATTCGGCCTTGATTCAAGCTGAAAACGGCGTTTTCCTGACGTTATTTAGTTGTGAATTTTCTTTACAAAATGGCGCTCCGATGACGCTGCTACGGGACTTGAAGTCAGGAAAAAGTCTGTCTTGCCTATAGGGCCCAAAAAACGGCCTGAAGCGCGGCGTAATGGCACGCGCTTCAGGCCGTTCTCCCCCCCCCGGTGGGGATGGATGTTGCTGCTCTCTCAGATGGTGGGCGAACTGATGCCGAGCGTCGTCATGTCTACTTGGTCGCGCGAGAGCACTTCGGGCGTGTTCCAGGCGTTCTTCCACCAGTTGATGTCGGCGCAGCTGTGGCCGGTCTGGTTGAAGGCCGCACTCGACGTGTTGTTGGTGCGTCCATAGTCATACCATGGCATGAAGAAGAGCCACTTGGCTCCGGCGTTCCACTGGTCGGCAATCGGTGCTACGTTGCCGCACTCGGTGATGGCAGCGAGCTTGTCGGGGCATTGCCCTACGAGAAATTGGAAGTAGTCGGTGTTGCACGAGGTGGCATTGGTGACGTTGTAGAGGTCAAAGCCTACGATATCTACATATTGGTCGCCCGGATACCAGTTCATGCCTACCGAGAAAGGCTGCGCCCAGGCAGCGGCATGGGTCCACACCCAGATGAGATTGTTGAGGCCGGCAGCCTGGAAACGCTCATACATGACGCGCCACAGTTCGCAGCAGGCCTTGGCGTCGCGTCCCCACCAGAACCACTGGCCGCCTGCTTCGTGGAGCGGCCGCCAGAGCACGGGTATTCCCTTGTCGGCCAGGGGCTTCAGGTAGGCGGCAACCTGGTCGATGTCTTTTATCATGAGGGCATATTCGGAGGATTGCGGCTCGAAGATTTTCCTGACGTCGAAGTTGGTCTGATCAGACTTCGAACCAGCGTAGAAGGCATAGTTCTTGCCGTCGTTGGCAGGCACATTCCAATGCCACATGGCAGCTACGATGCCTCCCTGCCGGTGCCAGTCTTCCACGACGCTGGTGTTGCTGTAGTCTATCCATCCGCCTGGCGACGACCACACGTGATGGATGAAGTCGAAGCAGTTGATGGCGGGCCATCGGCCCGTGTGCTTGTAGACCCACTGTGCCTCGTTGATGTTCCAGTTGACGTTGGCCATGGCTCCCGAGAGAATCTGGTGGCCATAGATGCTCCGCAGATAGTCGAGCAGCAGCTGGGCTTCGGGGCTTCGCTGCGGCTGGGCGTCCGTGGCAGCCAGCGATGGTGTCTGGGATTTAACACTCGGTATATGGGTGTTGGATGAAGCCTGCACAGTTTGCTCTTCGTCGAATGGCTGGCTGGTGCAGGCTGTCAGGCAGACGAAAGCCGATAGGCAGAGAATGCTTTTCCTAATCATAATAATTGATGTCTCTTGTTTGTATCTTGCTTAGTTTGTATTCTTTCTTGTTTGTCAGGCTACCATCTATATCATTTTCCTCAGCTTCCATGCAACTGATGCGCATCTCGCGCTCTATCCAGTTGCCGTGGTCGTCGAAGCGGGTGTAGCGAAAGCGAGTGGTCTCTTTGTAGATTTGGCCCTCGTCCATGCCGTCGATGGCCTCCGTGGCGGGCCATAGGTTGTTGCCTTCGTAGGTGAATGCATAGTCGTAAGTAGTTTCGTAGAAGCCCATGCCCACTTTGACGAGCCGTCCCTGCTCGTCGTAGGTGAAGGTGTGGTGGTGGCAGTCGGCGTCCTCGTCGTCTTGCTGGTGGTCGTAGCTGGCTACTCGCCCGTTGGCATCGCGCTCCATGGTGGTGTAGTCGGCCAGTCCTCGCTTGAATTTTCCCTGTTCGTCATATTCGTAGGTGTTGAAGAAAGGGTCGGCGGTGACAAGCCCTTGCGCGTTGAAGGCGATGGGGCTGTCTTTCTGGTCGCTTTTATTTCCACGAATGAGCCGGTTGCCGTTCAGCGTAGCGTCGTAGGTGGTGGTGATGACTTTCTCCACGTGGCCGAGCAATCCGAAGGCGCGGGCGTCGGTGTCGTTGTAGCTGGATGTTGATTGCGGTTGGGCGTTTCGAGTAGAGACTTGGATGTTTGGTGCAGATTGCTCAGCTTTTGGCGTTGCCTGTTCAGTGCTGGCAGGTTGACTGCCTTTATGACAGCTGGCGGACATGCTCAGCAGAATCATCATTCCGCTGAGCATGCTTCTTGAAAATCGTTGTGTGTTCATGGCTTTCTATTTGGTTTGGATGATGAGTTCGCTGCTCTTCAGTCCGTCGGAGAGGCATTGCAGGCGCAATGGGCCGGCAGTCTTTCCGCTTTGTATGATTACCTGGGCGAGCCCGTTGAAGGCGGGAATCTGGAACTCCTTGCAGTTGGGCTCCTTGGGGTGGTCGGCACCGAGATAGGCCGGGTCGCCGTTGCCAACGCCCAGTATATGGCCTTCGCCAGAGAGCCGGAATGTGAGCATAGGACAAGCATCGGGCACGAAGCGGTTCTTGGCATCGAGCAGCTTCACGGTGACGATGGCCACGTCGCGGCCGTCGGCATGGAGCGTGGTGCGCTGTGCCTGCAGGCTCATCTTGGTGGCGGGCTTGGTGGTCTCGATGGTTTCCGTCAGTATGCGCTTGCCATTCTTGTAGCCAACGGCTACTACGCGGCCAGGCTGATAGGTGGCCGTCCACTTGAGATGGCCGTTGCGCGGCATGCTTTGGCGTCCTAACTTCTTTCCGTTGACGGTAAGCTCCACCTCGTCGCAATTGCTGTAGGCCCAGAGCTCCACCTGTTCGCCTTCGTGTCCCTGCAGATTCCAGTGTGGGAAGATGTGGAGCACGGGCTCGTCGGTCCACCATGCCTTGAGGTAGTAGGCTTCGTCCTTGGGGAAGCCGCAGTAGTCGAGAATGCCGAACTCAGAATCGTGGGCGGGATATTTCAGCGGGTTGGGCTCGCCGCGGTAGTCGAAGCCCGTCCAGTAGAACAGTCCGGCCGCCCATGGGCGCTCGGCATAGAACTTCCATCCGCGCTCAATGACGTTCTCCACGTGGTGGTGGGTGGTGTCGCGGTTCATGGCCACCATGTGGCCGGGCTCATCGGGCGTGTTGAAGTAGACGCCGCGCGTGCCGCAGCCCGTGGTCTCCTCGGTGCCCACAATCTTCCAGTCGGGATGGGCTTTCTTGCGGTTGTCCACATCGTTCTGCACGATGTAGTTGAATCCCACCACGTCGAGCCCCTTGATCATTTCTCCGCCGCCGGCATTGGCAATGGTGGAATGGCGGGTGGGGTCGAGCCGCCGGGTGTATTCGCGCATGGCAGCGGCAATGCGCGTGCCCTGGATGGTGTTTTCAATGCCCCATTCCTCGTTGCCGTCGCTCCAGAGGATGATGCTGGGGTGGTTGCGGTCGCGCTTGATCATAAGCTCGAGCAGTCGCAGGTGCTCGGTGTTGATGCCCGTGAGACGGTTTTCGTCGATGACGAGCAAGCCCTCGCGGTCGCAGATGTCGAGCAGGGCCGGCGTCATGGGGTTGTGGGAAGCGCGATAGGCGTTGCATCCCAGGGCCTTCAGTTGTTTGATGCGCCATTCCTGCAGCCCGTCGGGCAGGGCAGCCCCCACGCCGGCATGGTCTTGGTGCATGTTGACGCCACGGAGCTTCAGTTGGCGGCCGTTGAGCATGAAGCCGCGGTCGGCGGTGAACTGGGCGTCGCGCAGGCCGGTGGTGGTTTCATATACGTCGGCCACCTGACCGTCTACGCGGATGGTGGTCTCCACCTTATATAAATAGGGGTCGTCGGGACTCCAGAGGTGGGGCTGGGCTATCTCCATGGCCGACAGCTGGGTGTTGGTGGCCTTGGCCTGTATCTGCTCGGGAGTGCCGGGCTGCAGTCGTTTCACCTCGTTCCCCTGCGCGTCGATCAGCCGATGTTCGATGGTGAAGTTTTTCTGTTCTACGGAGTTGTTGCAGACTTCAGTCTGGATGTGAATGACGGCCTTGTCGTAGGGCTCCTTGAGGTCGGCATAGACGAAAGTGCCAAAGGGCGCCACGCTGACGGCAGCCGACTTGAGCAGCCAGGCATCGCGATAGATGCCGGCTCCCTCGTAGAACCAGCCCTCCTCCAAGGAGGCGTCGGCGCGAACGCAGATGAGATTGTCGCCGCCATAGTTGGCATATTCGGTCACGTCGTACACCTGGGTGGCATAGCCGCTGGGCTCGGTGCCCATGTAGAAGCCGTTGAACCATACGGTGGCATTGCGGAAAATGCCATCGAAGCGCAGCTGCAAGTGCTTGCCCAGGTCTTCTTCGCCGATGTGGACAATCTTGCGATACCATCCCACGCTCGTTGCGGGATACTTCCAGCCCACGGTCTTGTAGCCATGCGAGTGGCTGGCCTGGGCATCATAGGGCAGGGTGGTCACCCAGTCGTGGGGCAGGCTGACCTGCTGCCAGGCGCTGTCGTCGAACTTCATGGAGTAGGGGCCTTCGTTGTGAATGGAGTTGGCTTTGGTGAGATAGTTGAAGTATTCCGTGCCCTGCATGAAGTCTTTCTGAGGGTCGGCAGCATGGCCCAAGGTGAATTTCCAACCATCGCTCAGTAGAATGGTCTGGCGGCAGTTCTGGGCCTGAAGGGGGAGCATGGCGCAAAGGGCCAGCACGGTGGTTAATAGTTTCTTTAAATGTCTCATATTGGTAGTTTTTTAGGTATTGTCAGGCTTAGGGGAGTAGCGGCTTTGTTAGTACATGGATCGTGAATGAATGCTTTATGGCGTATGTACCAACAGCATGCGACTCCAGCAAAAAAAACTGCACTCGCCTTCAGGAGCATGCAGAAGGCAAGTAGCAGGGGCAAAAATCAGTGATTGTATTTCAGCAGGAGGCTCTTGACGAGCTTGCCATACTTCTTGATGACATCTTCGGGCCAAGGTCCGGTGGCATTGGCGCGGGGAAGAAGCATGGAGCACGTCTCGTCTTTATCGGACAGCGACCAGCAAATCCAGCTTATCTTGTTGGCTTCCATGCGGTCGACCCACTGCTGCTCCGAGTCGGCATCCAGTCGGCCGTTGCCCGAGGCTTCGCAGGCCCCCGACTCAGAGACGAAGATGGGCAGTCCGCCCTTGGCTGCCTCTTCCATGCGCTGGCGCAGATAGTCGCCATGAGTGGCAGCATAGAAGTGAACGGTATACATGAGGTTGCTGATGCCTCTGACGGGATTGGCGGCCACCAGGTGGATGTCCTGATCCCAGTGGGGGCAGCCCATGAGGATGATGTTGTCGGGGTCGTAGCGGCGAATCTCGGCACTGACGGTCTGGCAGTAGTCCTTCAGGCTTTCCCAGCTGTCCTCCACGGGTTCATTGTAAAGCTCATAGATGACGTGTGGGTATTTGCCGTATTTCCTGGCCATGCGGCCGAAGAACTCGACGGCTTTTGGGGTGTGCATTTCGTGAGAATGCCAGTCAATGATGACGTAGACGTTGTTCTTAATGGCGGCATCGACCACGGTCTCGATGCACTTGATGGCGAATTCAGGATTCTCCAGATAGTTGTCTTCGACGGTGGTTACTCCCATGGCGGCGCGAATCACCGTGGCATGCCAGTCGTTTTTCAGGGTGCGGACGGCCTTCTTGTTGTAGAATCGTGGCCAGATGTTGTGCCAGCCGAAGCTCACTCCGCGCAGAACGACGGGGTTGCCCTGCTGGTCGCATAGTTGTGAGCCTTTCACTTGGAGTTGTCCCCATCGTTTCACGGGGTCGGTGGCGCCGGCACTGAGCAACGCCAGCGCAAGCACCAAGGTGCTAAGAAGTCTTTTCATGGTTAGTTTTCTTTATGTTGTTTGTCGTTATGCCAGGCTGACGATGTAGAGATAGATAGCAGCAGCGGGAAAGGCCATGAGCGATGAGTCGAAGCGGTCGAGCATGCCGCCGTGGCCGGGTAGGATGTTGCCACTGTCCTTGATGCCCAGGGTGCGCTTGAAGAGCGACTCCACCAGGTCGCCCCAAGTGCCAAACACCACCACAACGAGCCCTAACCCCATCCACTGAAGGGGCGTGAGCTGATGGCTGAAAGTGGAGATGATGTAGGCCACGATGAGCACCAGGATGGCTCCGCCAATGCTGCCTTCCCAGCTCTTGCCGGGCGATACGCGGGGGAAGAGTTTGTGCTTGCCAAACAGGGAGCCGCTGCAATAGGCCCCGGTGTCGCTGGTCCAGAGGAAAATGAAGATGCTCAGGGGAAGGATGTAGTTGTAGTGAATCGCTCCGTCGGCTGATGAACTCTGAAATGCCAGCACATTGATGAGCGAGAACGGTATGGCGATGTACATTTGCGAGAGCATGGTGTAGGCCCAGTCGCTGATGGGGTTCTCATGCTTCAGATACAACTCGCTGATGAACAAATAGACAATGCTGAACAGATAGGCAAGGAAGACGGCGCTGGGCGCTATGCCGTAGCAATAGGCATAAACGGAAAGGAAGAACCACACGCCCGACACGGTGCAGATGGGGCGGTTGACGGTGGTTTGACCGACGTGATCGTTCACCAGTCCGGTAAATTCCCAGATGGTGAGCCCCGTGACAAGTGCAAAGAGCAGCGCCATGGCTACGGGATTCAGGAAACTCACCACAATGGCTGCTACGAAAAAAACGCCTGTAATGGCTCTAACTATTAGGTTCTTCATCGTTGTTCTTCTCCTTTTCTTTTTCTTCTTTTTCCTTTGCGGCTTTGGCTGCCATGTCCTCAGCCATGATGCGCTGGTTCTCCTCAATGATTTCCTGCGAACGGCTCACCCAGGGGCGCTTGCCGAAGATGCGCTCCACGTCTTCCGTGAAGATTACTTCTCGCGAGATGAGCAACTCTGCCAGCTGGTTGTGGCCTTCGGCGTGCTCCGTGAGAATCTGCTTGGCTCGTGCATATTGGTCATTGATCATCTTGAGCACCTCCTCGTCCATGATGCGTGCCGTGGTTTCCGAATAAGGCTTCTGGAAACCATATTCATTGTTGTTATAATAGCAGATGTTGGGCAGCTTTTCGCTCATGCCGGCATAGGCTATCATGCCGTAGGCACTCTTGGTGGCCCGCTCCAGGTCGTTCATGGCGCCAGTGGAAATATGGCCAGTGAAGAGCTCCTCGGCCGCGCGTCCGCCCAAGAGCGAGCACATCTCGTCGAGCATCTGCTCCTTGGTGGTAATCTGGCGCTCTTCGGGCAGATACCATGCTGCACCCAAAGCCCGTCCGCGCGGAACAATGGTCACCTTGACAAGCGGTGCTGCATATTGGCAGAACCAGGAGATGGTGGCATGGCCAGCCTCATGGAGGGCAATGGAGCGCTTCTCCTCGGCCGTCATCACCTTGGTCTTCTTCTCCAGTCCGCCAATGATGCGGTCTACAGCATCCAGGAAATCCTGTTTGCCCACAGCCTCGCCATTGCGGCGGGCCGCTATCAGTGCTGCCTCATTGCACACATTGGCAATGTCGGCACCCGAGAAGCCTGGCGTCTGTCGCGAAAGGAAGTCTATGTCTACCGTGTCGTCGGTCTTAATCGGTCTCAGGTGAACTTGGAAAATCTCCTTCCGCTCTGTCAGGTCGGGCAGGTCAACGTGTATTTCGCGGTCAAAGCGACCTGCACGGAGGAGGGCAGAATCGAGCATGTCCACACGGTTGGTAGCGGCCAGGATAATCACGCCGCTGTTGGTGCCGAAACCGTCCATCTCGGTGAGCAGAGCGTTGAGCGTGTTCTCACGTTCGTCGTTACCGCCCATGGCGGGATTCTTGGAGCGTGCGCGACCCACGGCATCTATTTCATCGATGAAGATGATACATGGGGATTTCTCTTTGGCTTGGCGGAACAAGTCGCGCACCCTACTGGCACCTACGCCCACAAACATCTCCACGAAGTCGCTGCCGCTCATGGAGAAGAAAGGAACGCCGGCTTCACCGGCAACGGCCTTGGCCAGCAACGTCTTTCCGGTGCCTGGAGGCCCCACGAGCAGGGCTCCTTTGGGAATCTTGCCGCCCAAGTCGGTATACTTCTTGGGATTTTTCAGAAATTCTACAATCTCCTGAATCTCTTGTTTGGCGCCAGCCTGGCCGGCCACGTCCTTGAAAGTCACGCCCAAGTCGTTGCCTTTTTCATACATTTTGGCTTTGCTCTTGCCTACGTTGAATACGCCGCCGGCACCACCTCCGCCGCCACTCATGCGGTTCATAATGAAGATCCAGAAGAAAATGAGCAAAGCGAAAGGCGCTATGTTGATGAGCAAGTTCACAAGGTCGTTGCCCTTCTTGTTGTCATAACTGATGGTGCCGGTGAATTTCCCGGCATCCTTCTGTTTCATCAGAAAGTCTTCCACTTTCTCCACAGAACCGTAGGTTACCACCAGATAGGGCTCGGGGCCCACTTCCTTGGCCGATGCTTTGAATACATCACGGATGTGTTCGGGCTTGACAAACATCTTCAGATTCTTTTCCGAAGTGTTGATGACGACCTCTTTGACGTAGCCACGCTCCACAAAGGCCATGAAGTCATTATAGGTCTTGGCCTTCGATACGCTACCGCCCACTTGCTGGTCACTCATGAAATAGATGGCCATCAGGCCAATAATGACGAGACCATAAATCCAACCCATGTTGAACTTTGGCATTTTCGGAGAATTATTGTCTTGTTTCATTTCGTTTCTGTTGTGTGATAAAAATGATTCCCTCACCGGGATGCCTTAATCCTGGTCGGGAATTCTTGTCAATGGGGCATCTTGCCAAAGGTTTTCCAGATTGTAGTATTCACGAATGTCGGGTAAGAATATATGAACGATGACATCTACATAGTCCATGGCCACCCATTGGGCATTCTCCAGTCCAACCACTTTTACAGGCTTCTCTCCGTCGTTCAGCCGGGCAAATTCCTCTATAGAGCCTGTGATGGCTTCTACTTGCGTGGGCGAGTTCCCTTGGCAGATGACAAAATACTTGCAAATGACGCCATCAAGCTTTGTCAGGTCGGCTATGACAATATTTGTACCCTTCTTTTCTTGTATTCCTTTGGTTATGGTATCGACTAATCTTCTTGTTTGGTCCATTAAACGTTTTGTTATTGTTATTAATGATTTGTTTGTCCAGTCCCCGTTTCGCTCCTTCCTCGGGAGGTGGGGCAAAGAACCGTCTTATTCTATGCAAAGGTACTGATAATATTTCGAGATTTGCCAAAAAAGCATGTTTATTAGTTTTTTTTTAGGAAAAAATTTGGTAGTTAAAAAAAAAGCGCTACCTTTGCATCCGCAAATCAACGGAAACTGATTCGCAACGGACAATTGGGGTATGGTGTAATGGTAACACTACAGATTCTGGTCCTGTCATTCTTGGTTCGAGTCCGAGTACCCCAACAAGAGAGCTTCACTTCGGTGAAGCTTTTTTTGTTTTATGCTCGCAGGCATGAAGCCTTGATGGCGTCAAATCCATTGCTTGGAGAACAGAAAGATGCCGCATGCACTAAGCTAAGGACTTAGGCATGCGGCATTATTCTTTTCTCCGTCCGATGGGGTTAATCAACTATTCTTCTGCTGCGGCATTCTCGGCATCGATGGCCTTGATTTTCTCGCGCACCAGATTGCAGTCGTCTTTCAGTTTCTGCACCTTCCGATTCATTTCGTCGATGAGCGAACTGCCTTTCTTCGAACTTGCATTGAGGAAGCCGAGGTTGTTTTCGTAGGTCTGTATTTCGGCCTTCATGCTTTCGTAGCGGCGCATTAGGCGGCTGCGCTCATTGTCGAGGGCATCCTCTCCTCGCTTTGCCATGTCTTTCAGGTTGCTCTTGAAGTTGTCCAGTCGGCGACGTGCTGTTGAGATGTTCAAGTCGCGGTAGAGCTTGTCGAGCACCTCGTGATACTCCTTGTAGAGTTTGTCTTTCTCCTTGTAAGGCACATGACCAACGGCCTGATATTCTTCAACCAGTTTCTGAACGGTTTCCTGCACATTGTCTCCAGCCTCTTCAGCTGCGGCTTTCAGGCTGGCAATGATGTCGCGTTTCTTTTGCAAGTTGGCATGTTCTTCGTTTCTCGTACCTGCTGTGGCAGCATTGCGAGCCTCAAAGAACTTGTTGCAAGCGCCGAGGAACTCGTTCCACAGCTGATCTCCCAGTTTCTTGGGCACCATGCCGATTGTTTTCCATTCCTTCTGCAGGGCAATGAGCTTGTCGCTGGTGGATTTCCAGTCGGTGCTGTCTTGCAGGGCCTTGGCCTGTTCAACGAGTGCGCGCTTCTTTTCTGCGTTTTCCGCGAATCGCGATTTCAGGTCTTTGAAGAATTGGGCTTTACGTCCGAAGAAATCGTCGCATGCAGCACGGAAGCGCTCAAAAATCTTCACATTCATTTTCTGGGGTGCAAAGCCAATGGTCTTCCATTCGGCTTGTGTTTCCATGATTTCCTTGGTGCGTTTCTCCCAGTCGCTGGCATTTTTGCATTCCTGCTTGGCTATTTCCTCAGCCTTCTCGCAGAGAGCAGTCTTGCGGGCCAGGTTCTCTTCTTCCTTTGCGCGCAATTGCTCAAAGTGTTGTTGGTGGCGCTTGTTGATGACTGTGGATGCAGCCTTGAAGCGCGACCATATCTCCTCGCGCAGTTCCTTTGATACAGGTCCTATTTCCCTGTACTCCTGATGCAACTTCTGCAACTGGTGGAACGCACTGATTACGTCTTTCTCGTTGGCCAGATTTTCTGCGGCCTCGCAGAGCTTTGTCTTGAGCTCAAGGTTCTTGCGGAAGTCGTATTCACGCGCTTCGCTGTTGAGTTTCAGCAGGTCGTAGAATTGCTCCACATAGAGTTGATAGCTGCGCCACAATTCATTGGCTTTTTCAGCGGGCACTGCTTTTATTTCTTTCCATTCAGCCTGCAGTTTTTTAAAGTCCTGATATGCCTTGTTGGCTTCTTCGGGCGAAGTGGCCATGTTCTTTATTTTGTCAATGATGGCCAGTTTCTTCTGCAGATTTTCTTGCTTTTCGGCTTCTTGCTCCTGGAAGAGCTTGGCTCGTTTTTCCTTGATGACTCCCATCTCAGCCTTGAAGGATTCTTCGTCTTCATCGGGCATCACCTGGTATTTCTCCGGGTCTCCGCCATTGTCGAGGTAATTCTTCAGGTTGGCTTCGCGTTCTGCAATATGCAGTTTGTAGAAGGCAGTTTTGAGATAGTCCACCTCTTCTTTACGCGGATTCTCATCGCCATGGGCAATTTCCTTCACTCTTTCCAGAATCTCCTCTTTTGTCTTATAGACCTTCCGTGGCGCCTCTTCTGATTGGGGTGCTTCTTCCTTGGCTTCTTCAGCTATGGGTGCTTCCGGCTGTGCATCCTGCACGTCTTCAGTTGGGCTTACGGGCTCTTCTTGGGGAGCATTCTCTACTTGGGGAGTCACTTCCTTGGCAACTTCCTCTACTTTGTTTTCAACGTTTTGTGCCTGTTCAAGGGCATTTTCTTGAGAGTCCATCATGTCACTTTTTTAGTTGATGATTCGGTTTTTAGCACAGTGCCAATGATAGCCATCATCAGCACCTTACACAATTGTTAATTGTGCAAACTTAGATAAAAAAAATGAAAAATCCTAATTTTCCGCTATTTTTTTTACTCTTTTCTGCTAAATGAGCCTTTTGTGCCTGAAAATCCACCAGAACAACACAGATACAAACACGGAAATGACGAGTGCAATGACGAATCCGAATTTGCTTTCTTCCATGCCGTTGATCAGGTTCATGCCGAAGAGCGAGGCAATGAGTGTGGGGAACATCATGAGAATGGAAACGCTGGTGAGCGTACGCATCACGGTGTTCATGTTGTTGTTGATGATGCTCGAATAGGTGTCCATGGTCGATTCCAGGATGTCGGAATAGATGTTGGTTGTTTCCCTTGCCTGCGTCATCTCGATGGTTACGTCTTCAATGAGGTCGGCATCCAATTCGTCCACTTGCAGTTTGAATTTGAGTTTCTGCAGCAGGTTCTCGTTGCCACGGATGGAGGTGATGAAGTAGGTCAGCGAGTCTTGCAGTCGCGACAGTCCAATCAGACTCTCATTGTTCACTTCGCGGTCCAGGTTTCTCTTGGCCTTCTCAATGAGGGTGTTGATTTGTTTCAGCCGCTTCAGATACCACACGGCGCTGGAGAGGAACAGGCGGAAGATCATGTCCACGTAGTCGGTGAATCCTTCGCCGCGCTTTTGCTGGAAGCTCACGAAGTCGATCATCATGTTCGTCTCGTAGTAGCACACGGTGATGGTCACGTCGCGCTTATGGATAATGCCGAGCGGCACCGTGGTGTAGGGTGTGCGCGACCGAATTTCCTTCACATAGGGTATACGCAGGATGATGAGCATCCAGCCGTCGTCGTATTCATAGCGGGCACGCTCATCGGTATCGCTGATGTCGGGAAAGAAATAGTCGGGAATGTTAAAACGCTCCTCCAGCTCCTGCTGGTCTTCGTCTGTCGGACACGTCACCTGTATCCAACAGTTAGGCTGCCATTCGTTGAGCTTCTTCAGGCTGCCGGTAGTGTTCCAGTATGTCTTCATTTGCTAATCCTCCAATGAAATAGAATGATGCGGCAAAGGGATTAGCAGCCTTGCCACTCGTCCCCCGCCTAACAATAGTTACTATCCGCCGGGTAATCGTCCATAATTATTTGTTAAGTTTGGTTTTACGGTGCAAAGGTAGGAAAAAATATTTGAATATGAAAGAGCAGGCGATGAAAAGTTGAAAAAATAGGAATAGAGGGAGTAGGGGGGAAGGAGTTAAAGAAGCAAGAGAAAGGGGGAGGGGTACTGCCCTTCGAAGTTTTCGGAGATAAGACTATCATGCCGCTTCTCTTCCTTACTCCATGCTCCCTTTACTCCTTCCTTCCACTTCTATTCCTGCTTACTTTTCAGGAATATCTTCAAGAGTTTTCTTCAGCAGCGTCCAGAAAGGCTCGACGGTGGCTATGAGGGCGCGCTCTGTGGTGGTGTGCGGGCTGCGCATGGTGGGGCCGAGCGACACGACGTCGAGGTGAGGATATTTGCCCAGGATGACCGAGCACTCCAGGCCGGCGTGGTCTACCTGTATGATGCCATCCTCTCCGAAGAGCTCCTTGTATTCCTTCATCAGCAGGTGCAGAATCTCGCTGTCGGGGTTGGGGTCCCAGCCTCCGTATGAGCCAGCCGTCTCCACCTTCATGCCGGCCATGTTGAAGCAGCTTTCGAGCGACTTCACGATGAAGTCCTTCATGTCCTCGCGGCTCGAACGGGCCAGAATCTTCAGTGCAGCCTTGCCGCCTTCTATGTCGATGATGGCCAGGTTGGAGCTGGTCTCCACCACGTCGGGATAGGCGGGA
>CAMOPD010000011.1 GCA_946622085.1 uncultured Prevotellaceae bacterium | reverse complement strand
ACAAGAATCTCATTTATTGGCGTCGTGGGCAAAAATGCGTCATTCAATAGCGAATCTCTGTCAATGAGATCCAACTTTCGCAGGGTGATAGGAGTTAAGGAGTTATGACAATACTTCTAAACCCGAAAACTCCGGCGGAAAGGAAGCGGGCAAGTCAAATGTCTTAACTCCATAACTCCTTAACTCCTTAACCCCAACGAAGTTGTTTTATGCGGTATTTGAATCAATGAGATCTTTTGAGATATCAGCCTTCGGAATGACGGCTTTGCTATTTAATTTGAATTTTCTTTACAAAACGAAGGCCCCCCCATTCGCTCTCGTCAAGTAAGCACGTCACTCACGATGAGTAAATGGCGTGCTTACGAGGCGTGAGTGGCGTGCTTACTCATCGTAAGTGGCGTTCTTACTCCCCTATACTGTTTTTCAGCACTTTACGGAGGCGTTAGGTGAAGGCTGAAAAAGTTGTGAATTATTTTTACAAAACGTCAGCATTTCCTTGGACTTTTTAGTTTGTTCCTGTAGGGTTCGCAGAAAAGCAAATCGTGGCACCCGTCAGCAGAGGGCACCATGAGGGACTGGCCGAAATGGTCTACCGCTAAGCGGAGCGTGTCTTTGCGATTATCGCACGTCAGTTGAGCCACGTGATGGATGCCCCGGGGGACCCGCTCAGAGCACTTTCCCCGCGCCTTTTTCCATATCGGATGAACAGCTTTGCAATCGCTGGGGGGCGCTGAGCCGGGACTGCACATACATTTTTAGGTAAAAAATTTGCAGATTCGGGAAAAAGTATTAAATTTGCCCGCTGAATAACCATGAAAACATGAAAAACTTCATTCTATCGTTTATTTGTTTGTCCTGCTTTGCTCTGTCTGCACTGGGACAGGAGCGCAGCTATGTGGTGACCGATTATGGCGCTGCTGGCGACGGGAGGTCAGACGATGCTGCGGCCATTCAGCAGGCTATTGACGCTTGCTCGGCGGCTGGAGGCGGGCGCGTGGTGCTGCCCGGCAATCGTGTGTTCATGGCCGGCCCCGTAGAGCTGAAGTCGAACGTGGAGCTGCACGTGGAAGCCACGGCCACGCTACTGGCTAATCCCGACGAGGGCATCTACCGCAAGAGCGCCTTCGGCGAAAACCGCGGCGAGGGCATGATGTGGCTTTGGTGCAAGGACGTGGAGCGGCTCTCCATCACCGGGCAGGGAACCATCGACGGCAACGGCGTGGCCTTCATGGGGGCCGAACTCGACGACAGCTATGAGCTGAAGCCGCTGGCCGACCCGACATTCGACCCGCGGCCCCATGTGCTGACGCTCATTGGCGTGAAGAAACTGCTCATACGCGACGTGACCATTCGCAACGGTGCCTACTGGACGGTGCATCTCGTGGGGTGCGACGATGCCGTGATCGACGGCATTGCGCTGCTCAACAACCTGAAGATTCGCAATGGCGACGGCATAGACATCGACCACTCGCGCAACGTGCGCATAAGCAACTGCCACATCACCAGCGGCGACGACTGCATCTGCCTGAAGAACCGACGCGAGTGGCAGCAGTATGGACCCACGCACGACGTGGTGGTCACCAACTGCACCATGGCCTCGCGCTCGTGCGCAATAAAGATAGGTAGCGAGAACATGGACAGCATTGCCCGCGTGATGGTGAGCAACTGCGTCATAACGGGCAGCAATCGCGGCATAGGCATTCAGAACCGCGACGAGGGAACGGTGACCGACGTCACCTTCTCCGACATTCAGCTCGACTGCCAGTTGTGGAGCGACGTGTGGTGGGGAAAAGCCGAGCCCATCTACGTGACCAGCTATCCGCGCGCCGACGGCAACCACAAGGATGCCAACTGGCGATTCCCCAAGGGTGAGACCCACGGGCGCTGCGGCGAGGTGAGCAACATTCGCTTCAACAACATCTCGGCCACCAGCGAAAACGGATGTTTCATTGGCGGCGACACGCCCGACAAGGTGAACCACATCTACCTGAACAACATCAGCATGAGGATGAGGAAAACAACACGCTATGAAGGCGGCATCTATGACAAACGCCCCTGTCTGGGCGAGGGCTTCGTGGAGAGCAAGGTGCACCCCCTCTATATCGACCAGGCCAGCCACGTATACGTCAACGGATTCGCCATCGAATGGGACAAGGGCTTCCCCAAGAGGGGCTGGCGATTCAAGACCAGGAAATATCAGTTCTTCGTTGAAGCCAACGTCGTGGAAGACGGCTTCAGGATGGAATGAAAGAAAGTGAAGAGTGAAGAATCCTACCCTTCCCTCCTCAAGAGAAAAAGATAACCTATATTAACCAGAATAATAAACCAAAAAATCAAAACATGCTAAACGTACAAAACTTAAAAACTGGAATGATGAAGACAGTGCTCTTCATGTTCTTCTTGTTGAGCAGTACCATAGCTTTCGCCCAGGGACGCGTCTCGGGTGTCGTTTCCGACACCAACGGAGAGCCCCTCATCGGAGTGACGGTTATGGAAGTGGGAACGCAGAACGGAGCAGTGACCGACTATGAAGGCCGCTACACCATCAGCGTGGCACAGGGCAAGAGCCTGCAGTTCAGCTATGTGGGCTACACCTCGAAGACCCTGCGCGTGCAGGGCAGCCAGCTCAACGTAACACTTGAGGAAGACAACAAGACGCTGAACGAAGTGGTTGTTGTGGGCTATGGAACGATGCGCCGCAAGGACGTCACCAGCTCTATCACCACCGTGCAGGCCAAAGATCTGAACAGGGGCGTATTCACCGACCCCGCTTCCATGCTTCAGGGCAAGGTGGCCGGTCTGGTGGTCACCTCTTCGGGCGACCCCAACGGCAGCCCCTCCATCACGCTTCGCGGAGCCTCTTCTCTGCGTGAAGGTGCAGCCATGCAGCCCTACTACGTCATCGACGGAATCCCTGGAGTGGATATCTCCATGGTGGCCCCCGACGACATCGAGAGCATCGACGTGCTCCGCGATGCCACCGCCACCGCCATCTATGGTTCTAAGGCTGCCAACGGTGTGATTATCATCACCACCAAGAGCGGCGGCAAGACCGAGCGCACCAACGTGAGCTACAATGGCTACGTGGCTTTCGACAATATTGCCAAGACGCTCGACGTGGCCACGGCCGACGACATTCGCTCGTACGTGAAGGCCAACGGCATTGACTATGCCTACGACAAGGGCAGCAGCACCGACTGGCAAGACGAAGTGCTCCGCACCGGCGTCAGCCACAACCACAACGTATCTATCAACGGCGGCTCGGCCAAGACAAAGTATATGGCCAGTCTGAACTACACCAATCGCCAGGGCGTGGTGGAAGGCACCCACATGAACCGACTCAACGTGCGCTCGCTCATCTCGAGCAAGGTGCTCAAGGACCGTCTCGACCTCTCCATCGGACTCAATGCCATGTATGGCAAGCACGTGGGCGTGCCGCAGGGCTATTTCGACGACGGCCGCGGCTCGGCTTCGGTGCTCGATGCCATGAACTACTTCAACCCCACCTTCCCCATTCAGACCGATGGTGGCTGGACTGTTGGCGACGGCTCGGCCAACTACAACCCGCTCTCGATGATCAACGAAGACCTCTCCGAAACCATGTGGAAGCGCAACCAGATTGTGGCCAAGGCTACCCTCAACATCATCGACGGGCTGAACTGGAACACCAACTACTCCTTTAATCACTATCAGAGCACCTACAGCTCCTATCGCTCTCACCAGACGCAGATTGTGCCCTTCAATGCCTTTAACGGTACGGCCAACCGCAACACCTATTTCGGCGACGACCACACGTTTGAAACCTATCTGAACTACGACAAGACCTTCGCCAAGGTACACAAGCTGGCCCTCATGGCTGGTTATTCTTGGGAGGAGCGCCACTCCAACGACGGATTCGGACTTGAGGTGCACAACTTCTTCGACGACTACCTTAAGTGGAATCAGCTCACCTACGCCGGAACCATCGACGGCATCAAGGCTGTACAGAGCGGAACAAAAGAAACCGTGCGCAACATCTCGTTATACGGACGTGCAAGCTACTCCTACAACAGCCGCTACATGCTCCAGGCCACCATCCGCCGCGACGGTTCGTCGGTGTTTGGCAAGGATCATCGCTGGGGCACATTCCCGTCGGTTTCTGCTGCATGGAACATCACCGAGGAGGAGTTCATGAAGAACCAGAACTTCTTCGACAACCTCAAGCTGCGCGTGGGCTACGGCGTCTCGGGTAATGCACTCGGATTCGGAGCCTACTCAGGAGTGGCCACCTACGGCTCTACCGGCACCACCTTCGTTTACGGCGGCAACCCATGGGCCATCCTCGGAGCCACCAAGTTGGCCAACCCCGAACTGAAGTGGGAAACCACCGGCATGTTCAACCTCGGCATCGACTATGGATTCTGGAACAACCGCATCAACGGTAGCATCGAGTTCTACAGCAAGAAGACCAAGGACCTCATCTGGAACTATCCCGTTTCAACCGTCATCTATCCCTTCGACAACATTGCTGCCAACGTGGGCGAAATCAGCAATACTGGTATTGAGTTCACGCTGAATGTTGATGTGGTGCGCACAAAGGACTTCAACTGGATGACCACGCTGAACCTGGCCCACAACAGCAACAAGGTGAACAAGCTCTCCAACGAGAAATACCAGACTTCTACCTTTGCACAGGGCGACCCCAAGGTGGCCGGTGTTTCAGCCAATGGCTACACCCAGCGTGTGATGGAAGACGAGCCTCTCGGCACCTTCTACCTCTACGAGTTTGCCGGATATGACGAAAGCGGCAAGGCTTCCTACTACGTGCGCGACGAGAACGGCAACAAGACCGGCGAAACCACCAATGAGCCCGAATACAAAGACCGCTACATTGCCGGCAACGCACAGCCCAAGCTCAACCTCGGATGGAACAACACCCTCTCCTACAAGAACTGGAGCGCCACGCTCTTCTTCACCGGAGTCTTCGGCAACAAGATCTACAACGGTTCGCGCGCCCACTACACGGCTCCCGACTTCTTCAATGGCGGCAAGAACGTGTTGAAGGAATTCATCAACGACCGTCCCTTCAGCGACAACCTGAGCAATATTCCTTCCGACCGCTTCCTCGAGAAGGGTGACTACCTGCGCCTGCAGTCGCTCACTCTTGGCTATACCTTCGACAAGCTGGGCGACTGGCTGCAGAGCCTGCAGATCTATGCTACGTGCAACAACGTATTCACCATCACCGGCTACAAGGGTCTCGACCCCGAAGTCAACATGGGCGGCATCCAGCCCGGCGTAGACTTCCGCTGGAGCAACTATCCCCACACTCGCACCTTCATGGCTGGCGTAAAGGTTAACTTCTAACTCATTTAAAGGAATAGCAATATGAAAACAAATATAAAGGTATTATTTGCAGCCGCCATCTCCGTGCTGACCGTCGGCTGCACTGATTTGGACGTACCCGTAGAGTCGCAATACACCTCCTACCCCAATAGCGAGGCTGCACTCGAGGCCCAGCTCTCTGGCATCTACTTCCAGATGCGCGATTGCATTGGCCGTCGATACATGGAGGCCATGGCGCTCTCCAGTGATGAATATACGTCGGTGGCCTATGGCGGTAACTGGTACGACGGCGGAGCCTATGCCCACCCCAGCCTCCACAACTTCAACTATGAAGATGCCACCATCGACTGGATGACCGTGCTCGCCTCGGGCGTGGTGAAGGCCAACGAAATAATCGACAGCGAGGCCGACGACAGCTACAAGGCTCCCGCACGTGCCATGCGCGCCTATTTCACCTATATCATGATGGATGGCTGGGGCGACGTGGCCATCAACGACTCCAAGCTCGCCGACCAGATTGACCTCGAGGCGCGTCAGCCGCGTGCCGACGTGGCCCGCTGGATTGAGAGCGAGCTGAAGGAAATCATCCCCATGCTCACCACCGAGACCACTGGCGAGAACTACGGCAAACCCAACAAGTATATGGCGCAGGCCCTGCTGGCCAAGCTCTACATCAACTGGCCCGTCTACACCGCCGCCTCCGTTGAGAGCTACGACGCAGCCACCGCTCAGAACGAGAAGCTCGACGAGTGCATCGCTGTCTGCAACGAAATCATCAACTCTGGCAAGTTCGAGCTCGGACCCGATGCCTACCGCTTCAAGTTCGCCTCCGACAACACCGAGCGCGTGCAGAATGGCACCATCAAGGACTTCATCTATGCCATGCCCTATCACACCACCGAGGCTACCGGCATGCAGTATGGCCGTTCACACTCCTACAAGGACATCAAGAACCTCAATCCCAGCTACTATGGCGAGCAGCTCACCAATTCGGGCGGCGGCTACGTCACGATGACTCCTGAGTTTGTGAAGCTCTTCAATCTGAAAGGCGACGAACGCAACAAGCTCATCCTCGGACTCTCAGAGAATCTTGACGACTACCGCTACGACACTGGCAGCGACGAGAACGCCGTCTATGTATATGACACCAAGACACTGCTTCCCACCGCTCAGGTATGTCTCGACAAGGAAGGCAACCCGCTGAAGCTCAGCCGCAACATCCACCTCGAGGAGAAAGACTTCACCATCAACGTGGGCGACAACCTCACGGGCTGGCGCCAGGGATGCCGCAACCTCAAGTGGCACGTCACACGCAACGACTATGCCAATGGCCGCAACCAGTCGAACGATGTGCCGCTAATCCGCTTTGCCGATGTGCTGCTCATGAAGGCCGAGGCCCTCACCCGCAAAGGCTCTTCCGATGAGGCCCGCTCGCTGGTCAACCAGATCCGTGCCTATGCCGGAGCTGAGCTGCTCGACCACAACCCCTCGCTCGAGGAAATCTATCAGGAGCGTGGACGCGAGTTCTTCGACGAGAACCTGCGCCGCACCGACATGATTCGCTTCGGACACTTCGAAGATGAGTACTTCCCCCACTACAAGGACTTCCCGACAGCCAACTTCGAAAAGACCCGACGCATCTTCCCCATCAACAAGGGCATGCTCGACCTCAACACGAAGTGGAAGCAGAACAACGGTTATTAAGAATAATCACCAAATCGAAAAATCCTTCAGGGGAACGGGCTTCTGCCTGTTCCCCTTTTTCGCATTACAGCCCAAAAGCATAAATAAAAGAATAATGACCAAGACTCCCCTTCTTCTCGCAGCCTTTCTCATGCTCACCGTCAGCATGGCTGCCCAGCACAACAACATCGAAATAGTGGTACACCGCGGCGCCAATGCCCTGGCCCCCGAGAACACGGTGGCCGCTGCCCTGGCCGCACTCCGCCACGGAGCCCGGTGGATAGAAGTAGACGTGAGACCCTCAAAAGACGGCGTGCTCTTCAATCTCCACGACGAGACGCTCGACCGCACCACCAATGGCACCGGACGCCTGGCCGACATGCCCGCCGCCGAGGTGGAGAAACTCGATGCCGGCAGCTGGTTCTCGCCCCGCTTTGCAGGCCTTCGCGTGCCCACCATAGCCCAGATGCTCGATTCGCTGCAAGGGCGTGCCGGCATTTTCTTCGACGTAAAGCGCGGCACTCCCATCGCCACGCTCGTCAGTCTGGTGCGCCAGAAAGGCTTTGCCGCTAATAGCTTCTTCTGGTTTGCCGACGAGCAGATGCTCAGCGCGTTCATCCGCTTGGCCCCCGAAATGAAAATAAAGGTCAACGCCTCCACCATCCGCCGACTGAAGTATTGGCAGAGCGTCTGCTCGCCCTCCTACGTGGAGATAGCCCCCGAGAAAATCACCCGCCGCTTCCGCCGCTACTGCCATCGCCATGGCATCCTCGTCATGGCGGCATGTCAGGAAGACGACACTTCGCAGTTTCCCCTCGTCATCAAGAAGAAAGCCGACCTGGTGAACCTCGACCGCCCCGAAGCCTTCTCCACCCAGTAGCCTTTGCCCACAGCCCCTTGCCACAGCACTTGCCGTGGCAAGGCTTCCGAGACGGCGGCGCAACAAAAAGAGAAGAAAAGTTTTGCCATGACGCAAGAAATTGCTATCTTCGCATTCGGAAAGTAATCTTCATCAGCCGTTTCACTCAGGATGATAGACAGGGCAACCGTAGACCGTATACTCGACGCGGCCAACATCGTGGAGGTGGTGTCGGAGTTTGTTAGCTTGCGCAAGGCGGGAGTTAACTACAAGGGGCTTTGTCCTTTCCACGACGACAAGACGCCATCGTTCATGGTGAGCCCCGCCAAGAACTACTGCAAATGCTTCGCCTGCGGCAAAGGCGGCACTCCCGTAGGCTTCATCATGGAGCACGAGCAGATGACCTATCCTGAAGCGCTGCGCTGGCTGGCCCGCAAATACAACATCGAGGTGAAGGAGCGTGAGCTGAGCACCGAGGAACGCCAGGCCGAGAGCAAGCGCGAGTCGATGTTCATCGTCAACGAATGGGCTGCCCACTACTTTGAAGAGACGCTGCATAACAGCCCCGACGGCATCACCTACGGCAAGCAATACTTCCGCCAGCGAGGCATTCGCGACGACATCGTCAGGAAGTTCCGCCTGGGCTACGACACGCGCGACAGCCAGGCGCTGCCCGCTGCTGCCCGGAAGGATGGCTACAAGGACGACTACCTGCTCGCCACTGGCATTTGCTACAAGCGCGAGCGCGACGGCCAGCTGGCCGACCGCTTTGCCGGGCGCGTCATCTTCCCATGGATAGGCATCAACGGCAAGGTGGTGGCATTCGGAGGGCGCAAACTCGACCAGGCCACCAAGGGAGTGCAGCAGAAATATGTCAATTCGCCCGACTCGGAAATCTATCATAAGGAGCAACAGCTCTACGGCATCTTCCAGGCCAAGAAGCAGATAGCCAAGGAAGACCGCGTATTCATGGTGGAGGGCTACACCGACGTCATTGCCATGCACCAGTGTGGCATAGAGAACGTGGTGGCCAACAGTGGCACGGCCCTCTCCATGCACCAGATAAAGATGCTGCGCCGATTCACCCAGAACATCACCCTGCTCTACGATGGCGACGAGGCCGGCATTCACGCCGCCATGCGAGGCACCGACATGCTGCTCTCCGAGGGCATGAACGTCAAGGTGCTCATACTCCCCGACGGCGACGACCCCGACTCCTTTGCCCGCAAGCACACGGCAGCCGACTTCCGCCAATACATCGAAGACCACCAGACCGACTTCATACAGTTCAAGAGCGACCTGCTGCTGCGCGGGGTTACCGACCCCATCAAGCGCTCTGAGGCCATCAACAACATCGTGCGAAGCCTCGCCGTCATCACCGACCCCATCGTGCGCGACACCTACGTGACCGACTGCGCCCGCCGGATAGGCATCAGCGAAGCCACGCTCATTGCACAGATGAACAAGTTCATACACAGCAATCTGGAACAGCAGCAGAAAGACGCTCAAAGAGAAACCGAACGGCAACAGCGGCAGGCCGCCGATACCGACACGCAACCGACGCAGCAGCCGCTCACCCCAGCCACCCCAAGCCAGCAGGCCAGTCAAGTGGAGACCATGCTCCTGCAGATGATTGTGCGCCATGGAGGCGACGTCATCTTCAACAACGTCGAAACCGACGACGGACAGACCATCGACCGACTTACCGTGGCTCAATACATCTGCTATTCGCTCGCAGCCGACAGCCTCTCGCTGGGCAACGAGCTCTACAACCAGATGATGAACGAGGCCGCCGCCGAGGCGGAACACCACGACCACTTCGACGCCGCCCAATACTTTGCCCATCACAGCGACTACCGCATTGCCCAACTGGCAGCCGAGCTCAGCATCGACCACTTCCAACTGAGCAAGAGTCAGCTGCCCCGACAAGACTCCGACACGCTGCGCGAACAGACCGTGAGACTGCTGCTCGACTTCAGACTCGACTATGCCGACGCCCGGCTCAAGCAGCTGCAACGCGACATCTCGCTCGCCGCCAACGACACCAGCCGACTCATGCAGCTCATGGAGCAATATCAGCAGATGCAGACCATCAGAAACGCGCTGGCCAGGAAACTGGGCAACAATATCGTGGTGTGAAGAACAAAGGAGTAAAGAGAGTAAGGCAGGTTTTTCTGCGCCGAGCAAATTTCTCTCTCCTCCGTAAAACTCTCTCTTCCGAAAAACTCCCCCCGAAGAAAAAATGATATACATCCACTGGCTCTTCCTTCTCCTCTACGCCCTCATCGTGGTAGCCGCCATGATTCGCGTGCTCATGGACAACCGCCAACCGGCCAAGACCATGGCATGGATGCTCGTGCTCACCTTCATCCCTCTGCTCGGCATCATTCTCTACTTCTTCTTCGGGCAGAACACACGACGCGAAAAACTCATCAGCCAGCAGAGCCTCGACCAGCTCACCAAGCGCTCCATGCTCGAATTCGTGGAGCAGAAAAACCTCGTCATTCCCGACAACCACCGCACGCTCATCAGCCTCTTTGCCAACCAGAACTGGGCACTGCCCTTCCGCGGCAACGAGGCCGACATCTTCACCACCGGCCACCAATTCTTCGGCTCGCTGCTCCGCGAAATAGGACAGGCCAAAGACCACATACACATCGACACCTACATCTTCGAAGACGATCCTCTGGGCAACCTCATCGCCGACGCGCTCATCGACAAAGCTCACGAGGGAGTGGAAATCAGGCTCATCTACGACGACGTGGGCTGCTGGGGCGTACGCGCATCATTCTTCGAGCGCATGCGAGAAGCAGGCATCGACGTGCACGCCTTCATGCCCGTCAAGTTCCCCGCCTTCACCAGCAAGGTGAACTACCGCAACCACCGCAAGATATGCGTCATCGACGGCCAAGTGGGCTTCATCGGAGGCATGAACATCGCCCTGCGCTACATCAAGGGACGCCACGCCGAAGGCTGGCGCGACACCCATCTGCGCCTACGCGGGAGCGCCGTCTATGCCCTGCAGAGGGCTTTCCTCGTCGACTGGTACTTCGTCGACCGCACCCTCATCACCAACCACCGCTACTACCCCGACATCCCCATGCCCCAGAACCAGTGCATCGCACAGATAGTCACCAGCAGCCCCATCTCCCCCTGGCCCGACATCATGCAGGGCTACGTGCGCATACTCCTCGGCGCCAAGAAATATGTCTATATGGAGACGCCCTACTTCCTGCCCACCGAGCCCGTGCTCTTCGCCATGCGCACAGCAGCACTCGCCGGAGTTGACGTCAGGCTCATGGTGCCACGGCGCACCGACGCCAAATTCGTCGAGTGGGCCAGCCGATCCTACGTCATGCAGACCTTAGAGGCTGGCATCAAGATCTATCTCTACAAGCCCTGCTTCAACCATTCCAAGCTCCTCGTCAGCGACGACTCGCTCTGCACCTGCGGCTCCACCAACATCGACTTCCGCAGCTTCGAAAACAACTTCGAAGCCAACGCCTTCTTCTACGACGAGGCCATGGCCCGGCGCATGAAGCAGGTGTTCATCAGTGACATGCAGCAATCCACTCTCCTCGACGACACGGCCAACCTCAGCCGACGGCCCTTCCTCCATCGACTGTGGGAATCGCTCATGCGCATGCTCGCGCCTCTATTATAATAGCTCTTGCCATGCGTGCGCATTTCGCTGCCCTTCCTTCGCGAAAAGTATGGTCTGAGAGCGTTAATTCTCCATAATTGCTCGTTAGTTACGCCGTTTTTTCGTATTTTTGCAAACCATTCTTCAAACTGTATTTGCCTTAACCGTACGGCTATGAAAGAGAAAACGAATGCCGCGCTGGCACTCATGGTGTTCTTGCTGGCGGCGATGTGCTATCTGAGTGTGAGCCAGCCCTTGCGCTTCGACACCGAGGTGGAGCGTCGCGAAGCCGCCGTGAAAGAGCGGCTGTTGCAGATAGGGCGGGCAGAGGAGGCCTGGCGGGCGTCTCGTGGCGCCTATACGTCTGACTTTGGCGAGCTCATAGCGGCTGGCCTGCTGGCCGACAGCCTGCAATATGTGCCCTTCGGTGGCGGCAGGCGCTTCTCTCTGGCGACGGGCATGCTGCCGGGCAAAGGCGGACGGCCGCTGCCCGTGATGGAGTGCTCGGCAAGCTATGAGACGTTTCTCCACGACCTGGATGCCCGCGCCGTGGCGCGTCTCTGCGACGCTGCTGCGGCTGAGGGGCGTGCGGGAGGTCTGAAGATTGGCGACCTATTAACACCCAACAACAATGCAGGAAACTGGGAATAACGCCGCCAGCCGGCGGCCGCGGCTCACCATTCGCGTGGGCCGCAAGTCGATGTCGTTTGCCGTGGCCGACGCTGCGGCCGAACACGGCGTCTGCTACGAACCCTACACCGTGAGGAGCGGCATCTCCATGGCGGCCAATCTGCGCGCTGCCTTCCGCGAGAGCCCCCTGCTGAGCCAGGGCTACGAGCGCGCCATGGTGCTCGTCGATTCGCCCGTGCTCATGGTGCCGCTGGACGAATTCCGCGAGGAGACCATGGAGACATTCTACAGGCATGCCTTCATGGGGCGGGAGGCCGACGTGGTGGCCTACAACGTCCTGACGGCGCTGAATGCCGTGGCGGTGTTCGCGGTGAACAAAGACTTGAAGCTGGTGGCCGACGACCACTTCGGCGACGTGAAAATAGCCGCGCTCTGCTCGCCCGTATGGAACCACCTGCACCAACGCAGCTTCACGGGCAACCGCCGCAAGCTGTATGGCTACTTCCACGATCAGCGGCTTGACGTGGCGAGCTTTGGGAAAAACAGGTTCAGATTCTGTAACAGCTATCAGGCCGACCGCTACATGGACGCGGCCTACTTCCTGCTCTTCGCGTGGAAGCAGTTGGCACTCGACAGCCATCGCGACGAACTCCACCTGGTGGGCGACATTCCTGAGCGCGACGAGCTGCTCGTTGAGTTGCGGAAATACGTGCAGAACGTCTACGTGATCAATCCCTCGGCCGACTTCAACCGCGCCCCGGCATCGCAAATAAAGAATTTCCCCTACGACTTAATGACATACTACGTGAAAGGCAGATGAGAATCATTGCAGGCATATACCGTGGGCGCCGCTTCGATATTCCCCGAACGTTCAAGGCCCGCCCCACTACCGACTTCGCCAAGGAGAACATCTTCAATGTGCTCCAGGGCTATGCCGACTTCGACGGGGCCTCAGCCCTGGACTTATTTGCCGGCACGGGCAGCATCTCACTGGAGATGATCTCGCGTGGCTGCCGCCAGGTGGTCAGCGTGGAGAAAGACCGCGACCACGCGGCCTTCATCGCCCAGTGCATGCGCAAAATCAATGCTGAGAACAACGTGCTCATCAGGGGCGACGTGTTCCGCTTTCTCAAGAGCTGCCATCGGCAGTTCGACATCATCTTTGCCGACCCGCCCTACGCGCTGGAGGAGTTGCCGCGCATTCCCGACCTTATATTTGAGCATCAGCTGCTCAGTGACGACGGCATACTGGTCTTCGAGCACGGCAAGAACCATGACTTCGGCCAGCATCCGCACTTCGTGGACCACCGAAGCTATGGCAGCGTGAATTTCAGCCTGTTCAGATGAAAACACTCTCAGGAAAGCAACGATCTGGAGTTGTGGAATTAAGAAAAGTTGAAAGGTCATAACTTTGTGCCACATCATCACTACCACCCATGAAAATACGAATCCAGAGACATTGGAAACCATTGCTCAGCGGGCTCTCAGCGCTCGCTGTCTTTCTGGCGTGCCTGTTCCCCTTCAGGGCGGTGCTCCATCTGCATGAGCAGCAGCACCTCTTTCGCTGGACGGGCTACTATCTGCGCGAACAGCTGGCAGCGGGGATGGCAGGATGGTGGGAACTCGTGGTGTCCTTCGTCACCCAGTTTTTCTACTATGGCTGGCTGGGGGCCGCGGTGATGGCCCTGCTCGTTGTGGCGTGCCAAGCCGTTACGTGGTGGTTGCTGCGGCTCTGCCGGCTGCGCCGATGGTGGGCCTACGTGCTGAGTTTTGTCCCTGCGGGCGTGCTATTCTGCGAAGTGTTTATTCCCCGCCAGTGGAAGGATGACAGCCTGCTGCGCGAAGCTGCCGAATACGACTATCTGGTGAGAGCCCAACGATGGGATGCCATTCTCTGGAAATCGTATGGGCAAACGCCCGAAACAACCAATGCCGTGTGGTGTGCCAACTATGCACTGGCCAAGAAGGGCATGCTGCTGCAGCGCATGTTCGACTTCTATCAGCAATCTCCCGACGGACTGCTGCTCGATGCGGGGCGCATGGAACCGCTGTCGCTGCACTCGATGAGCGACATCATGATGGACCTCGGGCTGGTGAACAACGCGGAGCGCATGGCCTTCGATGCCATGGTGCAACTGCCCGACAACCATAAGAGCGGACGGCTCTGCAAACGGCTGGCCGAGGCCAATCTGGTGAACGGCAGCCACGACGTGGCACGCAAGTATCTGCACTTCCTGGA
This sequence comes from uncultured Prevotellaceae bacterium, assembly GCA_946622085.1. Classification (GTDB taxonomy): domain Bacteria; phylum Bacteroidota; class Bacteroidia; order Bacteroidales; family Bacteroidaceae; genus Prevotella. The sequence continues at coordinate 9,751 of CAMOPD010000011.1, read as the reverse complement.
GTCGACTTTGTTCTACGGCCGTTGGGCAAGGGAGAGGCTGAGGGGCAAGCCCGATGAGCGCCTGGAGGAGCTGAAGCGGCTGCGCACCACCAGCGACACCTTGCTGAGCTACTCCATAGGCCATGCCCTGGAAAGGCTCGTGGCCGATCACCCCGACAACCTGATGGCCCGCGACTACCTGCTGGCCTACGAGATGCTGCGACTCGACCATGAGCGAGTGCTCAACCTCGCACGGCGCTTCAGCCGGGGAGGCCACTGGCAGGCGCCCAAGTCGGTGCAGGAATGTGTGGCGGGCTATTGGATGCTCACCCACCACGAAGGCGACTCGTTGCCCATGCCCATTGAGAAGAGCATCTACGACAACACGCTGCAGTTCATGCAAATAGTCAGCCAGACGGGCGACATGCACCACCCGTCGCTCGACAGGCCTCCCCACAATCACTCCTACTGGAACTATCAGGCCCGAGCGAAAGCACTCTTGTCAAGAAAACCCTAAGAAGATGAAAAACCTCACGACCATGCTATGGCTTCTTGTCATGCTGCTGGCAGCATGCACCGACAAGCCCCACAATGCCACGCTGAGCCAGGAGCTGCCACACATAGCCCCCGACTACATCGGCGTGACCATCCCCCCGGGCATCGCACCGCTGAACTTCTACTGCACCGACGACGATGCCGAGTGGATGGATGTCTGCGTGAGCGGAAGCAAGGGAGAGGCCCTGCACGCCAATGGCAGCTACGCCGACTTCGACATGGGAGCCTGGCACGAGCTGACACGACAGCATGCTGGCGACAGCATCAGCGTGACCGTGAGCATCAGGCACAACAACGGCCAGTGGACCACCTACCGCCCATTCGCCATCTACGTGAGCGCCGACTCACTGGGGCAATGGGGGCTCACCTACCGGCTCATCCCTCCCGGCTATGAGACTTATGGCAACATGGGCATCTATCAGCGCTGTCTGAGCAACTTCGAAGAGACACCCATTCTGGAGAACAAGCCCATCGAACGGCAGTGCATGAACTGCCACACCACCAATGCCACCAACCCCGACCAACTGACACTCCACCTGCGCGGGTCCCACGGGGCAACCATCGTGGGGAAAGGAGGCAAAACGGAAATCCTGGAGGGCAGGAACGCCCAACTGGGTGGCGGAATGGTGTATCCCTACTGGCACCCGCAGGGCCGCTTCATTGCCTACTCCACCAATGCAACCCACCAGCGTTTCCACCAACGGGCCGACCGGCGAGTGGAAGTCTACGACGACAAGGCCGACATCATCATCTACGATACCGACAGCCACACCATCATGGCCGACAGTCTGCTGACACGCCAGCAACGGCTGGAGAACTTCCCGGCCTTCTCGCCCGACGGTCAGTGGCTCTACTTCTGCTCGGCCGACAGCACCGACAGCATCTGGAAGAACTATCGCAACGTGCACTACGACATCTGCCGCGTGCATTTCAATGCCGACGACGGTAGCACAGAAGGCCCCATAGAAACGGTGGTGGCGGCCAGCCAGGCAGGCCGCAGTGCCGTCATGCCACGCATGAGCTACGACGGGCGCCACCTGCTCTTCACACTGGCCGACTACGGCTGCTTCCCCATTTGGCACCCCGAGTCGGACCTTTGGATGAAGGACATGAAAAGCGGCGAAGAATGGCCGCTGAAGGAAGCCAACAGCAACGATGCCGACAGCTTTCACAACTGGAGCCTCAACTCGCGCTGGGTGGTGTTCACCAGCCGCCGCGACAACGGACTCTACACGCAGCTCTACCTGGCCCACGTAGATGCCGACGGCAAGACGGCAAAAGCCTTCCGACTGCCACAGAAGAACCCGGCCGAATTCGACCGCGAATGTCTTTTTTCATACAACACGCCCGACTTTGCCAGCCGGCGGCTACGCCTGAACAGCCAGGAACTCTATCGGCGCATACTCGAAGAAGGGAGAACAGGCACCACACTCAAACGCCGGTAGAAGAGAAAAAGCTGAGAAATAACTCCTTGAACTCCTTAACAACATGATTTCAGACGAACTCATCTACCAGATACTGCAAGACTTCGGCTTCGCCCCCACCAACGAGCAGCGACAAGCGCTCGAGGTGTTTGCCCGCTTCATGACAGCACGCAGCGACCGCGAGGTCATGATTATGCGCGGGTCGGCCGGAACGGGTAAGACCTCGCTGGCAGGAGCCATCGTCAAGACTCTCGTCCGACTGGGACAGAAAGTGGTGCTCATGGCTCCCACAGGCCGTTCGGCCAAAGTGTTTGCACTGAATGCAGGCCAGAAAGCCTCAACCATTCACCGCAAAATCTACCGCCAGCGCGGGTTGGGCGACGACTTCAACCTGAATGCCAACCTGCACCACGACACGCTGTTCATGATCGACGAAGCCTCGATGATTTCCAATCAATTTCACGACTCAGTGTTCGGCAGCGGCTCTCTGCTCGACGACCTCGTGCAGTATGTCTACGAAGCAGGCCACAACTGCCGCATGCTGCTCTTGGGCGACCAGGCGCAGCTACCGCCCGTAGGCGAAACAGAGTCGCCCGCCCTGCAGGCCGACGTGTTGCGCTGCTATGGGCTGCACGTGAGCGAATGCGACCTGAACGAGGTGCTGCGACAGAGCCAACAGTCGGGCATCCTCTACAATGCCACCCGCATCAGGGAGGGAAGTGCCGAAGCTGTCGTGCTGCCGAAAATACGCCTGCAAGGCTTTGCCGACATACGGTCGGTGCCTGGCGACGAACTCATCGAGACACTCAACACAAGCTACGGCGAAGTGGGGACAGACGAGACCATGGTCATCACCCGCAGCAACAAACGAGCCAACATCTATAATCAAGGCATTCGCAACACCATCCTCGGACGAGAGGAGGAACTTTGCCCGGGCGACATGGTGATGGTGGTGAAGAACAACTATTTCCACTCTAAGGAGATAGAATTCATTGCCAATGGCGACAGGGCGCGGGTGCAAAGAGTGCGCAACGTGCGCCAACTCTACGGTTTCCGGTTTGCCGACGTATGGCTGCAATTCCCCGACTACGACAACACAGAACTGCAATCCACCGTGATTCTCGACTCACTGGCCTCAGAAGCCCCAGCACTGACGCGCCAGCAGAACGAGGCGCTGTTTCAGGCCGTCATGGACGACTATGCCGACATCCCACGGAAGCCCGACCGGCTGAAGGCCATCAAGAACGACCGCCACTTCAATGCCCTGCAAGTGAAATATGCCTACGCCACCACCTGCCATAAGGCGCAAGGCGGACAATGGGCACACGTCTACATAGACCAAGGCTACATGACCGACGAGATGCTCACGCCCGACTATATTCATTGGCTCTACACGGCCTTCACTCGAGCCAGCGAGCAATTGTTTCTCGTGAACTGGCCACACTCGCAAACAGAAACCACGGAAACGGAACGATAACCTCTGATACACACACATGACAGAAACCCTCCTGACCATCATAGGAATACTGCTCGGTGCGGCCGTTGCCTATCTGCTTCAGCAACGGCGCAATCAGGCGCTGACCAACAACAACGCAAAGCTCAGCAGCAGTCTGGCGGTGAAGACAAGCCAGATGGAAACACTCATGACCCAAATCGACAGCGAACGGCAAATGCACGAAAGCCAGCTCATGGCCGAGCGGGAAGCCCACGACAAGCAGATTGACGGGCTGAACGCCCAGTACAGCAAACAACTGACCGAGCTCAGCGAACGCCACGAGCGCGAAAAGGCCGAGGCCGCCGAACGCTTCAACCAGCAACTCAGCCAAAGCCTCGCCATGGTGAGGCAACAGCTCACCACAACCACCGAACAGCTCTTGCGGCAGCGCTCACGCGAACTGGACGAGAACAACCAGACGCAGATGGGCGCACTCATCAATCCGCTGCGCGAGACCATCGGCGAGATGAAACGCGCCATGGACGACAACCGCGATGCACAAAACCGCAACACGGCCACGCTGACCGAGCAACTGCGACGCATGCACGACATGACGCAGCAGGTGGGACTGGAAGCCGACCGGCTGGCGCAGGCCCTGCAGAGCGGGCCCAAGGTGCAGGGTAACTTCGGCGAGATGAAACTCGACCTGCTGCTGGAACGCTTCGGGTTCACACGCGGGCAGGAATACGACTTGCAGCAAATGATTCGCGACGAGCACGGCAATGCCATCCGCAACGAGGACTCCAACGAGCGCATGATTCCCGACGTCATTCTGCATTATCCCGACCATAAGGATGTCATCATCGACTCCAAGGTGTCGCTCACGGCATTCATCAACTACGCCAACGCCACCGACGAGAACCTGAAACGACGGGCCCTGGCTGAGCACATCGGAAGCATGCGGCGGCACATCGATGAACTATCGCGCAAGGACTACAGCAAATATCTCAACAAGACACGCGTGACCCTCGACTACGTCATCATGTTCGTTCCCCAGGAGGCCGCCTTGCTGCTGGCTCTGACCAACGACACCGACCTCTGGAGCGAAGCCTTCGACAAGAAGGTCTTCATCACGGGCGAGCAGAACCTCTTTGCCGTGCTGCGCATGCTGCAAATTGCATGGACCCAGCAGCGGCAGACCGAGAGCCAGCAGCGCGTCTACGGATTGGCCAACGACCTGCTCGACCGCGTGGGCGACTTCATCAAGCGATTCGAAGAGATTGGCGACCGCATTGACAAGACGCAACAGGCCTACGACAACGCCCGCAAGAAACTCGACGGACGGCAAAGCATGCTCGTGCCCGCTAAAGAACTGAAGAAACTCGGTGCCAAGGAGAATCCGCTGCGCCCCATCCCTGAAATCAACGAAGAAGAATAACGCATTCTGGGGAGTGCGAGAATCGCTCCAGGTGCTTCTTCTACGGATATTACATATCTCGTACCCACGCACCTCCGCCCCCACGCACCCACGATAAAAAAAGTATCACTGCATGATCAACCTTTTCTGCCTGATAGCTACCGCTCTCGCCATGGCAAGCCCGCATGAGACGCCCGATTCGGCCCCCGGAGGCCACTTCGGCTACAACATCAGCGTCACGCCAGGACGCCAAGTAGCCCTCGACAAATACACCAAGATGTGGCTGAAAAACACCGCCACGATGTCGGTAGGAGCCGAACTCACCTACAACCCGCAGCCAGAAGACAACGACCCCTTCGCCAGCGACTACGGCTACCCGCAGCTGGCCGTAGGACTGAAGTACGACTTCAACCACGGCACCACCATGCACCGCAAGCAAGAGCCGCCCTGGCAACTGATAGATGAGGTGGACTACGACTCCCATCTGGGAAACGCCCTGACGCTCTATGGGGGCTTCTCACGCCCCTTCGTAAGCTCAGCCAACTGGAAACTCTCCTACGTTCTGCGCACGGGCTTCTCCTATAGTTCCCACATCTACAACACCGTCAACTGCATCGACAACGAGTTCATCGGTTCGCACGTGAGCATCTATTTCGGCGCTGCTCTCGTGGCCTCGCTGCGCCTGTCGGAGCATTGGAACTTGCTGGGCGGACTGGAGTTTCGCCATCACAGCAACGGCGCTCTCTATCGGCCCAACAAGGGCGAAAATGCCTTGGGGCCAACCATCGGCATCGGCTACACGCCCGCTCCTTCCTCCCCACATTCCCGAAGTTACGGAAATACCGGCAAGCACGCACAACGAGACGCGAACAGCCAACAGCACGTCAGCTCTCCCCTCTACCTCAACCTGGGAGTTGGCGTGGGAGCCAAGACGCTCAACGACGAGTGGCAGCGCACGCAATTCCGCACACCACCCGACGCCCCCGACTACCGCACCGACCACTTCCGCGTCTATGCCGCCTACATGGCACAGGCCGACGTGATGTATCGCTATGCCCGCCGCTGGGCATCGGGCATTGGGCTCGACCTGCTCTATGGCACCTACTGGAAGCGCGAGCGACAGCTCGACGAGATGGATGGTGAGCCCAACTACCCCCATTCGCCCTGGTCGGTGGGCGTGGCCGCCAAGCACGAGGCCTTCTGGCACAACCTCTCGCTGGCCGTGTCGCTGGGCGTCTATCTGCACCGGCAGATAAGCGAAAAGGCAAAGGTGGTTGAAACGCCCTACTACGAACGTGTGGGCGTGCGCTACCGATTTCCACAATGGGGGGGACTCACCGTCGGAGCCAACGTGAAAGCTCATAAAACGAAGGCCGATCTCACCGAGATAACCATCGGATTCCCCATCAGCCTTAAATAGTAAATAGTCAATCTGTAAACAGAACAAGATGTCCTTACACAACGAACTGGGCCATTGGGGCGAGAGCATGGCCGCCGCCTATCTGCGCGATCAGCACTATGCCATCATCGAACGCGACTGGCGCTCGGGCCACCGCGACATCGACATCGTTGCCGTCGACGGCAACCAACTGGTGTTTGTAGAAGTGAAGACGCGCCGCAACCACAACAGCGGCCACCCGCTCGATGCCATCGACGCCGAGAAGATGAACAATCTGCGCCAGGCCATCCACCACTACGTGAAAAGCCACAACGAAAGCCGTTCCTACCGACTGGACTTCATCACAGTGATAGGAACGGAATTTGAACTGCCCGAAATAAAGCACTATAAAGACGTCATGCTGTGAGCTCCTATTGCTCGGGATATTGCTCATAGACCTTCAGCCCGAAGTCGGGCGTTATGGCATAGAAATAGTCCATGATGTCGGCCAGCTGATGCTCATATTTCACCCATTCCTTCTGGCGGATGAAGAAATAGAACTCCACCGGCAGTCCGCACTGCGTGGCTTCCAGCTGCCTCACCATGAGCGTCATCTTGGGGTTCACCTGCGGATGCTGCCGCAGATAGCGCTCGGCATACTGGCGGAAGAGCGTCATGTTCACTTCGTTGCCCTTCAGTTCCTCGGCCTTGAAATAGCCTTTTTCTACGAGGTGCTTCCTCATCGCCTCGTCTATCACTCTGATTCCCCTGAAGTCATAGTAGACGCGGCGGTTGGCCCGTCTGCCCTGGCTGCGCTGCATGCCTATCCAGTTCTGAAACGAGTCATCGACGAGCGTCTGCGGCGTCACGGTGATGATGGTATTGTCGAAGTTGCGAATCTTCACCGTGGTGAGCGACATGTCCTCCACAATGCCGTTGGCACCCGCCTTGGGCACCGTTATCCAGTCGCCCTTGTGCAGCATGTTGTTGCTCGTCAGCCGGATGCCGGCCACAAGGCCCTTGATGGTGTCCTGAAACACCAGCATCAGCACGGCCGACGTAGCCCCCAGACCGGCAATGAGCTTCATGGGGTTGCGGTTGATGATGATGGCCACGACGACGATGGCTGCCACAAACAGCAGCACGATGCGCAGCACGCCCATGATGGAAAGGAGATATTGCTGGCGGTTGGTGCGGCGGTCGCCGTCAAGATCCTTGATGGAAGAGATGAACACGAGCACCGTCTTCACAGCCATCACCGTGATATAGATGGCCGTGGCACGGGTGAGCAGTTCGCGCGCCACGGGATATTGATAGAACACCAGTGGCAGCAATTGCCAAATGACGATGGCGGGCACGATGTGGCACGCCGACACCAGCACCCGCTCATTGAAGAGCACGTCGTCCCATTGTGCCTGCGTCTTGTTGGTCAGCTTGAGCACCAGCGGCACAATGACTTTACGACAAATCAGCCCGGCCAGTACGGCCAGTACAATGGCCACAATGACGAGCAGCGCATGGCGCATGACGGGCACGATGTCGCCCGCAAGCCCGATGCTGCTGATAATGCTTTCCACGAATTCTTTTATCTGTTCCATCTTCTATCCTTGTTTCGTCTTTTCTTTACTTTATAATCCATCATTAAAGAGTAGATAAATACAGACCCCACCCCTGTCCCCTCCCCTTGAGGGGCCAGGGGTGGGGTCTGTAACTAAAGACTTGCCCGCAGATGATAGAGCAAGCGAGCCCCCTTCTCAAGGCTCGCAGAGCACGGTGCACACCTTGTCCTGGAAGGCGCGGCCGTTCTGTTTGCTCAGCTCGCCCTGATTAATGATGGCAAAGCAGAGTCGATGGCCATTGGCTGCAGTGCAGTAGCCTGCCAGCGACGTGATGGCGGTCAGCGTGCCCGTCTTGGCGCGCACATTGCCCTGCGTGAAGGCGCCCTTCATGCGGTTCTCCAGCGTGCCGTCCTTTCCGGCAATGGGCAGTGCGGGCAGCAGATGCAGATAAATATTGTCGTTGCTGAAGGCGTAGCGCAGGAAGGCCACCTCCAGTTCGGCCGATACATAATTGTAGAGCGACAGTCCGCTGCCGTCGGCAATCTTATAGTTGGCCGCCCGAAGTCCCATCCGGTTGATGAGCCGCTGAGTGATGGCCCGCGCGCTGGCTGCCGACGCGGGTCGGTTGCCCGAGCTGGCCGCCGTCTGATAGAACATCGACTCGGCATAGAGATTGTCGCTGTCCTTCATCATCCTCATCAGTATCTGGTCCATGGTGTGGAAGCGGGTGCACACCTGAAAGGCCTTGGCCGGACAGCGCCCCGTGGTGCGCTGGCAGTCGAGCACGATGCCATCCTTGCGCAGCTCCTCCTCGAAGCGTTCCATAAAGCGGTTTTTGCCGCCGATGAGCAGGGGCGTGAGCACGTGGTTGTCGTCGTCCCAGCACCATCCCTCGCCATACTGGTCGGCATCTTTCATCGAGAGGTCGGCAATGAGCCGCCCGCGGATGGTGTCAACGCCCATCTTATGGAGGCTCTCCACGAAGGCACGCATGTCGTCGTTGTTGAAGCGCGGGTCGAAGCCGCCCACGCAGTAGACGTCGCCGCGCAGCGTCTGGTTCTCAATCTTGCCCGTGTAGCACAGCTCGGTCTTAAACTGATACGAGCCGCCCAGCTTGTCGAGCGCCGTGACGGCCGTCACCACCTTCATGGTGCTGGCCGGTCGCATGCGCTGCCGGTGGTTATGGCAGTAGATGGCCGAGTCGGCCGTGAGGTCGTAGACCATCAATCCCACCTGCGAGAGCTCAAACATGGGGTTTTGCAGCAGGCGGTCGATCTTCTTCGCCACCAGCTGAGCCCAGGGCACGGGAGCCGCTGCCGTGTCGACGGCCAGCGTGTCGGCGGCAAAGTTCACCTGCGCCAGCGTGTCAGCAGGCGCTGCCTCCACCTCCTGCGCCCGTTCCTCCTCGGTCTGAGCCACCACGGCGGTGGAGCCTGCCAGAAGCATCAGCAGGCAGAAAAGAGTCTTCATCGTCTTCATCTGAAAGTTCGTTGTGCTGTTGGCGCTGTCGCAGCTCGCTCAGGAAAGCCTGCGGTTGGGCAGGCTGAACGGCCACCTGATGGCCAGCGCCATAGCAGATTAGAATGTAGTTCACCGTTCCGAAGGCCACCTTCATGTGGCGGGCCTCAGTGATTTCATCTACGGCAATGCTCAACTTCCGTGCAAAGCGCCCTCTGCCAACGATGAGCCGCTGGTCGCAGAAGACATATTCGGTGTGGAGCAGCCGCTCAGTCACCATCACCAGCATCACCGAAAGCCCCACGGCCACCAACAGACTCACCGCCGACTCCCTATGCCAGAAGAAATAGAGTGCCAGCAGGCCCAACAAAGCCAAGGCCACGACCGAAGCAAAGGATATGTGATGATGGAAAGTGCGATTCACGATGCAAAGATACGCATAAGCGAGCGAAAAGCCAAATTTATTTGAGGGTTACTCTATAAAATGTTCTTTCTGTGCGTAGCCATTCCCCACCCCTCAAGAGGAGGGACAGGGGTGGGGTCTGT
>CAMOPD010000010.1 GCA_946622085.1 uncultured Prevotellaceae bacterium | reverse complement strand
GCCCAGGCCTACATCGTGACCGACAAGGGCGATGGGCGTGTGCTGATGGACGAGGTGAAGGTGGTGCCTGCCGGTACGGGCATCATTGTGAAGGCCGATGAGGGCAGCTATTATCCGCAGACCACAGACGCCACGGGCGACGACGTGACGCGCAACCTGCTTACAGGCACGGCCACGGGCAGCTATACGGTGGATGCCGACAACGTGTTCGTGCTCTCCAATCTTTCCGACGGGCAGGCCGGCCTCTATGTGGCCGACAGCGGGGTGACCGTGGCGCAATACAAGGCTTATCTGAAGTTGAGCTCGCAGGATGGCGCTAAGAACGGTGCTTTCGCCTTCGACACCACTGCCGCGGGCATTGGCCTGCTGACGGCTCCGACGTCTTCCGACGGTGTGTACACCCTCGGCGGACAGCGCGTAGAGCGCATCGAGGGGCTGCAGAAGGGCATCTACATCGTGAATGGAAAGAAAGTGAGGATGCAATGAAGGAAATGAAAAAGAGCTACGTTGTTCCTCAAGTGAAGGTTCTTTCACTTGGCTCAGAGGATGAGCTGGTGGCTGAAAGCCTTCCTCTGCACGAAGAAACTGAAGCTCCGCACGTGACTGAAGATTCGCAGGTGTATGCTAAGCCTGCCAGCGTGTGGGACGACTGGAATTGAAAGAATAATAATAGTAATAATATATAGAATGAACAGATCCAACTAAACGCAAAAAAAAATGGTGTTTAAGTGTAACACCACGCATTGTTAATTTATAATTTTAGTTTATTTTCTTGCAGGGTTTGTCGTGATGACACGCCTTGCTTTTTTTTCGTGGGTGAGTCTTTTTTTACGTGTGTGCGGGGGTACGTGGGTTCGTGGGTGCGAGATATGCTTCAGGCGCTTGATTCAATTCTCGTTCCCCCGTACCCCCGTACCTTCGTACCCCCGTACCCACGAGAAAATGATTTCGTGGGTGCGTGTCAGGCGGATTCGTCTTTCAATACGAGTTCCACGGGGCAGTGGTCGGAGCCGAGGATTTGTGTATGGATTTTCGCTTCGGCGATGCGGGGGCGCAGCCGTTCGGAGGTGACAAAATAGTCGATGCGCCATCCGGCGTTCTTCTCGCGCGCCTTGAATCGGTAGCTCCACCACGAGTAGGTGACGTCTTCGGGATGGAGCGTGCGGAAGGTGTCGATGAAGCCTCGTTGGAGCAGTTGTGAGAATTTCTGCCGCTCCTCGTCGGTGAATCCGGCGTTGCGCCGGTTGCTCTTCGGGTTCTTCAGGTCTATCTCCTCGTGGGCCACGTTCATGTCTCCGCAAACGATGACGGGTTTGCGCGCGTCGAGTGCGGCGAGATAGTGCTGGAAATCGTCTTCCCACTGCATGCGGTAGTCGAGTCGTCGCAAGCCGTCCTGCGAGTTGGGGGTATAGACGTTGACGAGGAAGAAGCTGTCCATCTCGAGCGTGATGACGCGCCCTTCGTGGTCGTGCTCGTCGATGCCTATGCCGTAGCTCACGCTGAGAGGCTTGTGGCGGGTGAAGATGGCTGTCCCGCTATATCCTTTCTTGTCGGCATAGTTCCAGTAGGATTCGTAGCCGTCGAAATGCAGGTCGAGTTGTCCCTGCTGCATCTTGGTCTCCTGCAAGCAGAAGAAGTCGGCGTTGAGCTCTCTGAAGATGTTGCTGAAGCCTTTGCCCTGGCAGGCGCGCAGGCCGTTTACGTTCCATGATATGAAGTTCATAGTGGCTTGGGGTGTTTGGGGGGTTGATAGCTTTTTGGGGGAGGGGAATAAAAAAACAGAGGAATAGGGCATGTCGTGCCGAATGCATTGATGATGGTCCCTATGGCCGTCGGCTGCTCATTCTTTTTCTTACACTCCGTCTTCGTCTTCGTCGGTGGTGCTGCCGTCAGCTCCGCCAGTGTCGAGTTGGGTGTCGCGGGTGATGCTGACTCCTCCCATGCGGTGGATGGTCATGACCAGGGGGATGAACTGATCGCTCAGCACGTCGGGCGAGCCCACGCTGGCGGCGAAGCGCAGGTAGTCGCCATCGGCCTTGTCGAGCACGATGCCGAGCAGGGCGCCGTTGGCGCGATAGTCTTCGGGAATGTATTGGCTGAAGTCGGCTTTGGTGAATGTCCGGTTGAAGAACTCCGAACCGTCGGTGCGAATGATCTTCAGGGTGATGGCGTTGTCGTAGAACTGGTGGTTAGACTCATCCTTAGCCATGGGCAGGCTGGTGTCGGCCGTGCGTTTTACCACCACTCGGTATTTGTTTCCCACCCAGTCGACGCTTCGGTCTTGGTTGATGTCGGCCATCTTCTGAGGTCCGCGCTTCACTTCTCTGACGGGTTTGGGCGCAATGATGTCGGTGGTGGGCTTCTTCTTCTCGCATGAGAATGTGGCCGTTAGGGCGATGCCGGCCACGAGCATCATGAGTGTTCTTTTCATCGTTTTTTTGTTTTTTCGCCACAAAGGTAATGCAAATTGGGCGAAACACAAAAATTATTCTTACCTTTGCACCTGCAAACGGTTCGCCTGCGGGCGATGAAAAGGGAATGGGGTGAGAGTCCCCAACAGTCCCGCTGCTGTGATTTGTCTTGTTGAGACGTGCATACATGCCACTGCCTCATTGTTTGCCACCCAGCATCCATTCCGGTGTTGGAGGCGAGGGCGGGAAGGCGCGCGTCTTGGGCAAAAAGTCAGAAGACCTGCCTTTGCCTGTGTTGGATGTCTATGTTTCCGAGGAGAAGCGATAGGCGCAAATAAAGTATGTGAATGTTGATACGTGGATTTTCGCTTTTGATGGCCCTCGCATGTCTGTCTCCTGCCGTTGTGCAGCGGGCCGACGCGTGCGGTGTGTGGGGAACGGCTCAGCCCGACACCATCGTCACCCGAGAGCGCGAGCTGCCTGAGCTGACGGTGAGCGAGCATCGCCACGAGCAGGCTCAGCGCAGCACGGCGCCCCAGCATCTGCTCATGCGCGACGACCTGCTGCGCATGGGTGCCACCGACATGGCCGACGCGCTGCACCGCCTGCCGGGCATCACGCTGCGCGACTATGGCGGCGCTGGCGGCATGAAGACCGTCAGCGTGCGCGGCTTCGGTGCCAAGCATACGGGCGTGAGCTACGACGGCGTGCCGCTGGGCGAGTGCCAGACGGGCGAGATAGACCTCTCGCGCTATTCGCTCGACAATCTGGCGGCACTGCAGCTCTCCGTGGGCGACAACGACCACATCTTCATCACCGCCCGGCAGGCCAGCACGCCGGCTCTGCTCAGCATCGATACGTCGTCGCCGGCCTTCGCGTTGGGGCAGGGCGGGAGTCCGATGCTGACGGCCCAACTGAGGCTGGGCAGCTTCGGCTATGCCAACCCCATGCTGCGCGTGGAACACCGCACGGCAGGCGGCCTGGCGCTCTGGGGCGTGGGCGAATATGTGTATGCCGAGAACGACTATCCCTTTAAGCTGCGCAACGTCTCGGTGGTCACCACCGAGCGGCGCTCCAACAGCCGCATGAACCAGGGACACGGCGAACTGAACATGCGATGGGACATTGACGAGCACACATGGCTCAACGGAAAACTCTACTACTACGACAACGACCGCCAACTGCCCGGCATCGTGCACTATTATACCAGCATCAGCAGCGAAACGCTGCGCGAGCGCAACGCCTTTGGGCAAATGGCCGTGCAGCGCCGATGGAAAAACGGACTCTCGCTGAAACTCACGGCCAAGGCCAACTGGATGGCTTCGCTCTACGACGACGGCATGTCGTCGAGTCAGATTCAGGATGCCGACTACTGGCAGCGCGAATACTACGTCTCGCTGGCTTCGCTCTATGCCACTGGCGGGCCATGGGCCTTCAACTATTCGGCCGACTATACGCTGAACAACCTCAACTCCACGCTCTCCACCGACACGTGGCCCTTGCGACACAGCATATTGCAGACGGCGGCGACCCGCTATCAGACCGAACGACTGACGGTTACCGCCCGACTGCTCCACTCGGTCTACGTGAACGAGGAGAGAAACATTCCGCCCGGAGCACCTGACACTGGCGCAAAAAACAGAAATCGCCTCTCGCCCTCGCTGGGCCTGTCGGCACAACTGCTGAAGGGACTGCGCCTTCGGGCCAGCTATAAGGACATCTTCCGCATGCCCACATTCAACGAGAGCTACTACTTCCATTATGGCAGCCGCACACTGGAGCCCGAACAGACCACCCAACTGAACTTGGGACTGACCTACACGAACGGCTATGAAACGGCCAACGACCGCGGACTCACGCTCTCGGCCGACGCTTATTATAATAAGGTGAAGGATATGATTGTGGCCGTGCCCTTCAACATGTTTGTGTGGCGATGCGTCAATGTGGGCAAGGTGCGGGCCTTGGGGCTCGACGTCACCGCACGGTGGCAACAGCCCATAGCCGGGGGGCATCTGCTGGGGGCTTCGGCCAACTACAGCATGCAGCACGTGCAAAACCGCACCAACCCCGAATCGCCCTACTATAACCATCAGATAGCCTATATGCCCGTATCGTCGGGAGGCGTGTCGGTGAGCTGGGAGAATCCGTGGATCTGTCTGTCGGTTCACGGAGAAGGCATCAGCAGCCGATGGACCAACAACGAGCATCTTGACGGCACGCTCATCGACGGCTATTGGGAAATGGGAGCCACCGCCTGGCGCACCCTCCGGCTGGGGCGGAAACAGAACGGCGGCCAGCGCCGCAACGAGCTCACCCTGCGCTTCGACCTGAAGAACTTCCTCGACAAGCAATACGAAATAGTGGGGGCCTACCCCATGCCCGGGCGCAGCTGGCAGCTCACCGTGGCCTGGCGGCTCTGACACGAACGACACAGAAAAGACCCTGACAATAATCACTTTATAAACATTTAAACCTTTAAGAAAATGAAAAAGTATCTTTTGAGTTTTGCTGTGCTGATGATGGCTACGGCCCTCTTCACAGCTTGTGATGACGACGATGAACCTTCGCACAAACCGCAACCCGTTGACGTGAGCGAAGGCATGTTCGTGGTTGGTTCGGGCAACAAGCGAAGCAACATCGACGGCAACCTTACCTACATCAACTATGGCAACGGAACGTCTACGCTCAACGCCTTCCAGAAGGCCAACGGCATGTCGCTGGGCAAGACGGCCAACTTCGCCCTGGTCTACGGACAGAAACTCTACATTGCCGTTGACGGCGAAAACCTCATCTGGGTGTGCGACAAGAACACCCTGCGCACCGTTCACCGCATTGTCACCACCGAACTGCTGGGAACCACCGACGGCATCAGTCCGCGTGCCCTGATAGGACATGAGGGACAGCTGCTCTTCTCGCTCTATGGCACCGACGGCAACGGCCTCGTGGCTGCCGTAGACACCGTAGACTTCAAGCTGCAGAAGACCTTCCGTGCCGGTAGCTATCCCGACGGCATCGCCATCGTGGGCAGCCAGCTCTATGTGGCCAACTCGGACTATGGCAACGGCGTGAACCCCTCCATCACCGTGGCCAACCTCAGCACGGGCGAGACGAAGGAGCTGAAGGGTGCCGACATCACCAACCCCATGCAGATGATTGCCGTGGGCGACAATGCCTATTTCCTCGACTACGGAACGTATGATGAGATGTGGAATCAGGTGGGTGCCGGCGTGCGCCGCATCGCTTCCAACGGAACCGTGACCCGCGTGGCCGACGGAACAGCCATGGGCACCGACGGCAAGCGCATCTTCACCTGCTATGCTCCCTATGGCGGCGACGGCACACACTACTACATCTACGACACGGCCAACGGCCAGACCACGGAGTGGAATCCTTCCGACATCTTCAGCCCGGCAGCCATTGCTGCCGACCCCGTGACGGGCGACATCTTCGTCATCTCCTACAACGAGAACCCCGACACCCACTATCCCGGTTACAACATGACGACCTATGCCAACCAGTATGGCGCCGACGGCACGTTCAAGAAGCGCTATGATTGTGGCGTGGGCCCCATCTCTATTGTGTTCAATACCGACGTGAAGTATGAATAAAACGCTGTTTGCCCTCTTGGCAAGCATCCTCTTGCTGTCAGCGTGTGGCGGAAACAGTCGCGTTTCCGCCACCGATGACGGCGACACCCTGCACCTGAAGTATGCGCGCAACCTGACCATCGTGCGCCACGAGGGCTTCACCGAAGTGAGCCTTTCCGACCCTTGGAACCAAGGCAAGACGCTCCATCGTTATGCCTTGGTGCCGAAAGGCAAGGAGGTGCCCACGGAAGCCCGGCAGAACGGCTCCACGGTGGTGCGCGTGCCGGTGGAGAAAACCGTGGTGGGCACCAGCGTGCTCTGCGGACTTATCGACGGCCTGGGGCGTCGGCAGGCCATTTCTGGCGTCTGCGACGTGCAATATGTCAACATTCCCTTTGTGCAGCAGGGCTGCAAGGCCGGCACCATAGCCGACTGCGGTTCGGGCTTGGCCCCCACGCTCGAGAAGATCATCGACATGGAACCCGAGAGCATCTTCCTCTCGCCATTCCAGAACAGCGGAGGCTACGGGCGCATTGAAGAGCTCGACGTGCCCATCGTGGAGATGGCCGACTACATGGAAGCGTCGGCCTTGGGGCGTGCCGAGTGGGTGCGCTTCTATGGCATGCTGCTCGGCGCTGAACGACAGGCCGACAGCCTGTTCGCCTCGGTAGAGAAAGACTATCTGCAGCTGAAACAACTGGCGGCCAAGGCTTCTTCTTCGCCTTCCATACTGATGGACAAGCTCACCAGCTCAGTGTGGTATGTGCCTGCCGGCCACAGTTCGGTGGGAGGCATCATACGCGATGCTAACATACGCTATGCTTGGAGCGACAACGGGCAGGGAGGCTCGTTGCCGCTGCCCCTTGAGACCATTCTCGAGAAGGCTGGGCAAGCCGACCTGTGGTTCTTCCGCTATAATTCGCCGCAGCCGGCCGACTATCGGTCGCTGCTCACGGAGAATCCCGCCTACAACCAGCTGCGCGCCTTCAAGGAGCATCGGGCTTATGGCTGCAACACGGCCACCACGACGTTCTATGAAAACACGCCCTTCCATCCCAACCTGCTGCTGCGCGACTTCATCTGCATAGCTCACCCCGAGCTGCAGCTTGGCGAACCTCGTTATTTCCTGCCAGTGAGAGAATAAGTTCTTAGCTTTAAACCCGAAGGCCCTCTGATGAAGAAGAAAACGTTTTTCACTGTGATGACGCTGCTCATGCTCGTGCTCTTTGTGCTGAGCTTGTTTGCCGGAGCCGTTCGCATTCCTGCGCGCGACGTGGTTGACATACTGGCGGGAGGCGAAGCCGCCAAACCGTCGTGGGCCTATATCGTGCTGAAGAGCCGTCTGCCGCAAGCCCTCACAGCCATGTTGTGCGGGGCTTCGCTGGCCGTGAGCGGACTGATGCTGCAGACCGCATTCCGCAACCCGTTGGCGGGGCCGAGCATCTTCGGCATCAACAGTGGGGCATCGCTGGGCGTGGCCCTGGTGATGCTGCTCCTCGGCGGCAGCATCACGGCGGGCGACGTTTCGTTGACCGGTTTCGTGGCCGTGTTGGTGGCCGCCTTCGTGGGCGCCATGCTGGTGATGATGCTCATCCTGCTCTTTGCCACGGTGGTGAAGAACAATGTCATGCTGCTCATCGTGGGCATCATGATAGGCTACATAGCGTCGTCGGCCATCTCGCTGCTCAATTTCTTCGCCACCGAGCAGGGCGTGCAGAGCTACATGATATGGGGACTGGGCAACTTCGGCGGAGTCACCATGAAGCAGATGCCCACGTTTGCCCTGATCACCGTGGTGGCACTGGCGCTCTCGCTGGCTCTCATCAAGCCGCTCAATGCCCTGTTGCTGGGCGAACAATACGCCGAAAACCTGGGCATCAACATCCGCCGCGTGCGCAATTATCTGCTCTTCATCACCGGCCTGCTCACCGCCATCACCACCGCCTTTTGCGGCCCCGTGGCATTCATCGGCCTGGCCGTTCCCCACATTGCCCGCATGCTGCTCGTCACCGACAATCATCGGGTGCTCATGCCCGCCACCATTCTCACGGGAGCCGTCATAGCCCTGCTTTGCAACATTGTCTGTGTGTTGCCGGGCGATGCCGGCGTGATTCCGCTCAACGCCGTAACCCCCATCTTCGGTGCCCCTGTCATCATCTATGTCATAGCCAAGCAGCGCTACGTTCATAGCTGAAGTCCGAGGCAAGTTTTTCTTCCCCCGTATAAAAGTCACATCCCGGCTTTTGCATGATGAGCAGAAGCCGGGAAAAAAGCAAGGGACGATAAGCTCGCGCTCGTCGTCCCTTCACAATAAACCCTAAAAAACAATCTGTATAATTGATGATAAGTCCGAATCACTCCTTCTTCGCCTTGGGGCCGTGCCCGCCGCGTCGAGGGTGCATGGCCCTGTGCTTGGCTTCATCGGCCTCATATTTGCTGTATTGCTCGGCCGTCATGATTTTCTTCAGTTCGGCGTTGTAGGCCTTGCGGGTTTCCTCGTGCTTGGCAAAGCGTTTCTTCATTTCTTCCGTCGGTTCACCCATCAGGCCTTTTTGGGGGTTCCCCTGGGGAACCATCTGCTCACCTTTCCCCCCGTGGCGCGGAGGTCTTGGCCCCCCGGCAGGACGTGGCCCCATGGCATGGGGTCCCATCTTGTCGGCATAATTGAGGTTCAAGGTCTGCAGTTGCTTGGCCTGCTTGCTGTTCAGTCCATACTGCTTCACCATTCTATCTGTACGTTTTTGTGTCATTTCCTTTTTGTCCATTCTGGGGCGCTCCGGCCTCTTTTGGTCATCCTGAGCCATTGCCGTGCCGCTGATGAGCACTGCTGCAATCATTGTCATTATTGTCTTCTTCATATTCGTAGTCTTTTTGTTATAAATGAATACATTTTGTCAGTTGCAACTATCAATTTGACTCAAAAAGAAAGAAAAAGTTTAACGTTACTCGAAAATTATCACTATCTTTGCAAGAAATATAACATTTGTTATGAGAAAGGCCATTCTTTTTAACTGTATCATGTCGCTCCTTCTCTTCTCGTGTGCCGACGACGGCACAGGAAGCGCCGGCCAGCAGGCGCCCGTTGTAGACACTATTCCGATGATGGTGATGCAGATACAGAAGTGCGCTCGGCTCTATACGGCGGAGTGCAAGGTGCACAAGATTGTCACCCACAGCGATCAGCTGAAGCTCAAGGGCTCATTCCTTCAGCAGGCTTTCGACATACAGTTGCCCGTGGGCGACCGCAAGGTGGCCATCCCCATGGATGCCACGCTGAAGGCATACGTTGACTTCGGCGACTTCTCAGCCGCCAATATCCACCGGCAAGGCAACCGCATAGAGATTGTGCTGCCCGATCCCAAGGTGGTGATGACCAGCAGCAAGATAGACCATGAAAATGTGCGCCGCCACGTGTCGTTGCTGCGCAGCAACTTCACCGACGCTGAGCTGTCCAACTATGAGCGTCAGGGGCGCGCGGCCATCATCAACGGCATTCCCCAGATGGGCATCACCGACATGGCCAAGGAGAATGCTGCCCGCACGCTGGTGCCCATGCTGACGAAGCTGGGTTTCCAGGAGCAAGACATCACCATCTCCTTCCGCAAGGATTTCTCTCCCCGCAATCTGCAACAGTTACTCGACAAATCGGTTTTCGAAAATGAGAAGAAGAAAATACAATAGCAGCATAGGCGACCTCAACCAGTTGCTTCGCACGTTGCTCTGGATCGTGCTGATTGTTGTGCTCGTGGTGTTCTACTATAAGTCGCGGGGCAACGACGTCACCGTGGAGGTGGACCAGAAGATAGACGTTACGCCCAACCAGATAACGGCCCTGCGCGACATCGGCCAGTGGGAATTTCTCTCCGTGAGCGACGAGGAAATGGTAGACACCACCCGCCGGGGGCTCATCAGCAACGACCAGCTCATTCGCATCTATTATGGCACGTTGCGCCTGGGCATCGACACGCGCAAGGCCCGCCCAGACTGGATTACCACGCAGGGCGACTCGGTCTTTGTGGTGCTGCCGCCAGTGGAACTGCTCGACAAGAATTTCATCGACGAGGCCCGCACGCAGTCGTTCTTCGAAAGCGGCAAGTGGTCGGATGCCGACCGTGCCCGGCTCTACAAGCGCGCCTATGCCAATATGCGCCGCCGCTGTCTGACGCGTGAGAACGTGACGAGTGCCGAGGACAATGCCCTGAGGCAGTTTACGCAGATGATGCGCAACATGGGCTTCACTCATGTAGAGGTGAAAGTGGAACAAGGAAAAGGAAAATGATTTCTTTCGTTGGGGCGTGGGCGCGAGAATGGTGATGAGGCTCGCCCCCGCCCGATGTACTGGCTAAAACCTGCCTCGCCCACTGACCGGTGGGCAATATCAGAACAAGAAAAAGAGAACATCAATAACCATCATGCAACAACTAAACGATTTTTTCTCACTTCTTAGCGGCTATCTCTGGGGATGGCCAATGATAATCCTTCTGTTGGGAACACACTTGTTTCTCACCGTGCGCCTGCGCTTTCCGCAACGCAAAATCTTCACAGCCATCAAGCTCTCGCTCAAACGCGACCAGGATGCGCCGGGCGACGTCAGCCAGTTTGGAGCCTTGGCTACGGCGCTGGCTGCCACCATCGGAACGGGCAACATCATTGGCGTGGCCACGGCCGTGGCTCTGGGCGGTCCGGGAGCCGTGCTCTGGTGCTGGCTCACGGGCGTTTTCGGCATTTCCACGAAATATGCCGAGGGTCTGCTCGCCATCAAATACCGCGAGAAAACCGAGGATGGCCGCATGCTCGGCGGGCCTATGTATGCGCTGGAGCGCGGTCTGGGATGGCACAAGATGGCCATTCTCTTTGCCCTCTTCACGGCCATAGCCTCTTTCGGCATTGGCAACACGGTGCAGGCCAACGCCATTGCCACGCTCTCCTTTGAGACCTATGGCATCTCGCCCTACGTCACGGGAGCCGTGATCTGTCTGCTGGCGGGAGCCGTCATCCTGGGCGGCGTGAAGAGCATTGCCCGCGTCTGCACCATGCTCGTGCCCTTCATGGCCATTTTCTATGTGGTGGGGTGCATCGCCATTCTTGTCATGAACGCAGCCTACGTGTGGCCGTCCCTGAAGCTCATCTGCCAGTCGGCCTTCTCGCCCGCGGCTGCCGGTGGCGGCTTCGTGGGCACCACCGTCATGATGGCTGCCCGCTATGGCATCGCCCGCGGACTCTTCTCCAACGAGTCGGGCATGGGCTCGGCGCCCATTGTGGCAGCAGCGGCCCAAACGCGCAACCCCGTGCGGCAGGCCCTGGTGTCGGCATCGGGCACTTTCTGGGACACCGTCGTCATCTGTGCACTCACGGGCATCGTCATTGTGAGCAGCATCATTGCCTATCCCGACATCGACTACACCAATGGCGCCGTGCTCACCAAGGCCGCCTTCAGCAAGATTCCTCACATTGGGGCTCCGCTGCTCACGGTGGGACTGCTCACTTTTGCCTTCTCCACCATTCTGGGGTGGAGCTATTATGGCGAACGGGCCGTGGAATATCTGTCGCGGCAAACCAAGGCGCACACCGACGCAGCGCATGGCCATCGCTCTACGCTCGTGTATCGCTCGCTCTACATCGTGGCTTTGTTTGTAGGCAGCATTGTCAATCTTTCTGTCGTGTGGAATCTGGCCGACTGTATGAATGCCCTCATGGCCATACCCAACCTTCTCTCGCTGCTCTTCCTCAGTGGGGTCATTGTGGCCGAAACGCGCCGTTACCTCTGGACGGGAAGGCTGGATGAGGAGTGAAGGAAAGTGAGGAGTGAGGAGTGAAGCGTCATTTCATTGCTCACACTCTTCTCTCCTTTCATCTTTTATCAATCACCTGATAGCCTTTGTATTTTTCGTGGGGGAAGTTGAATTCCTGGTCGCTGATGCCCCCGGAGCGGAAGTGGCTGATGCGGATGGTGGTGTGGAAAATGCCCACCTTGATGCGCAGACTTTTAGGATGGCGCGTCGTCAGGTCGAGCAAGGCGCGTGCCTCTTTGATGCCCTTCACGCCGCGCTTAGCTTTCAGCGTGATGAGATAGCCGTCTGATTGCTTCTTGATGCTATAGGTGTAGTTGTCGGGGTGGAACTTGAACTTCGTGGCATATTTGTCGCGTTCATCGTCGTCGGCCCTGTAGATGGTGACGGTTTTCTTCTTTCTTTCAGCCAGCCAGTAGGTCTGGCCGTCGCAGAAGGCATTATAGCGTTCGTCGATGAACTTGCTTTTCTTGCCCTTATACCAGATGGTGCCTTCTGTCTTGTAGATGCCAATGATGTTCACCGCATAGTGCAGCGTGGAGCCTTTGGCTCCGAATACCATTTCGTAGGTCTGGTCGAACATGTGGCGTGCCTGCCGCGCGTTGGGCGTGTTTTGTGCTGCCACGGTCAGGCTGAGGCAGAGCAGAAGGGTGGTGATATAGGTTCTCATGCTGATGGTTCTTTTTTTCGGGTTGCAAAGTTAGTGTGTTTCCGTGTAACTACCGCATGATTTGCCGCATTTTCGGTTTCGGGGAGTTCATTTTTTTCTTTGTAAAGTTTCATGGCAAATAGCCGTCGCTCACTTGGCGGTTAATGAGGAAATTAATCGTGAAAAAACTTTACAAAATCTGAAAGACTGCCCGAAATCGTCTTAGTGAGCACGCCACTCACGATGAGTAAGCACGCCACTTACGATGAGTAAGCACGCCACTCACGCCTCGTAAGCACGCCACTTACGAAGTGTAAATGGCGTGCTTTCTCATCGTGAATTGTTGAGGTGCTTCTTAAGTCCTTGCTTTTCAGCGTCTTACAAAGGCGCTCGGCTGCGGGTGAAGCCATTCTCCAGAGCATGGAGCTGATTGTGGCGATGGAGGCGGAAATTCGTCGTGAAAAAACTTTACAAAAGAAGAGGCGGGAAGCAAGCCATGAGCTCTCTTCCCGCCTTCCTTTTTCTTACCCGTGATGGCGAATCAGCAACCTCAGCCGAGGCGGCGTAGTTGCACCGTGAAATGGCGCATGAGCGGTGCTTCCCACTCGATGGCCACGCCCCGGGTGATGCTCTCGCGACGGTCGTAGACGTTCTTCAGGGCAGCAGCGATGACGCGTATGTGGTTGTCGGTGTAGACGCGACGCGCAATGCAGAGGCGCAGCAGGTCGAGCCCCCCGAAGCGGTTCTCGCGGGTGATGGGGTCGCGGTCGGCGAGCATGTAGCCTATCTCGCATCCACGAATGCCGGCCTCGAGATAAAGCTCGCACGTGAGCGTCTGGGCAGGAAATTCCTCCTTGGGCACATGCGTGAGCACGCGGTCGGCATCTACAAAGATGGCGTGGCCACCGGCAGGGCGCTGATAGGGTATGCCGTATTCATCGAGCAATGATGCGAGGAAGGCCACCTGATGAATGCGCGTATGCAGCATGTCGAATTCGGTGTTCTCGTCGAGTCCCTGAGCCAGGGCATTCAGGTCGCGCCCGCTCATGCCGCCGTAGGTGACATAGCCCTCGAAGGGTATGCAGAAGAGTTTGGCTCCCTCGAACCACTCCTTGTTGTTGGTGGCTATGAATCCTCCCATGTTCACCAGGCCGTCTTTCTTGGCCGACATGGTCATGGCGTCGACGTGGGAATACATCTCGCGGGTGATTTCCTTGATGGACTTGTCGGCATAGCCGGGTTCGCGCATCTTGATGAAATAGGCATTCTCGGCAAACCTGGCCGAATCCATGATGACGGGCACGCCGAAATGGTGGCAGAGTTGGCACGTCTCGCGTATGTTGCGCATGCTGACGGGCTGGCCTCCCACGGTGTTGTTGGTGACGGTGAGCACCATGAAAGGCACGTTGCCCCGGTTCTCGCTGAGCACGCGCTCAAGCTTCTCCAGTCCCACGTTGCCCTTGAACGGCACTTCGAGCTGCGTGTCGTGGGCTTGGTCGCACGTCACGTCGATGGCCTTGGCCTTGCGGCTTTCTATATGGCCCTTGGTGGTGTCGAAGTGAGCATTGCCGGGAATGACGTTGCCTTCTTTCACCAGATAGGAGAACAGCACGTTCTCGGCGGCGCGTCCCTGATGGGTGGGAATGACATAGTTCATGCCGAAGAGCCGCTTCACCACGGATTCGAACTTATAGAACGACGTGGCGCCGGCGTAGCTCTCATCGCCCAGCATCATCTCTGCCCACTGGCGGTCGCTCATGGCACCGGTGCCCGAGTCGGTCAGACAGTCAATGTACACTTGTTCTGCCTTGAGTTGAAACACGTTGTAGTGGGCTTCACGGAGCCACTGTTCGCGCTCCTGGCGCGTGCTTTTACGGATGGGTTCAACCATCTTGATTTTCCATGATTCTGCAAATGGTAGTTCCATAGGATTAAATTTAGGATAGTGATATGGATGATATGATTGGTGTGTTTTGCATATTTTCTGCAAAAATACGCTTTTTCTGCGAAAGCGCCAAAGAAAAAGCCGGAAACTCCGATGTTCAGAGCAATTTCAAGGCAATGGCAGCGCATGCTTCGGCGTCGGCCAAGGCATGGTGGTGGTGTTCCAGATGGTAGCCGCAGTAGGCTGCAACGGTCTGCAGCTGGTAGTTGGGCAGTTGGTGGCGAAGCACGCGGCGCGAGCCTTGCAGCGTGCAGAGAAACGGATAGTTGGGGTATTCCATGTCGTAGGCCTTGAAAACGGCTTTCAGGCATGTCTCGTCGAAGGCTTTGTTGTGGGCCACGAGTGGCAGATAGCGCACCTTGGGGGCTATCTCTGCCCACACTTCAGGGAACGGCGGGGCCTCGGCCGTGTCGGCTAATCGCAACCCGTGCACCCGTGTGTTCCAGTAGTTGTAGAAATGGGGCACTGGACGTATGAGGCTATAGTAGCGGTCGGTCACCACTCCGTCTTCCACAATGACCAGTCCCACGCTGCACACGCTGGTGGGGTGTTGGTTGGCGGTTTCGAAGTCGATGGCGGCAAAATCTTTCATGGAGAAGGGATACTCTAAAAAGAAAAGCAGGCTCTCAGGGATGGGAGATGCCTGCTTCTATTTTGTGGATGAAGCCATGTTGCTTGTTCAGAATTTGGCCATTTTGATGGCATCGATGGCGCACTCGTCGCCTTTGTTGCCCAGTCTGCCTCCGCAGCGGTCTTTCGCCTGCTGCAAGTCGTCGGTGGTGAGCAGTCCGTAGATGACGGGAATGGCGCTTGTAGCGTTCAGATGGGCAATGCCTTGGGTGACGCCTTGGCAGATGTAATCGAAGTGGGGCGTCTCGCCACGGATGACACTTCCCAGGATGATGATGGCATCGTAGCCGTCGTTGAGCGTCATCTGGTGAGCGCCATAGATGAGTTCAAAAGAACCGGGGACGGTCTTCACATGAATGTTTTCGGGCAGACAGCCGTGGCGTTCGAGCGTGCTGACGGCTCCATTGAGCAATGCTCCGGTAATCTCGGGGTTCCATTCAGCTACCACAATGCCGAAACACATGTTGCTGGCATCAGGCACCTTGGAGGAATCATAGTCGGAAAGATTGTGTAAAGCAGTGGCCATGATGATGGTTTTAGCTATTAGTAGTTATGAAAAAAATGAGTAATTATGATTTGCTTTCTGCCTATTAGCCGAGCAGAAGCCACAAGTCATAATTACTCATTGCATGTTGTCGATTGAATGATATTATTCGCTGACGCGTTCTATGTATTTGTCGATGTCGGAACCCACCATGGAGTTGGCATATTTCTTCTTGATGTCCTGATAGAGCTTCAGGGCTTCGTCTTTCTTGCCCTGATTCTCCAGGATCTCTGCTGCCTGAAGCAGGAATGTGGGCGAAATGCTGGTGTTCACGCCTTCGCTCGACTTGCTGTCGGCCATGCTGGCAGCCTTCTTCAAGGCGTCAACGGCTTTGTCGTATTGCTTCAGATTGGCGTAGGCATTTCCCAGAGCTCCCTGGGCAGCAGGACTGATCATTGCATCGCTCTTGGAAGAGAATTTCTCGAGATATTCCACAGCTTCTTTCCACTGAGAGCGGTTAGCATAGCAGAGACCTGCATAGAGGTTGGCCAGATTGCCGGCCTTGGTGCCACTGTAGTCGCTGGCAATCTTCAGGAAACCGGGGAAGCCCTTGCCGTCGCCCTTCAGTGCCACGTCGTAGTCGCTGGCGGCAAAAATCTCCTGTCCTGCGGCGAGAGCGGTGCTTGCCTTTGCTTCACGTGGTGTGGAGACATAATTCTTGTAGAGAATGATGCCCGCAATGAGCACGATGATTGCGATAATTGCAATGATGATGGCCTTCTTGTATTTCATGAAGAAGGCTTCTTGTTTGTTGAGGGTTTCTTCAGCCGTTGGCTGCTGACCCTGTCTTGCTACTTTGTTGTTTGCCATTATTATTTGTTGTTTTCGATTTTTATTTTCCCTGTTTTCAACTTGTTACTGTCAAAAACGTGGCAAAATTACGTAATTTCTTGAACATATTGAAATTTCTTGCAGACTTTTTTCTCTTTTGCAGTCCATTTCAGCGATTTTTATGTGTAAATTCATTTTTTTGCATTAACTTTGTGGCTGACTTTTAAGGTCCCAGCGGAATGATTCTGAAGAAACTTTCAATTATCAATTATAAAAACATCAGGGAGGCAACCCTTGCATTGTCGCCCAAGTTGAACTGTTTCATTGGCCATAATGGCGAGGGAAAGACCAATGTGCTCGATGCCGTTTATTACCTCTCTTTCTGCCGTAGTGCCAACAATCCCATTGATTCGCAGGTGATTACTCATGGGCAGGATTTCCTGGTGCTCGAGGGTCTCTATGCCGACGAGAATGGCGAGGAAGAATCTGTTTATTGTGGCATGAAACGCGGCACAAAGAAGCACTTCAAGCACAATAAGAAAGAGTATAAGCGTCTGTCAGAGCATATCGGATTGGTGCCGCTGGTCTTGGTGTCACCCTCGGATACCATTCTGATTGAAGGTGGCAGCGAGGAACGCCGTCGACTGATGGATGTAGTCATTTCGCAATACGACCATCCCTATCTGGAATCGCTCACCCGCTACAACAAGGCTTTGCAGCAGCGCAATGCGCTATTGCGCCAGGACGATGAGCCCGACTTGTCGCTCATGCAGATTTGGGAGGAGCAGATGGCTCAGGAAGGTGAGCGATTGTTTGCTGCTCGGGCTGCCTTTGTAGAGCAGTTGGAACCTATGTTTCAACAAATTTATCAGCACATAGCCCACGACCAGGAGGAAGTGTCGCTACAGTATGTGTCACATTGCCAGCGGGGGCCATTGCTCGATGTTATTCAGCGCGACCGCATGAAAGACCGTGCCGTGGGCTATTCGCTCCATGGCATTCATCGAGACGACCTCGAGATGATGCTTGGCGGCTATCCCATGAAGCGCGAGGGCAGCCAGGGGCAGCACAAGACGTTCGTTCTGGCGCTGAAACTGGCACAATTCGACTTCCTGCGCCGCACCCATAGAGGAACAACGCCGTTGCTGCTGCTTGACGACATCTTCGACAAGCTCGACGCACGCCGCGTGGAGCGCATCGTGGACTTGGTTGCCGGAGATGCTTTCGGGCAGATATTCATCACCGACACCAATCGTGAGCATCTGGATAAAATCCTTGCTAGCAGCCAGCACGACTACCAGTTGTTCCATGTGGAGAATGGTGAAGTGAAAAACCAATAAGTCTTAATATCTTTTTTCCCCTGTAGAAACGTGTTTAAGCGAGAAGTTCTTTCAATTTCAGATGTACTGAGCCAATTCCTCCGTCGTGAGGGGCTTGAAACGCCCTTGTTACAAAGGCGACTGATAGATTCATGGGGAAAGGTGGCCGGTGAAATCACCGAGAAGTATACAGCCGAAAAGTTCATCCGCAGCCAGACGCTTTTCGTCAGAATTGTCAATCCGGCCTTGCGTTCCGACTTGTCAATGATGAAATCGGAACTCATACGCAAACTGAATGAAGAAGTGGGGTCGCAGATTATTTGGGATATCAGGTTCTTTTAAATGGCTGAAGCTGATATCCGTTATTCTTATTAAATAACAGAGTGGTCAGAGAACTTCGTCCATAGGGATGTCCGTAGCATCGACAGGTATGCCGGGCAACTTCTGGAAAGGAAAGCAGATGCCTATCTTGTAGGCCTGGGGAATGAGGGGAAGAAACCGATCGTAGTAACCGCGGCCACGGCCGAGACGATGGCCCATCCCGTCGAAGCCCATGCCTGGAATCACTGCCACATCGATAGTGCTCAGGCAGGTGAAGGGTGTACCCACTGGCTCCATGATGTCGAAGAAGCCGCCGAGCAGGCTTTTGGGGCCTTCGTAGTGGCGCAACTCCATTTCAGTGTCGCTGATGACAGCTGGCAGCAATACCGTCTTTCCATCTTCAATCAACCGGTCAAGCGAATCGTGGGTGTTCACTTCGTCGGGCAGTGAATAGTACATGAGAATGGTGCTCGCTGCCTTGATGCGCGGGTGAACCAGTAGCCGGCGCATAATGGGCTCAGAAAGCAGAGAGAGCTCACTGGCGGTGAACTGCTGCTTCTGCAGACGTATGTATCGGCGTATGTCTCCTTTGTTCATGCGTATACAGCGAGAATATTCGGCGATGAAAGCTGCAGCTCATTGTAGGGGACCTGGGTTTTTGCTGCAGCCACCTTCTTGGCGGGCTTCTCCACGGCTGATGGCTTTTGCGGGAAGGCGGCATCGCGGCGGAAAACGTCGAGCGTGGTCTTGATGACGGGGTCGTCCTGGTTGAGATACATGTTCCAGGCGCTCTCGTCAAGCATGTTGTAGATGATGCGGCTGTTGATGTAGCGCTCGAGCAGCTTGTGCGACTTCTGTATCATCAGGTTGCGGCGTTGCAGGCCGTGGTTGTCGGCGAAGGTGGCAAAGCGGTCAACGGTGTTCTGGCGCACCAGATAGTCCGATAGTGCTTGCATGTCCTTAAATGAAGCCATTTTCTGTCGGTTCTCATCGGTGTAGTTGAAAGCGAATTGCAGGATGAGTCCGCTCATGCTGGCCTGCTTGTAGTAGTTGGTGATGCCGAGCGTGTCTTCGGGCACGAAGATGTCGGGCGTGATGCCTCCTCCGCCGTATACGGTGCGGCCAATTTTGGTATGGTAGGCGGGCCCGGTATGCTTGATGCTGTCTTGCGAGAAGAATTCGCCGTGCTCATAGCGTGTAATGAGATCCTGCTCATATTCTTTGTCCTCGCCCATGACGTAGGGCTTCTGTATGCAGCGTCCCGATGGGGTGTAATAGCGGGCAATGGTGAGGCGGATCATGGAACCGTCGGAGAATCCGAGTTGCTGCTGTACAAGGCCTTTGCCGAAAGAGCGCCGGCCGATAATAGTGCCTCGGTCGTTGTCCTGAATGGCTCCCGCGAAGATTTCCGATGCAGATGCCGACCCTTCATTGATGAGCACCACGAGCGGCATCTTCTGGTAGCTGCCGCGGCCGTCGCTACGATAGTCTTGGCGTGGCGATTTGCGGCCTTGGGTATAGACGATGAGCCGGCCTTTAGGCAGGAACTCGTTGGCCATCTGCACGGCCGACTGAAGATAGCCGCCTGTATTGTCGCGCAGGTCGATGACCAGGTTTTCAAATCCTTCTTGGGAGAGTTTGGCCAGGGCAATGAGCAACTCGGTGTAAGTGGTTTCGCCAAAGCTCTTGATACGTATGTAGCCCGTGTTCTTGTCAAGCATGTATGTGGAGTTGATGCTCTTCACGGGGATGTCGCCACGGGTAACAGTGAACTCCTGCACTTTCTTTGAGCCATAGCGCAACACGCCGATTTTCACTTTCGTGTCCTTCGGGCCTTTCAGGCGGTGCATGGCTTCTTCGTTGGTCACCTGCTTGCCCACAAAAGGCATGCCGTCTACCATCACGATCTTGTCGCCTGCCATGAGGCCGGCGCGCTCTGCCGGGCCATTGCTGATGACATTTTGAATGTGTATGGTGTCTTGCCGGATGTTGAATTCAATACCAACGCCCGAGAAGGATCCCTTCAGGTCGTCGTTGGCTGTCTGCACATCCTTGGCATTGATGTACACCGAGTGGGGGTCAAGTTCGGCCAGAATCTTTGGTATCGACTTGTCTACAAGAGAGTCGATGTCCACCTTGTCCACATATTGGTCGTCGATGATGTGGAGCAAGCTGTTCAGCCGGTTGCTGCCGCTGTTGATGATGTTCAGGCGGTTTCCCGAGAAGTGCTTGGCATAGAATGTGCCAATGACAATGCCTACCACTACGCAGATGGCCATGAGGATAGGCATGAAACGGCTTGACTTATTTTGGTTCATCCTTGTTTATATACGATTGGTTGATTATCTTTTTCTTCTGTTTGCGTGTGCAGGAGTGATTCCGTCACTCTCTTTATTCCACTTCCATATACACCACTTCTATACCGGCGCGCCTGAGCAGGTCGATGCCGTCCGTCAGCCTGTATTTCTCGCCATAGACAACGCGCTTGATGCCCGATTGTATGATGAGCTTGGCGCATTCGATGCATGGCGATGCAGTGACGTAGAGTGTTGAGCCGTCGCTGTTGTTGGAACTTCTGGCCAGCTTGGTGATGGCATTCGCTTCAGCGTGCAGCACGTAGGGCTTGGTCACGTTGTTGTCGTCTTCGCATATGTTCTCAAATCCGCTTGGTGTTCCGTTGTAGCCATCACTGATGATCATCTTGTCTTTCACCACCAGTGCTCCCACTTGCCGGCGTTGGCAATAGGAATTCTCAGCCCAGATGCGCGCCATGCGAAGATAGCGTTCGTCCAGTTTCTGCTGTTTTTCTTCGTTGGTCATTTGTTGTTTTTTCTCTTCTTGATGCCATTTCGCTTCAGCAGAGCGTCAATGGTAGGCTCGCCTCCACGGAAGTTTTTATAGAGCGTCATGGGATGTTCCGTGCCGCCTTTGCTCAGTATGCAGTCACGGAACCGCTGAGCTGTGTGCTGGTTGAAGATGCCTTCTTTCTTGAATACGCTGAAGGCATCGGCATCGAGCACTTCAGCCCATTTGTAGCTGTAGTAGCCAGCGGCATAGCCTCCCTCCATGATGTGGGAGAACTGTACCGTCATGCAGGTGTCGGAGCGTTGCGGCGTCACCATGGCTTTCTTCCATGCTTTCTTCTCGAATGTCATGATGTCGGCCTCGAAAGGTTTCTTCTGCGTGTAGTAGGCCATGTCGAGCAGTCCGAAACTCACTTGTCTGAGGCAGGCATAGGCGGCCATGAAGTTTCGGCTTTTCACAATGCGGTCGATGAGCTCGTCGGGCAGAGGTTCGCCTGTCTCGTAGTGGAAGGCAAAGGTGCGCAGGAACTCTTTTTCAACGGCAAAATTCTCCATGAATTGCGAGGGCAGTTCCACGAAGTCCCACCAAACGTTGGTTCCAGAGAGGCTCTCAAAGCGTGTGTTGGCAAACATGCCGTGGAGCGAGTGGCCGAATTCGTGCAGGAATGTTTCCACCTCGCCCAATGTCAGCAAGGCCGGTTTGTCGGCTGTGGGCTTGGTGAGGTTCATCACCACGCTCACGTGAGGTCTTATGTTGCGCCCCTTGCGGTCGATATATTGGCCTTGATATTCGGTCATCCATGCTCCGCCTTGTTTGCCCTTGCGCGGGTGGAAGTCTGCATAGAAGACAGCCAGGAAACTGCCGTCCCGATCGAACACCTCGTAGGCTTTCACGTCGGGATGGTAGACAGGGATGTCTGCATTGGGCTTAAATGTGATGCCATAGAGGCGGTTGGCCAGTCCGAACACGCCGTCGATGACGCGGCTTAGTTCGAAATAGGGGCGTAGCATCTCTGAGTCGATGTTGAATTTCTTCAGTTGCAGCTTGTGGGAGTAGAAGCTCTGATCCCACGGCTCCATCTTGAAGTCCTTGCCTTCCATTCGTCGGGCCATTTTCTCTATTTCCGCCATCTCTTTTTCGGCCGTGGGCTTATAAGCCTCGATGAGCTGGTCGAGCAGATGGTAGACATTGCGCACATTGCTTGCCATGCGATGCTTCAGCACGTAGTCGGCATAGCTCTTGAAACCCAGCAGTTGGGCCACTTCGCGCCGCAGGTTCACCAGTCGCTGGCATATCTTGAGGTTGTTCTCGCTGTTGTCGTGTGTGCACACGGTGTTGCGTGCCATGTACATCTGGCGGCGCAGTTCGCGTTGGGTGCTATAGGTCATGAAGGGTGAGTAGCTGGGCATGTCGAGTGTGAACACCCATCCTTCCAGTTCTCTCTCCTTGGCATTTTGTGCGGCAGCGTCTATGGCCGTCTGTGGCAGTCCCTCCAGTTGTGCCTGGTCGGTAATGTGCAATGTGAAGGCTTTGTTCTCCTTCAACAGGTTTTGCGAAAACTGCAACGAGAGCATCGATGCTTCTTCCGTCAGCTGGCGCAGACGTTCCTTGCCGGCCTCGTCGAGCAGTGCTCCGCTTCTGACAAAACCGTCGTAGCAGTTGTCGAGCAGCATCTTCTCCTCAGGCGTCAGCCGCCGGTGATGCCGGTGTACGGCCTTCACGCGCTCAAAGAGCCGCTTGTTCAGCCTCACGTCGTTGGCGTGCTGCGTGAGCAGTGGCTGCATGCGCTGAGCCAGTGCATCCATCTCGTCGTTGGTCTCGGCCGAAAGCAGGTTGAAGAATACAGTCGACACGCGGTCGAGCAGATCGTAGTAGCCCTCGCGGTCGTCGTCCTTGTTGATGATGGTGTTGTCGAAAGTGGGCTTCTCGGGGTTGTTGATGGTTTTTTCTATTTGCTCGTTGTCACGCCTGATGCCTTCCATGAAAGCCTCTTCATAGTCTTCCATGCGAATACGGTCAAAGGGTGCCGTGTCGTGCGGCGTCCCATAGTCAACAAAAAAGGGGTTTATTCTCTCAATTCTTTCTGTTTCCTTCTCATCCATACTACTTTGTTTCCTTTCAAACCGCAAATATACTGCAAATTATCCGATACACCTTATTACCTATTATATTTTTAACGAAATTTATTCTACCTCGTTAGGTGTTAGCTGCGGAGTAGGGTAGGAGAAGGCGCATGTGCCTCGTTCAGAGGGGTGAAGAAAGGAGCTTTTCGAAAGCGGGAATGTTGATGACGCCCCTTGAAAAGCTCAGAAGACCTTCCTGCTGCATGGCATTGAGTTGTTGCGAAACGTGCAGTCGGCTTTCGTCTATTTCGCGTGCCATCACTTCCATTCGTATGTCTAAGCGCTTGGGGCCAACGGGGCGCATGCAGTGGTTGGCAATGAAGCGTATGATTTTCTGCCGCGTGTCGTGCGGGCGGCTTCGCCAGGGCAAGTGCGAAAGCTTCTGGCTTTGTGTGGTGACAATGTTGAGCAGGTTGAGGCGGAATATCTCATAGCTTTCGGTGAGCCTGAGTGCTTCACTCTTGTCTATACGGATGAAGTTGCATTCGCAGAGTGTGGTGAAGGTGTAGGTGTAGCGTTGCGTCAGTCCGAATATGCGTTCGGGCTGTAGCAATTCGGGAGCGTCGAGCTGCTCCGATAAGGAGTAGCTGCGGTCGTCGGCAAAGCGTTTGGTCTGCAGGCTTCCTTTGAGGAGAAACAGCAGATGGGTGCACGCCTGTCCTTCGTCCACCACAGTCTTGTTGCTCCGGTATTTCAGGAATCCGAAACGTGTATGGGCAACGACCTCCTCCAGGTCGTTGTGGCTCATGCCCTGAAAGAGTGGCATCTCGAGCAATTGCTGATACAATTGAATAGTTTGCGCCATTCTCTTTTTCTTCTGCCCTTATTCTACGATTTTCTTTTTCATGGAGGGCGAGAACCACACGTTGTTTTCGCCTTTCTCGTTGGCATAGATGAAGTAGACCATGAGCTCAGGATGCCGCTCCAGCACCTTCTGGGCCTCTTTGAGCCCCATCACCATGAAGGCCGTGGCGTAGGCATCGGCCGTGGCGCACCGGTCGGCCAGGACGGTGGCCGAGAGGATGTTGTGCTGCACGGGATAGCCTGTCTTGGGGTCAATGGTGTGGGCATATTTGCGCCCGCCTTTATAGTAGAAGTTGCGGTAGTTGCCACTGGTGGCCATGGCCTTGTCGGTCACGTTGAGCACCGTTTGCAGTTCTCCGCCCGTGCTCAGCGAGTC
The DNA here is from genome assembly GCA_946622085.1 of uncultured Prevotellaceae bacterium. Taxonomy (GTDB): domain Bacteria; phylum Bacteroidota; class Bacteroidia; order Bacteroidales; family Bacteroidaceae; genus Prevotella. The sequence continues at coordinate 1,672 of CAMOPD010000010.1, read as the reverse complement.
GTCGGTGGGCTTGGTCACACCTATGCGCCAGGGCAGCCGCTTTTCGCTGATTCCCCGAGTCACCACCTCGCCGCCAATCTCTATCATGAAGTTCTTTACGTCTTTCCTTTCCAGCATCCTTGCCACGGCATCGCATCCATAGCCTTTGGCAATGGCGCTGAAGTCGAGCATCATGTTTTTGGGATGTTTCAGGGTGGTCGTCTTGCCTTGTCGGGTGAGTTTCAGCTTTTCATAGCCGATGAGTTTTTTCAGACTGTCCACTTCTTGAGAGGTGGGCATTTGCTGGTGCTTGAATCCAAATCCCCAGGCGTTGACCAGTGGAGCCACGGAGATGTCGAAGGAACCGTGGGTATCCTTGGATATGTTTTCGGCCAGGCCGTAAACTTCCAGGAACATGTCGCTCAGTTGGGGCATTTCGCCGCGATTGATGCGGGCAATGGTGGAATGCTCGTTGAACATGGAGAATTCTCCGTCCACCTTCCCCAACTCGGCTTCTATCTCCCTCTTCAGGTTCTTGTCGCTTTGGTAGGTGGCATGATAGACGGTACCGAAGACCAGTCCCTCATCGTGCTGATAGGGCATGGAGCGCTGATGGCGCACAATGAGCACCGTTCCTATGATCAGGAAGAGCAGAAACGGCAATTGCCATGATTTCTTTTTCATACGGCGGAAAGTGTTTTTTTTCTCTGTGTGTGGGGGGTGGCTCACGTCAGATGTCGATAATCACGTTGAAGGTCGCGGCCAGCCGTGACGTTCCCGTCTTGCCATATCCCGGCACGTACCAGGCATTGCCATAGTCGCCCTCCTTATGGGCTATGCGTCGCCGGTAGCGTACGCTCCATCCCAGGTGTATGGGACCAATGATAGAGGCATCGATGCCCATTACCCCCTCCACCCAGTGGCAGTAGCTGGCCACGTCTTTGGCCTCGAATTTCACCTCACCTCCCCACACGGGGTCGATGATTCCTGGGTGTGAGAATTCAAATTTATAGTTGGTATAGGCGTAGCGGAATCCTCCGTAGAGCCTGTAGATGTCGTGCTTGTTCTTGAGCAGGTTGAAGTCCAGGCCCACGCGCCCATAGGGGGCCGAGGTCTTGTAGCTCACCTTTGTGACGATATCGTCGTGGTTGGCTTTGCCCAGTCCAAGCTCGACGACGGGAAACCATCGGTCTTTCAAGTTGATGCGCAGGGCCGCTTCATATTGGCCGTAGTCGCTGAACAAGAGCTGAGCGGCGCCAACAAGGTCGGCCGACACGGCAAATCCGTTTAGGAATGCTGTCGAGTCGGGCTCCTGAGGGGTGGGCTTGCGTCGCTGGCCGTCGGCCGGCATGACCCAGAACATCAGACTAATAGTCAGTAAAAACGTATACCTTGAAATGTTCTTTAGAGGAGTCATAATTAATCGTCTTGTTGTTGATGACCACTGAGTCCAATATGTTGTGTGTGCACATGGCGTCTGTCACGGTGTGAAAGAAGGATGGGTTGCAGTCCACCGATTCAAAGTGCGGACGGCTTTCCTTGGTGATGCGTATGGTGTCGCGTATCTCGTAGTTGGTGCCGCTGATGGTCAGATAGTATTCGTCTTCGCGCTGCCCATAGCTCACGGGCAGCGAAAATGACACCGTGCCCACCTGCTTGTTGATGTGCACCGAGTCCTCCATGTCCACGCTGC